>JAIXWZ010000064.1 GCA_027491035.1 Comamonadaceae bacterium | reverse complement strand
CTGGCCTTGCCCGAGGCGCGGATGCTGTCGAGCAGCAGCCGCGTGCTGTCGAGGTTGGAGCGCAGGCCCAGGTCAAAGTCCAGCTCGCACTCGCCCGAAACCGCCGAGGCCAGGTGAAAGACGCCGTCAAAGCCGCTGGCCAGCAGCTCGCCTTGCGTGAGCATGGGCCCGGCATGGCCGCGCACGCGGGCGTCGGCCAGCAGGTCAGCCGGGGCCGGGAACAGGTCGGCGATGACCAACTCTTTGACCTCCTGGCCCCCGAGATGGCCGCGCCGCAAAATTTCGCGCGACAGACGCGCGCCCACAAAGCCGGCCCCGCCGGTGACCAAGATCCGCATGGATGAGTCCTTATTCAGTGGTTGTCTTTGGGCACGGCCGCACCGCGCTGGCCCACCAGAAAGTCCAGGTCGGCGCCCTCGTCGGCTTGCAGCACATGGTCGATGTAGAGTTTCCAGTAGCCTGAGTTCATGGCAGGGGCGGGTTTTTCCCACAGGGCCAATCGCCGCGCCAATTCTTCGTCGCTGATCAGCAGTTGCAGCTTGCGCTCGGGCACGTTGAGCTCGATCAGGTCGCCGCTTTTGACCACGGCCAGCGGGCCGCCCGCAGCGGCCTCGGGCGAGGTGTGCAGCACCACCGTGCCGTAGGCGGTGCCGCTCATGCGGGCATCGCTGATGCGCACCATGTCGGTGATGCCTTTGCGCAGCACTTTGGGCGGCAGCGGCATATTGCCGACCTCGGCCATGCCGGGATAGCCCTTGGGGCCGCAGTTCTTGAGCACCAGGATGCAGGTTTCGTCCACGTCGAGGTTTTCGTCGTCGATGCGCTTGTGGAAGTCGTCGCTGTCTTCAAAGACGACCGCCCGGCCCGTGTGCACCATGAGCGCTGGCGTGGCCGCGCTGGGCTTGATGACCGCACCGCGCGGCGCCAGGTTGCCCCGCAAGATGGCAATACCGGCTTTCTCCTTGAACGGGGCCTTGAAGGTCTTGATGACGCGAGGGTCGTAGTTGACCGCATCGGCAATGTTCTCGGCCACTGTCTTGCCGCTGGCCGTGACGATGTCGCGGTGCAGCAGGTGCTCGATCTCCTTCATCACCACGGGCAGGCCGCCGGCGTAGCAGAAGTCTTCCATCAGGTGCTCGCCCGAGGGCTGCAGATTGAGCAGGCAGGGCAGCTCACTGCCCAGGCGCTCGAAATCGTCCACAGTCAGCTTGATGCCCAGGCGGCCGGCAATGGCAATGAGGTGGATCACCGCATTGGTCGAGCCGCCAATGGCCGCAAGCGTGCGGATGGCGTTCTCGAATGCCTCGCGCGTGAGCACCTTGCTGATGGTTTGGTCGGTGTGCACCATCTCGACGATGCGCCGCCCTGCTTGCCGCGCCAGCACATTGCGCCGACCGTCGACTGCTGGGTAGGCGGCGTTGCCTGGCAGGCCGATGCCCAGCGCCTCGACCATGCTGGCCATGGTGCTGGCCGTGCCCATGGTCATGCAGTGGCCGTGGCTGCGGTGCATGCAGCTTTCGGCCTCGAAGAAGTCCTGCAGCTTGAGCGTGCCGGCGCGCACCTGCTCGCTCATGCTCCACACACCGGTGCCCGAGCCGAGTTCCTGGCCGCGCCATTTGCCGTTGAGCATGGGGCCGCCGGAGACGCCAATGGAGGGCAGGCCCACGCTCGATGCGCCCATGAGCAGTGAAGGCGTGGTCTTGTCACAGCCCATGAGCAGCACCACGCCGTCGATCGGGTTGCCGCGTATGCTTTCTTCAACGTCCATGCTGGCCAGATTGCGGTAAAGCATGGCAGTGGGGCGCAGCAGGGTTTCGCCCAGCGACATGACTGGAAATTCGAGCGGGAAGCCGCCGGCCTCATAGACACCCACCTTGACCTGCTCGGCCAGGGTGCGAAAGTGCGAGTTGCAGGGCGTCAGTTCGCTGAAGGTGTTGCAGATGCCGATGACCGGGCGGCCATCAAACTGGTCGTGCGGCACGCCCTTGCCCTTGACCCAGCTGCGGTAGGCAAAGCCGTCGCGGTCCTGGCGGCCGAACCATTGCTGAGAGCGCAATTCGGAAGGTTTTTTGCGGGCGGGCGAGCTCATGGGCGGTGCGTCCTTTAACGGCAAAACAAGGGGGCCCAATCATATGATGTTTGGTGCGCTCGGGACTCCCGGAAAACCCGATGGCACACAGGGCATTGCGGCCCAAGGCCCTGCCGATCAAGGGTTTTCCTGAGTGGGGCGGGGCGCGTTATTCATCATATGATTGCCGGCAAATCACTGCGCGTCATGGTCAAGAACATCCACGGACACACGCTGGAACGACTCGGTTTGTCCGTCGTTTCGGGTCGGCACGCCATCGGCGCGAGCCTGCCGCCCGAGCCGGTGCTGTGCGAGCAGATGGGCGTGAGCCGCACCGTGGTGCGCGAGGCCATCAAGTCCTTGGCGGCCAAGGGTTTGCTGGTCACTGGCCCCAAGCTGGGCACGCGTGTGCGCCCGGCCGACGAATGGAACTGGTTTGATCCGGACGTCATTGCCTGGCAGGCGCAGTCTGGCCTGACGCCCGAGTTCGTGCGCGATCTGCAAGAGCTGCGCCTGGTGGTCGAGCCAGCAGCCGTGCGCATGGCGGCGGCCAAGGCCAACGCAGCGGACATTGTTTTTCTGGAACAGGCCTACAGCGGCATGAAGCAGGCCATCGAATTTGGCGGGGACTATGTGGTCTATGACCTGCGCTTTCACCAGGGCTTGCTGCTGGCCTCGCACAACCGCATGATGGTGCAAATGGGGCGTGCGCTCAGCTCTCTGCTGCGCATGAGTTTTGAGATTTCCACCCGCATCAAGGACGGTCCGCGCGAATCCTTGCCGCTGCACCGCGCGGTGCTCGATGCGGTGATTGCGCATGCGCCGGAGCAGGCCGAGCGCGCCTTGATGGTGCTCATCGAAGCGGCCAACGACGACATCGACCATGTGCTGGCGACGCGGCGCAAATTGCCGCGGGTGGCCGGTGCGGCCAAGCGCTTGCTGGCCGCTTGAAGGGAGACCCTGGGTGCAAAGGCTGATCGATCTGTTTTTCAAGGCGCTCGAAGCCATCATCGTGGCCTGCCTAGTGGCGATGGTGGTCATGGTGTTTGGCAACGTGGTGCTGCGCTACACCATGAATTCCGGGATTTTGATCTCGGAGGAAATGTCGCGCTACTGCTTTATCTGGCTGACCTATATCGGCGCCATGGTGGCCATGCGCGAAAAAGGTCATCTGGGTGTGGACACCCTGGTCAGACGCCTGCCCTTGCTGGGCAAGAAGGTCTGCCTTTTCCTCAGCGAAATCCTCATGCTCATTTGCAACCTGCTGTTTTTGCAGGGCACCTGGCGCATGCACGAGCTGCAGGTGACCAACGTCTCGCCGGTGGTGGGCATCTCCATGATCTGGATTTATGGCGTGGGCTATGTGGTGTCGGTGGTCATGGCCCTGATCAATCTGCACATGCTCTACAAGCTTTTGACGGGCCAACTTCAAGAAAACGATTTGGTGGTGGTCATTGAATCGGAAGGCCTGCCTGAGGCCGCCACTGCCCAAAGCGGGGGGGCGCGCAAATGACCGTCAGCATCTTCATTTTGAGCCTGCTCGGCGCCATGGCCCTGGGCATGCCGATTGCGTACGCGCTGCTGGTCTGTGGCCTGTCGCTCATGGCCTATCTGGCTGCCACTGGCGTGATCCCGTCCTTTGACAGCCAGATCCTGGCGCAGCGCTTCGTCGACGGTGCCGACAATTTCCCGCTGCTGGCCGTGCCGTTTTTTCTGCTCGCGGGCGAGTTCATGAACGCCGGCGGCTTGAGCCGGCGCATCGTCAACATGGCGATGGCCTGGGTCGGGCATTTCCGTGGCGGTCTGGGCTATGTGGCGGTGATGGCGGCCATCATCATGGCGTCGCTGTCGGGCTCGGCGGTGGCCGACACCGCTGCGCTGGCGGCGCTGCTCATCCCCATGATGCGCAAAGCCGGTTACGACGTGGGCCGCTCGGCCGGTCTGATCGCTTCGGGCGGCATCATCGCGCCGGTGATTCCGCCCTCGATCGGCTTCATCATTTTTGGTGTGGCGGCCAATGTATCGATCACCAAGCTGTTTTTGGCTGGCATCGTGCCCGGCATCATGATGGGCATTGCAATCGGCATCGCTTGGTGGTGGGTCGCACGCCGCGACCAGGTTCAACCTGGTGAGCGCATGAACCTGCGCCAGCGCTTGCAGGCCACACGCGAGGGGCTGCTGGCCCTGGCCTTGCCGGTGATCATCATCGGCGGCATGAAGATCGGGGCCTTCACCCCCACCGAGGCGGCGGTGGTGGCTGCGGTTTACAGCTTTGTGATCGGTGCTTTCGTCTACCGCGAGATCAAGTTCTCGGCCCTTTACCAGCTGATTTTGACTGCCGGCAAGACCACCGCGGTCATTATGTTTCTGGTGGCCGCTGCCATGGTCAGTGCCTGGCTCATCACTGTGGCCAATATTCCGGCCGAGGTGGCCAAGATGATGGAGCCCTTCATGGACAACAAGATGTTGCTCATGGTGGTGCTGATGCTGCTGGTCATTGTGGTGGGCACCGCCTTGGACTTTACGCCCACCGTGCTGATCTTGACCCCCGTGCTGATGCCGGTGGTCAAGCAAGCGGGCATCGACCCGGTGTACTTTGGCGTGCTCTTTATCATGAACAACGCCATTGGCCTGATCACGCCGCCCGTGGGCACCGTGCTCAACGTCGTTTGCGGCGTGGCCAAGATCAGCATGGACCGCGCCTTCTGGGGCGTGTTGCCCTTCCTGGTGGCGCAATTGATCGTGCTGGCTTTGTTGGTTGCTTTCCCCCCCCTGGTTCTCGTCCCGCTCAAGTGGATGTTGAGCTGATTTTTTAACCCTGTGTGCATGTAGAAGGAGACATTTATGTTCAAACGCAGAAATCTTGCAGCTCTGGTGGCCGGCGCCGTGCTGGTGAGCACCAGTGCGCTGGCGCAATTTGCCGATCGCAACATCAAGTTCACCAACGGTGTGAACGAAGACCATCCGGTGGGCGTGGGCGTCAAGAAAATGCAAGAAGTGCTGGCGGCCAAAACCGGTGGCAAGATGAAGATCACGGCCTTCTGGGGCGGCTCGGCCGGCGGTGACCTGCAGGCCAGCCAAGCGCTGCGCGCAGGCACGCAAGAGATGGTCTGCACCTCGAGCTCGCCTCTGGTGGGCATCGTCAAGGAGCTGGGCGTGTTTGATCTGCCCTTCCTGTTTGCCAACGAGAAGGAAGCCGATGCGGTGCTCGACGGCCCGGCCGGCCGTTACTTCAACGCCAGGCTTGAAGCCGCTGGCCTGGTCAATCTGGCCTACTGGGAAAACGGCTTTCGCAACCTGACCAATAGCAAGCGCCCGGTCAACCGGCTGGAGGATTTCGAGGGTGTCAAGCTGCGCGTGATGCAGAACAACATCTTCCTCGACACCTTCCGCACCTTGGGGACCAACGCGGTGCCGATGGCCTTCCCCGAGGTGTTCACCGCTCTGGAGACCCGGACGATCGATGGCCAGGAAAACCCCTTCGTCACCATCGAGACGTCCAAGTTCAACGAGGTGCAGAAGTTCCTGAGCGTCACGCGCCATGCTTACACGCCTTTCCTGGTGCTCTACAGCAAGAAGCTGTGGGACCAGCTCAGCCCGCAAGAGCAGGCGGTGCTGCGTGAGGCGGCGATGGAAGGCCAGAAGGTGCAGCGTGCAGCCAACCGCGCTCTTAACGAGAAGTCGCTGTCGAGCCTGCGCACCAAGGGCATGCAGGTCAACGAGATCACCGCGGCCGAGCAAAACCGCATCCGCGCCCGCGTGGCCTCGGTCTATGACAAGCACAAGGACTCGATTGGCGCCGAAGCCATCAAGCTGGTGCAAGACGAGCTGCGCAAGGCGCGCGGCGGCTGATCGCCTTCTTGTGAAGACCCCGCGACTTCGGTCGCGGGTTTTTTTTGTGCTCCTGGAGTTTGGTCATGAAAATCACGCAACTCGAAACCATTCGACTCGGCGAGTTTCCCAACATACTGTGGGTCAGGCTGCACACCGACGAGGGCCTGGTCGGTCTGGGCGAGACGTTTATGGGCGCGCAGGCGGTCGAGGCGTATTTGCACGAGTGGGCTGCGGCCAAACTGATCGGGCAGGACCCGCTGGCCATTGAAGCCAGGGCGCGTGATCTCACCGGTTATCTGGGCTGGCGCGGCTCGGGCGTGGAGACGCGTGGCAATTCGGCGATCGACATCGCCTTGTGGGATCTGTTTGGCAAGGCCGCCGGCATGCCGGTGCACACGGCTTTGGGCGGCAAGAGCCGCGACGAGATTCGCATCTACAACACCTGCGCGGGCTATCAGTACATTCGCAGCAATGTCAATCAGAGCAGCTCGAACTGGGGCCTGGGCAACAACGCCGGGCCCTATGAGGATCTGCAGGGCTTTTTGCACCACGCCGACGAGTTGGCCCAGTCGCTGCTGTCCGAGGGCATCACGGGCATGAAGATCTGGCCCTTCGATGTGGCCGCCGAGCAGTCGCATGGCCAGTACATCAGCCCGCAGGACCTCGACCGCGCGCTCGAGCCTTTTCGCAAGATCCGCAAGGCGGTGGGCGAGAAGATGGACATCATGGTGGAGTTCCACAGTCTGTGGCGCCTGCCGATGGCCTGCAAGATCTCTAGAGCGCTGCAGGAGTTCAACACCTTCTGGCATGAAGACGCGATCCGCATGGACAGCCTGGACCTGCTCAAGCAATATGCCCAGGACTGCAAGGCGCTGATTTGCGCCAGTGAAACTCTGAGCTACAAGTGGGGCTTCAAGGACTACCTGCAAACCGGCGTGGCCGGTGTGGCCATGCTCGATCTGAGCTGGTGCGGGGGCCTGACCGAGGCGCGCAAGATCGCCGCGATGGCCGATGCCTGGCAGCTGCCGGTGGCCCCGCACGATTGCACCGGCCCGGTGGTTTGGGCCGCATCGACGCATCTGTCGCTGCACGCACCGAACGCGCTGATTCAGGAAAGTGTGCGGGCCTTCTACACCGGCTGGTACAAAGAGCTGGTGACGGAGCTGCCGCGCGTGCGCAACGGCATGATCAGCCTCAACGACAAGCCCGGTCTGGGCCTGGAGCTGCTGCCCGATCTGCACAAGCGATCCGACGCGATGGTGCGCACCAGCCGCTGATCGTCTCCGGGCGTCATCGCCGCGGGGGCGCGGCTCCCACAGCCGTTATCACCAGGGCCGGCTTGTTCTGTGGGAGCGCCGCCCCCGGCGCGATGGGACTCCCGCCCGACTTTGGGCTTGGACTGAGCCTCAGTCCTGCCAGCGGGTGTGGAAGTGGCCGGCTCGGTCGGTGCGCTGGTAGCTGTGCGCGCCAAAGTAGTCGCGCTGAGCCTGTAGCAAATTGGCCGGTAGGCGAGCCGAGCGGTAGGCGTCGTAGTAGGCCAGCGAGCTCATGAAGGCGGGCGCGGCCACGCCGTGCAAGGCGCTCAGGGCCACCACTTCGCGCAGGTCCTGCTGGGCCTGCACCATGAGGGTGGCAAAGCGAGGCGCCAGCAGCAGGTTGCTCAGTTCGGGCTGGGCCTCGTGGGCCTGCCGAATGTCCTCGAGCAGTCGGGCCCGGATGATGCAGCCGGCGCGCCAAACGCCTGCGATGGTGGCCATGGGCAATTGCCAGCCGTATTGCAGATCGGCTGCTCGCAGCAGCGCAAAGCCCTGCGCGTAGGCACAGACCTTGGCGGCCAGCAGGGCGCTGCCGATGCGCTCGATCAGGGCCTGCGCAGGCAGGCCTGTGGCCGCCGGTGTGCGTGCGCCAGTGAGCACGCCGGCGGCAGCCACGCGCTCGCCTTTGAGTGCGCTGAGGGTGCGTGCAGATACCGCTTGGGCAATGGTGGGCGCCGGCACGCCCAGATCGAGCGCCACCTGGCTGGCCCATTTGCCAGTGCCTTTTTGTTCGGCCGTATCGAGGATCTTGTCGACCAGTGCAGCGCCGCTGTCGGGGTCTTGGTGGGCCAGGATGTCGGCCGTGATGTCGATCAGGTAGCTGCTCAAGGGGCCATCGCTCCAGCGCGCAAACACCTGGCCAATCTCATGAGCGGGCATTTGCAGCAACTGGTGCATGAGCCAGTAGGCTTCGCAGATGGTCTGCATGTCGGCGTACTCAATGCCGTTGTGCACCATCTTGACGAAATGGCCGGCGCCGCCTGCGCCCATCCAGGCGCAACAGGGCTGGCCGTCGTCGGCCCGCGCCGCGATCGCTTCCAGCATGGGCTGCACCAGGGGCCATGCATCGGCCGAGCCACCGGGCATGAGGGCCGGCCCAAGCAGCGCGCCCGTTTGGCCGCCGCTGACGCCGGCGCCTACGTACAAAACGCCATGCGCCTGCATCTGTAGCAGCCGCCGCTGCGTGTCGGTAAACAGGGTGTTGCCGCCATCGATGACCACGTCCCCGGCTTGCAGCAGGGCGGTCAACTCGGCCAGCACCGCATCGACCGCGGCGCCCGCAGGCACCATCAGCAAGAGTCGGGCAGGGCGTTTGAGCTGGGCCACCAGTGCCGGCAAATCGGGCGCGGCTGCGGCGCGCAGGCCCTGTGTGCGCTGCGCAAAGCTCGCCCGCTTGGCAGCGTCGCTGTCAAAGCCGCCAACCGCAAAGCCCTGCCCCACAAAATTGAGCGCCAGGTTTTCACCCATGACGCCCAGGCCAATGAGGCCGATGTCTTTGTCTTGCATGAGCGTGGGCAGAACGTGCGCGCGGCTCGCTGGGGTCCCTAGGCGCGAGTTCAGCGTGCCAAGGCCTCAGCCGCGGCCCACGTAGGGCATGTTGGTGGCCATCACGGTGGTAAACAGGATGTTGGCCGACAGCGGCAGGCGGGCCATGCTCATGAAGGTTTCCACCACCGCCGACATGTCCATGCGCGGCTCGGCCTTGATGGTGCCGTCGGCCTGCGGCACGCCCTTGGCCATGCGCTCGGTCATGTCGGAGGCGACGTTGCCGATGTCGATTTGGCCGACGGCGATGCCAAAGGCACGCCCGTCCAGAGAGGCCGCGCGGGTCAGGCCCGAGATGGCGTGTTTGGTGGCTGTATAGGCGATCGAGCCGTAGCGCGGCACATGGGCGGAGATCGAGCCGTTGTTGATGATGCGACCGCCTTGCGGCGACTGCTCTTGCATCAGCTTGAAGGCGTGCGAGAGGCAGTAGAAGGCGCCGTTGAGGTTGACGTCGACCATCTTGCGCCAGTCTTGCCCGCTGACATCGCCCGGCAAGGTGGTGGGCAGCGAGATGCCCGCGTTGTTAAACAGCAGATCGAGTCGTCCGAAGCGCTCGCGCACCTGTTCAAACAGGGCGCGGACCTGGTTTTCGTCGGAGACATCGGCAGGCAGGGCCAGGCCCTGGGCACCGGCAGCGCGGCTCAGGGCCTGCTCCAGCGCGTCGGCGCGTCGGCCCACCAGCACCACTTGCCAGTCCTCTTTGAGCAAGGCCAGGGCGCAGGCCTGGCCAATGCCCGAACTGGCGCCAGTGACGAGAGCAACTTTTTTCACGGAAATTCCTTGGTTCGATGGGGGGCGAGGGCTGGCCGTTCAAGCGGCCTGCGCCGCAAACTGGATCTGCACCTTGAGCGAGCGGCTTTTGTCGGCCGCCAAGTCGAAGGCCTCGATCGCCTGCTCCATGGGCAGCACGCCGGTGATGACGGGTCGGCCGTCGATCAGCCCTTCATTGAGAAAGCGCACTGCGGTGGCAAATTCGGGATGGAAGCGGAAGGTGCCCCGAAGGTCCACCTCTTTGGCCACCAGCTGGGTCATGGGCAAGCTGATGTCGCCACCCATGCCCACGGCAATGAGCACACCGCGCGGCCGGATCACATCGAGCGCGGTGCGCAGCGCGGCCGGGCTGCCAGAGGCCTCAAACACGGTATCGAACTGGCCCTTGTCGGCCTTGTAGGCCTCCAGCGCCTGCGGCGCGTTGCCCAGATGGATGGTTTCGTCAGCGCCCATCTGGCGGGCGCACTTAAGCGGCAGGTCGGCAATGTCGGCGGCCACGATACGGCCTGCACCGGCGCGGCGCAGCGCGCCGATGAGCAGCGAGCCGATCGGCCCGCAACCGGTGACCAGCACCTGCTGGCCCAGCACGCTGCCGGCGCGCGCAATCGCATGCAGACCCACCGACAGCGGCTCGGCCAGCGCGGCCTGCGACAGGCTCAGGTGATCGCCAATCGGGTGGGCCTGATGGCGCTCGATCACGATCTGCTCGCTAAAAGCGCCCTGAATGTGCGGGAAGGGCATGGCGCTGCCGTAAAAGCGCATGTTCAGGCAGTGGTTGTGCTGGCCGGCCTGGCAGTAGCGGCAATGGCCGCACGGCCGCGAGGGCGAGATGGCGATGCGCTGCCCGCGCACAAACCCACTGACTTTGGCCCCCCAGCCGTCGACGATGCCCGAGACCTCGTGGCCCAGGGCCAGGGGCTGGCGGATGCGCACCGTGCCAAAGCCGCCGTGCTGGTAGTAGTGCAGGTCCGAGCCGCAGATGCCACCGAAAGCGACCTGGATGCGCAACTGCTCGTCGCCCAGTGGCGGCAGTTCGGTGGTTTCGATGCGCAAGTCCTGGGCTGAGTGGCAGATGACGGATTTCATGGCTGAGCTCTGAGGGTGGGGATCGGGAGTTTAAAGCGTGGCGGTGACTCCGCCGTCGACGTAAAGGATGTGGCCGTTGACAAAGCGCGAAGCGGGCGAAGCCAGAAAGACCGCCGCGCCCCCGAGGTCCTGCAACTCACCCCAGCGCCGGCTGGGCGTGCGTCCGACCAGCCAGGCACTGAAGGTCGGGTCGTCGACCAGTTTTTGGTTGAGCTCGGTTTTGAAGTAGCCCGGGCCGATGCCGTTGACGTTGATTCCCAGCGGGCCCCAGTCGATGGCCATGCCTTTGGTGAGCATCTTGACCGCTCCCTTGCTGGCGGTGTAGGGCGCGATGCCGGGGCGTCCTAGCTCGCTTTGCACCGAGCAGATGTTGATGATCTTGCCCTGTCCGCGCGGGATCATCTTGCGCGCCACGGCCTGGCCGACGAAGTAGACGCTGTCCAGATTGGTCTTCATCAGCGTGTGCCAATTGCCGTGCTCATAGTCTTGCAGCGGACCGCGGATTTGCATGCCGGCGTTGTTGACCAAGATGTCGATCGGCCCTTGCGCCTCGATCTGATCGACCGCCGCCTGCACGGCATCGGCATCGGTCACGTCAAAGACGGCTGCGCTGGCGCTGTGGCCCTGGGCCTGTAGTGCTTGCACACAGGCCTGCACCTTGCCCGCCTGGCGCCCGTTGATGATGACGTGGGCGCCGGCTTGGGCGAGCGCCTCGGCCAGTGCCAGCCCGATGCCCGCTGACGAGCCAGTGATAAGGGCGCGCTGGCCGCTGAGGTCAAAAGATTGCAGCACGTTCATCGCATCATCAGCCATTTGAGGGGAACCATGACCAGGCTGGGGAAGGCAATGAGCAGGCCCATCACCACCACCTGGGACATCAGAAAAGGCATGACGCCCCGGATCACGTCATGCATCGGGATGCGGCCGACGCCGCAGACCACGTTGAGCACGGTGCCCACCGGCGGCGTCAGCAGTCCGATGGCGTTGTTGATGATGAACAGCACGCCAAAGTAGACCGGATCGATGCCCGCCTGCCGCACCAGCGGCATCAGCACGGGCGTGAGGATGAGCACCGTGGGTGCGAAGTCAAGCGCGGTGCCAACGATGAGCACCACCAGCATCAGCACCACCATCAACAGCTTGGGGTTGTCGATGAAGGGCTTCATCATCTCGGCGATCTGGTTCGGGATGTTGGCCACCGTCAGCAGCCAGGCACTGACCAGGGCGGCGGCGACCAGGAACATCACGACCGAGGAGGTCTTGGCTGCTGCCAGCACGATGCCGTAGAGGTCGCGCAGCTTGATTTCGCGGTAAATGAACAGGCCCACGAACAGCGAATACACCACCGCCACCACGGCCGCTTCGGTGGGCGTGAAGACGCCCATCTTCATGCCTCCGATGATGGTGATGGCCAGCAGGTAGGACCAAAAGGCGTTGAGCGTCACGCGCAGCCGCTGCCCCATGGGTACCTTGGGGCTGGCCTTGACCTCGTCTTTGCGGGCCACGATGGCCCAGGTGACCACCAGGGCCAAGCCCATCAGCAGACCCGGAAAGATGCCGGCCATGAACAGCTTGGAAATCGAGACGCCGCCGATCACGCCAAAGAGCACAAAGCCGATTGAGGGGGGGATCACTGGCGCGATGATGCCGCCCGCGGCAATCAGGCCGGCCGAGCGGTCCATGCGGTAGCCAGCCGAGCGCATCATGGGCAGCAGCACCGCTGCCAGGGCGGCGGTATCGGCCACGGCCGAGCCCGAGAGGCTGGCCATCACGATGGCGGCAAACACGGCCACATAGCCCAGGCCGCCGCGAAGATGGCCCACCCAGACCATGGCCGACTCGACGATGCGCCGGCTCATGCCGCCGGCGTTCATCAACTCGCCGGCGAGCATGAAAAAGGGTACCGCCATCAGGGGAAAGTTGTCGGCCCCGCTGATCAGGTTCTGCGAGACGATCTGGGTGTCGAAGTTGTCCAGGTGCAGCATCAAGGCCACGCCCGAGACGATGAGTGAAAACGCCAGCGGCATGCCCAGTGCCATGGCAGCCAGCAGCGAGCCGATGAAAACAAGGACGGTCACTTGGGCGTTTCCTTCACATGCGACTGCGCCGTGTCTTCCGAATCCTGGATCTGAATCAGGTCGGACTCTTGGAACTGCCCGCGCGCCAGCGCCACGAGCTTGGCTGCGATCATCAGGGCCATGGCCACGCTGGTCAGGTAGCCCACGCCATAAATCCAGATCATGGGAATTTCGAGCACCGGCGAGCGTGTGGACGCATTGATGCCGTGCTGCTTGAGCGTGCCGTAGAACATCAGCGCGCAGCAGCCGAGCATCAGGATGTTAGAGGTGGCAAAGGCCAGCTTTTTGCCGCGCACGCCCAGTCGGCGCACCAGCGAGTCCAGACCGAGGTGGGCGTTGTCGCGCATGGTCACGATGGCACCGAGGAAGGTGATCCAGATGAACAAGTAGCGCGAGAGTTCCTCGGAGATGATGATGCCGTCGTTGAAGCCGTAGCGCAGCACGACGTTGCCGAACACCATGATGACCATGAGGCTGAGCATGGTCACCAAGGTGAATTCGGCCAGACGGAAGAAGAGGTCGGTGAGGACTTTCATGTGGGGGCCGACCGCTTCATCGCCTTACTTGGTCTCTTCGATCGCCCGCAGCAGCGCAGGGCCGTTGCGCTCGGCGAAGGTCTTGGCGATTTCGCCCGAGACGATGCGCTGGAAAGGCGCCATGTCGACGTTCTCGACCACCTGCATGCCCGACTTCTTGAGATCGGCCACCACCTTGGAGGCATTTTGTGCGTTCAAGTTGCGCTGGAAGGTCGCTGCCTCGCGGGCCGCGTCAACGATGATTTTTTGAATGTTGGCAGGCAGGCTTTCGAACTTGGCCCGGTTCATGGCCACCACCAGGGGCGAGTACACATGGTTGCTCACCGTCAGGTGCTTTTGCACCTCGAAGAACTTGGACGACCAGGTCACATTGATCGGGTGCTCCTGCGCATCAAAGGCGCCACTTTCCAGGGCTGTGTACAGCTCGGCAATGGCCATCGGGGCGGGGTTCATGCCCAGCAGGCGAAAAGCCTGGATGTGGTACGGGTTGGGCGTGGAGCGGATCTTGAGCCCCTTGAGGTCCTCGGGCTTGGTGACCGGGCGCTTGTTGTTGGTGAAGGCGCGCCAGCCGTTTTCCCAGTAGGCCAGGCCCTTGAGGCCGTGCGGGCTCAATTCATTGAGCACGCCGGTGCCGATTGGGCCATCGAGCACCGTGTAGGCGTGCTGGGCGCTGCGAAAGACAAAGGGCAACTCCATCGCGGCCGTGTTGGGCACGATGCCGTTGAAGTTGGAGGCGCCGCTGGAGACGATGTCGATCGTGCCGCCGCGCGTGCCGTTGATCATGGCCGCATCGTTGCCCAGCTGGTTGGCGGGGAAGATGGTGATTTCGACATCGCCGTTGCTGCGCTGCTTGACCAGCTCGGCCAGCTTCATCGCGGCAGCATGTTGGCCGTCGGTGGTGTTGACCGCGTGGCCCATCCTGAGGTTGAACTTGGCGGCCATGGCAGTCGAGCCGATGGCCGTCATCAGGCAGGCGAGCAGGATGCGTGAAATTTTCATGGTGTGTCTCCTGGTTAGGTGAGGGTGAAGGGGGATTCGTTCGCAGCGTGCGGCTTGGGCGCCGGGTGGGCGGGGGATTCTTGCAAAGCGCGCAGGGCCAGCGCCAGCACACGCTCAGCCGGCTCGGTGATGGGCAGGGCGATGGTGTCGGTCTCGTCGGCGCCGGGCCGCTCGAGCGTGCGAAATTGGCTCTCGAGCAGGCTCGGCTTCATGTAGTGGTCGCTGCGCTGGGCCATGCGCTGGGCGATCAGCTCCTGGCTGCCGTCAAGGAAGATGAAGCGCACGGCGCCGGCCTGGTTTCGGAGGCGGTCGCGGTAGACGCGCCGCAGGGCCGAGCAGGCAACCACCCGGCCGGGCTCGGTGGCCTCAGCCAAGCAGCGGGCGATGCGATCGAGCCAGGGCCAGCGGTCGGCATCTTCCAGGGCGATGCCGGCACTCATCTTGGCCACGCTTGCGGGCAGGTGCAGGTCGTCGCCGTCGACTGGCTCGAGACCGAGCCGGCCGGCCAGGGCCGCGCTGAGCGTGGACTTGCCGCAGCCCGAGACCCCCATCACGATCAGTCGCAGTGTCACCCAGGCCTCAGCGCGGGTGCGCCGCCACCCATTCGGGCACCGGCGTGAGCAGACTTTGGCCTTCGATGCCGGCACGGATGTTGGCAAACGCCAGATCGGCCATGGCTTGACGGGTCTG
>JAIXWZ010000127.1 GCA_027491035.1 Comamonadaceae bacterium | reverse complement strand
GCGGTGGAGAGGTGTTACCTCCTACGCTGTCCTGTGCAGTCCGGACCTTCCTCCAGTGCCTGGTTTCCCAGCTTGCACCAGCGGCGGTCTGGCGTGCTTCACGGGCCTGATTATCCTTCGCAGCCCAAAGCCACAGGCCACCCAATGGCCAGCGCTGGCGCAGGCGGCACTTGATGGGCTGTGTAGGACAGGCGAAGTGGGGCACATCCACGCGCCCTTCTGGTAGGCGCCCTGAAAATGGCTGCTCCTGATTAAAGACCATCAGAAATTTTTTGCCTGGGGCTCCTCCTATAGGGGCACGGGGAACGTCCGCCACATCGGGCCTGGCTTCGCGGCTGTCCCCCGCCTCGGCTGACGCCTCGTCTCCTCCTTGATGCCGCTGCGCCAGGCCCGACGCGCCGGCCGTGGGTTACCGCTGCGTAGGCTGCAGGCTGCGGCCAAACCCGGGCTGCTGAGTTATCGAAACAGAGGGCGCGGCGTTCGTACCACCCAAGGGCGTGCGGGTGGGCGCTGCGCGGCGAGGTCAAGGAGGAGCCGAGGCGCCAGCCGAGGCGGGGGACACGAGCGGCGCAGTGCCCATCTGCGCGCCCTTCTCGAAAGCGCCCTGAACAATGAGGCGCCAGATCAAGCGCCGCATCGCGCCGAGGGCGGCGCTCCCACTCACTGCCACTGCCACTGCCACCCCCACCCCCACACCCACCCCCACACCCACACCGGCTCCTACAATACCCCCTTGATCCGGAAAACAGATCCACCATGCTTGCCCTGACCGAGCTCAAGCTCGCGCTCGACCACGCGCCATCGGCCCTGCCCGAGCTGATCGCCCAGACCCTGGGCGTGCCCGTGGCGGCGCTGCGCCGGGTGCACATCCACAAACGCAGCTGTGATGCGCGCAAGCGCAAGCTGCTGCTGGTCTACATCGCTCACGTCGAGCTCGATGAAGCGCTCGAGCGCGAGCTGCTGCAGCGCTTTGCAGCGCACCCCCACATCGGTGCGGCGCCCGACCTGAACTACCGCGCGCCGGTCCAAGCACCTGCCCCATGGCGCAACCGGCCGGTTGTGATTGGCTTTGGGCCCTGCGGCATCTTTGCAGCCCTGCTGCTGGCACAGATGGGTTTTGCGCCCATCGTGATCGAGCGCGGCAAAAAAGTGCGCGAACGCACGAAGGACACCTGGGGCCTGTGGCGCCGGCGCGAGCTCAACCCAGAATCGAATGTGCAGTTTGGCGAGGGCGGGGCCGGCACGTTTTCAGACGGCAAGCTCTACAGCCAGATCAAGGACCCGCGCCACCTGGGCCGCAAGGTGATGAACGAGTTCGTCAAGGCCGGCGCGCCCGAAGACATCTTGCAGGTCAGCCGGCCCCACATCGGCACCTTCAAGCTGGTCAAGGTGGTGGAAAACATGCGCGAGCAGATCATCGCCCTGGGCGGCGAGATCCGTTTTCAAGAGCGGGTGTGCGACCTGCAGATTGAGGGCAGCCCCCAAGATCGTCAGCTGCGCGGCCTGGTCGTTGAAAGGCTCGCCGACGGCAGCCGCTACGAGCTCCAAGCCGACCACGTGGTGCTGGCCCTGGGCCACAGCTCGCGCGACACCTTTGCCATGCTCCACGAGCGCGGCGTGTTCATGCAGGCCAAGCCTTTTTCGGTGGGCTTTCGCATCGAGCATCCGCAGGGCATGATCGACCGCGCGCGCCTGGGCGAGCATGCCGGCCACCCGGTGCTGGGCGCTGCCGACTACAAGCTGGTGCACCACGCCAGCAACGGCCGCTCGGTCTACAGCTTTTGCATGTGCCCGGGCGGCACCGTGGTGGCGGCCACGTCAGAGCCCGGGCGGGTGGTGACCAACGGCATGAGCCAGTATTCGCGCAATGAGCGCAATGCCAATGCCGGCATCGTGGTGGGCATCAACCCCAAGGACTTCCTGCTGCCCGGCGAGCCGGCTGCAGCCGGCGGTGTGGTCGATCCGATGGCCGGCGTGGCGCTGCAGCGGCGCTTGGAGTCACACGCTTTCACGCTGGGCGGCAGCAGCTACGAGGCGCCCGGGCAGTTGGTGGGCGACTTCATCGCCGGCCGGCCTTCGCAGGCCTTTGGCGAGGTGCTGCCTTCTTACAAGCCGGGCGTGCACCTGACCGATCTGGCCAGCGCCCTGCCCGGCTACGCGATCGAGGCCATTCGCGAAGCCCTGCCCGCTTTTGCCAAGAAAATCCGCGGCTTTGACCGCGCCGATGCGGTGCTCACCGGAGTCGAGACGCGCACCTCCTCGCCGGTGCGCATCGCGCGGGGGGCCGATTACCAGAGCCTGAACGTGCGCGGGCTCTACCCGGCCGGAGAGGGCGCCAGCTACGCCGGCGGCATCTTGTCGGCCGGGGTCGATGGCATCGAAGTGGCCGAGGCCCTGGCGCGCAGTCTGGTGGCCCGCTGAGCCCGCGCCGGGCGCTTGCTAAACTGCCCCGAAACACAAGACAGGCGGGCGCTGCAGAAGGCTTGCGGCGCGCACCAATCCAGGGGAGGACCCGCATGAGCAGCAAGGGCCAGTGGACGCGAGTGGATTTTTCTCGCGTGCCCTATGACGTCTTCACCGACCCGCAAATCTACGAGCAAGAAAACGAGCGCATCTTTCGCGGCCCGGTGTGGAACTACCTGTGCCACGAATCAGAGCTGCCCAACGTCGGCGACTTTGTCAGCACCTGGGTGGGCAACACCCGGGTGGTGGTGGCGCGTTCGCGCGATGAAGGTTTTCATGCCTTTGAAAACTCCTGCGCCCACCGCGGCGCGCAAATCGTCACGGCGGTGCGCGGCAACGCCCAGCGCTTTTCCTGCCCCTACCACCTGTGGACCTACAACCTCAAGGGCGAGCTCACCGGCGTGCCCATGGCCGGCGGCGTCAAGGGCAAGGGCGGCATGCCGCCGTGCTTTGACAAAAAAGACCACGGTCTGAACGTGATGCGGGTGGCCCGCTTTGGCGGGCTGATCTTTGGCTCTTTCAGCCAGGAGGCGCCGCCGCTGGTGGACTACCTGGGCCCGCACGCGGTGGCGCAGATCGAGCGCCTGCTGGTGCAGCGCAAACCCAAGGTGCTGGGCTATCTGCGCCAGCGCATTCCGGGCAACTGGAAGCTCTACAACGAAAACGTGCGCGACCCCTACCACGGCTCGCTGCTGCACCAATTTCAGGTCTCCTTCGGACTGCAGCAGCCCACCATGAAGGGCGGCATCAAGCTCGACAAAGACCTCAAGAACACCTGGAACCACTCCATCATCAGCGAGTCGGACAAGGACAACCAGGCCATCGTGGCGCAGGCCTACGAGGGCACCGGCAAGTACAACCCGAACATGCGCATGGCCGACCCGGCGCTCACCCAGGTGCCGCTGGACCTGGGCGACGGCTACAAGACCACCATCTTGTCGATTTTTCCCTCGCTCATCATTGCCCAGGTCGACAACACCTATGCCATCCGCCACCTGCGGCCCAAAGGCACCGATCTGGTGGAGCTGCACCTGACCTACCTGGGCTTTGAATCGGACACGCCAGAGATGACACAGGACAAGATGCTGACCGCCAACTTCATCGGGCCGGCCGGCTACATCTCCCTCGAAGACGGCGAGGCCCTGCGGCTGGTGCAGCAGGGCATACGCCACCGCCAACCCGGTGGCAGCGAGGTGCTCGAGATGGGCGGGGTCGGCGCGATTGAAGACACCGATTACCTGTCGCAAGAAATCTCGATCCGCGGCTTTTGGTCGCACTACCACCGCACGATGGGACTGGGCATGAAGGAGCAGGCATGAGCCGCACCCAGCCCTCCCCCGCTGATTGGGCGCTGTGGCTGGAGGTCAGCCAGTTTTTGCACGGCTACGCCGACCACCTGGATCACGAGCGCTTTGCCGATTGGGTGGCGCTGTTCGACGCCGACGACTGCCGCTACGAAGTGCTCTCGCGCGAAAACCGCGACCTGGGCCTGAACCTGCCCATCATGGGCTGCTTTTCGCATGGCATGGTGCAAGACCGGGTGGCCATGCTGGCCAAGGGCGTGCTCACCTACCGGCGCGACCGCCTGCTGCGCCAGGTGAGCAATGTGCAAATCGTGCCCGGCAGCAGCGCCACGGCCGTCAGCGCACGCGCCAATCTGGTGGTCTACCAATCCAGCGAAGAAGGCGTGTCCTCCCTGTACATGGTGGCGCGCTACGAGCTTGAACTGATCGAGAAGGCCGATGCCCTCAAGATCCGCCGCATGGCGGTGGTGGTCGACTCCTTTGGCATCGACACCATGCTGGCGGTGCCGCTTTAAGCCCGGTTTTCAACCCCGCCGGCACAGCCAGGGCCCGCGGCTTATTCCATCTCGATCTTGCGATCGGCCACGATGCGCTTGAGGGCCTGAATATCGCGCTCGACCCGGCCCTTGAACTCGGCCGGTGTGCTGGCCTGGGGGTTGCCACCCCAGTCGATCAGGCGCTGACGCACCTCGGGCGAGTCGATCACCGCCTTGATCTCGCGCTGCAGCCGCGCCGAAATCGCCGGCGGCAGGCCCGCAGGTGCGGCAATGCCCAGCCAGGAGTCGAACACCAGGCGGGGATAGGTTTCAGCGACATTGGGCAGGCCAAAAATATTGGGCTCGCCTTTGGCGCCGGTCACGGCCAGGCCGCGCACCCGCTTGTCCTTGAGCATGGGCGCGGTGCTGGTCATGGTGTCGATCACCACATCCACGCGGCCGGCCAGCAGCTCGGTCAAAGGCGCGGTGCCGCCGCGAAACGGCACATGCGTGGCGCTGCCGCCGCTTTCGGCCATCAGCCATTCGCCCACCAGGTGCATGGCGGTGCCCACCCCCACCGAGGTGTAGGTGTACTTGCCCGGCTCGGCCTTGATGCGCTGGGCAAAGTCCGGAAAAGAGCGTATCGGCGAATCGGGCTTGACCACCATGGACAGCGGGTAGGTGGTCAGCGTGGAGATCCAGCTGAAGTCATTGACCGGCTCAAACGGCAGAACCTTTTTCATCGCCGCACTGCTGGCATGGCCGCTGGGCAACAAGATCAGCGTGTAGCCATCGGCCGGCGCCTTGGTGGCCATCTCGGCCGCAATATTGCCGCCAGCGCCCGGCTTGTTGTCGACGGTGACCGGCTGCCCCAGCCGCTCGCCCAGCGGCTTGGCCACCAGCCGCGCCACCATGTCGCTGCCCCCGCCCGGCGGAAAGCCCAGCAGCAGACGGATGGGCTTGTTGGGGTAAGCGTCTTGGGCCAAGACACCGGCCGGGGCTGCAGCGACCAGCAAGGCGGCAGCGACAGCGGGGCAAAATTTAAACGACAGGGTCACGAAGTTCTCCTCTCTTGAGCGGACTGACTCGATACAACAGCCAAATCGTCGCACAAAGATTCACCCGCCAAGGTGAGGGTCTGCCCGAAGGTGGCGGCCCCTAGGGCGCCCGCCCTACCGATGCACTTTTTGGGAGATATCAAGGGTTGCTGGGGCCTGCCGCTGAGCCCAGAACCCTGAAACGATGGCCGTTAATCTGGCGCTTCGGTCATCCCGCTCTAGGCCGCGGTGGCCGATTGACAGGATGAATGGGCGGACGGCCTTGCAGGACTTGGGCCACATTGGCCGCGCAAGTCAGGCGCGCCTGTTTTCGGCTTTCGACCGTTCCCCCACCGATATGAGGCGTAAAAACGACGTTATCTCGCGCCAACAGACCCGGATGGATGCGCGGTTCATTCTCAGCAACGTCCATGCCGGCGCCTTTCAGGCGGCCCTTGTCCAGCGCCATGTAAAGGGCCTCCTCGTCAACCACCGGCCCCCGGGCCATATTGAGCAAGACCGATCCTGGCTTCATGCGCGCGAACCGACTGGGGTTCATCAGGTGTCGCGTCGTCGGCGACAGAGGCACATGAAGACTCACCACGTCCGCTTGCGACAACAAGGCGTCGAGTGAGCGAAAGCGCGGATCGTCCTGGCCGCGGTTGCTGTTGAAAATCACATGCATTCCAAAGGCCTCGGCGCGGCGGGCCACTGCCCTGCCGATCTGACCGAAGCCTACGATTCCGATGGTCTTTCCGCCCAACAACATTCCGTCCCAGGGACCAGGCTGAAAGCCGTCCTCAGCCCATCGACCTGAGCGCACGTAGGCATCTGCACTAGGAATCCGGCGGGCCAGGGCGAGGAGCAGCGCGATCGTGTGATCTGCGGTCGGCTCGCTGAACGCATCGGGCACATTGCTGCCCCAAACACCAAATTCATCGAGGGCTGTCAAATCCATGTTGTTGTGACCCATCGCGACATTGGCAACGATGCGCAGGCTGGGGGCAGCAGCCAGAAGTTCACGGTCAACCGCCAACTCATGCTGATTGATGATGCCCACAAGCTCTGGTGCAAGCGACAGGACCTCCGAGCGCGTACACATCGCCCCTCCCGCAGGGCCCTTGATGATTTGAGCCAGGCCGATCAACGGCTCAATATGGTCATCTGGGACATGGTTGGTGATCAATACTTTGGGCATCATGGTGACTTGGGGGGCCTCAATCACTGCGCATCGTGCGCAGGCAAGCGACCCGTGAAAAATAGAACTGCAATCAATCTTGCTGCGACTTGAACCTCACCACTCGGTGACGGATCCATCTTTGCGAAAAAACTGAGGGGTCTCCCAAAGGCCATCAAACCGGTAATCCCGGAGTTTGTCCTCATCGACCTCAATACCCAATCCCGGTTGGTCCGAGATGAGTGCATAGCCCCCCTTGACCGGTATGGGCTCTTTCAGAATTCCCTCCCCCAGCGTCAGGTGCTCCTGACACAAGAAGTTCGGGGTGCAGGCGTCGAGTTGCAGGCATGCGGCCAGCGCGATAGGCCCGAGCGGGCAATGCGGTGCAATCGGGATGTCGTAAATTTCTGCAAGTGCAGCAATCTTGCGCGCTTCGAAAATACCTCCCACATGAGACAGGTCGGGCTGAATGATCGACACCGACTGGCTATGCAAGAGCTCACTGAATTCCCAACGGGTGAACAAGCGCTCACCGGCTGCAATAGGGATGGTCGTGGTGGACTTAATGTCCTTCATGGCATGCGGGTTGGTCGGAAGCACCGGCTCCTCGATGAACATCGGATGCATCGGCTCGAGCGCACGGCACAACTGCTTGGCCAAAGCCGGTGAGCAGCGCCCGTGAAAATCGAGGGCGATGTCGATGTCTTTCCCAAGAGCTTCACGCAATCGTGCGACCGTCTCGACCACCTCATCCATGAAACGCGCGGTCTCGATGGGCTCACACGCAGAAACGGGAACAAACTTGTAGGCCGTGAAGTCTCGGCTCTCAACTGACTTGGCTACCTGCGAGACATAGTCGCCGGTTCCCGCGATATCGAGCCAACCATAGAGGCGAATTTTGTCGCGTACACGGCCGCCTAACAGTTGGTGCACAGGCACGCCCAGGGACTTGCCCAGGATGTCCCAAAGGGCTTGCTCGATACCCGATAAAGCGGAGGTCATGATGGCGCCGCCCCGGTAGAAACCACCCCGGTAGCAGCGCTGCCAAAGGTGTTCGATCCGCGTCGGGTCCTGACCGATCAGCATGCGTCCGAGTTCGTGGACTGCGGTCTCGACGGTTAGCGCCCGACCCTCGAGCACCGGCTCACCCCACCCACAAATACCAACGTCCGTGTGTATTTTCAGAAAAAGCCAGCGCGGCCGAACATGGAAGGTCTCAAGGCGCGTAATGATCATGATGCTCAATGGCCTTCTGGCCTCAGGATCGGCTGGCCGCTCTGTATTTGCGATAAAGCATGACCCCAAGCGGCACAAGCCAGATCATGCAGATCAGCACACCCAGCGTTGCTGCAATGGGGCGTGCGAAAAACTGGGCAAAGTCCCCTCGCGCAATCAACATCCCATTGAGAAAGTTAGACTCAACCATAGGTCCAAGAACAAAAGCCAAGATGGCCGGCGAGGTCGGGATGTCGTTTTCCTCCATCCAAAAACCCAGCAGGCCCGCCAGCAGCATCACCACAATCGCAAACACGGAATTGGTGATGGCGAACGCACCAACCATGCAAACCATCATGATCAAAGGCATGAGCAACCCGCGATGCAAGGTGAGCAGGCGCGCGCTCGACTTGATAGCCAGCCAGCCCAATGGCAGCAGCATGAGGTTCGCCAGAATGAAGGACAGCAAGATCGCGGTCGTCAGTTCTGGCTGTTTGGTAAAGATAGTAGGACCAGGCGTGAGGCCCTTCATCAACAACACGCCGATTACGATCGCAGACAGAGAATCACCCGGTATTCCAAACACCATCGACGGGATCCAAGAGCCACCGACAGACGAATTGTTGGCCGCGCCTGCTGCTGCCACCCCTTCAAGATGCCCCTTGCCAAAGCGTTCTGGCGTCTTCGAGAACTTTTTGGAGATGGCGTAGGAGACGTAGGCCGCCACATCAGAGCCCGCGCCCGGCAAAGCCCCGATCGCCGTTCCAACCACGTTGCCTTGCATGATGCCGACCCTGTGGGGCCAAAGCGCCTTGAAAAGACCTTTAAATACGTGCTTGGTGTTGGCGGTGACGTTATCGATGAGACGCGGCAAGGGGTTGATCGCGAAGCGAATCAACTCGGGCAGCGCAAACATGCCGACCAGCACGGGCACCAAGCCCAAGCCGCCCAGCATATCGGTTGAGCCAAAAGTAAAACGCGACTGCCCTGCCACCGGGTCAAGTCCCACCAGCGCAAGGAGCAGTCCTATCAACACGGACAACACGCCTTTGAGAACGGGGCCACTGGAGACCAAGATGGCGCACGACAGGCCCAACAGACAAAGCCAAAAAAATTCAAAGGCGCTGAAGTTCAGGGCAAATTCCGCGAGGGCCGGCGCGAAGAAAATCAGGCAGAGGGTTCCAAAAATTCCTCCGATGGCCGATGTGACCAGCGAAGTGCCCAACACAAGACCCGCTTTGCCCTGAAGCGTCATCTGGTAGCTGTCCTCGACATAGGCGGCAGAGGCCGGCGTGCCAGGGATGCGAATGAGCGCCGCAGGGATATCGCCCGATGTGATGGCCATCGCGCTGACCGCTACGATCATCGAAATGGCCACCAAGGGGCTCATGAAAAACGTCAGCGGCACGAGCATCGACACGGCCATCGAAGCGGTCAGCCCCGGAATGGCGCCGACCGCCAAACCGAAAATCGATGCGCCCAGCATGGCCAGAAGAACCTCGGCTTGAAAGAGCAAGCCGAGGGCCGAGATGATCACTTCCATGAAAACACCCCTTGAATCGGTTCAAGCCAGCCCATGGGTAGCGGCACTTTCATGAGGGATCCAAAAGAGATCTGGATGAGTACGACCGTCAGGAGACTGACAAAAATGGCAGCCAGCGGGCGCCGCCAAAACCACCAGAGATTGCCCCACAGCACCACAGCGCCGGTGAGCAAAAAGCCAGCCTCCTCCGACACCATGATGTAGAAAACAATACCGCCGAGCATCAACAACACGCCTGTCTGGGCCTGAGAAGACCTCAATCGAGAGTCAATCTCAAACCAGATACCCTTGGGCGCACCCGAGAGCCATCGCTCAATGACCAGCCCGACTCCTGTGCCCATCAAGCCGATGCCGATCAGACATGGGAAAAATCCTGGGCCGAACTGCAGATGAGCCAGCCCAGGCATCCGGTAGCCCGTGACGAAGACGTACAGACCCAGCAATGCGGTCATCAGACCGATGAGCGTGTTGTTGAAGCGCATGTGGATGTTGTTTATTTCTTGAGCATTCCGAGGGCGCCCATCAGCTTGGCCACCTCGACCTCTTGATCTCTCATGAAGTCATGAAACTGCGACTGCGACCGCCACTCAATGCCAAAGCCACGCTCCGTCATGGCCTTGACAAAGCTCGGATCCTCGACGATTTCCTTCATGGCTTTCTCCAGCGCTGCCGTCACACCGGCCGGAAGGCCGGCCGGGCCCACCAAACCGCGCCAGGCACCCGCACTGAAGTCTCTGCCCATGGCCTCTCGAGTGGTGGGGACGTCTGCAAATGTGGAGATACGCGCCGGAGCCATCACCATCAGCGAGCGGGCTTTGCCGGCACTCGTCATCGACGCAGCCTCAGGCAAAGAGCAGGGGATGACATCGATTGTTCCGGCCGCCAGATCGAGCATGCCGGCAGCTGCGCCACTGGCCGGAATCATGCGCAGTTTGTCGACAGCCACCCCGTTAGCAGCCATCAAGCCTGCGAATGCCAGCGGCCAAGAGCCACCGCAACCACCCCCGCAAGAGATGTTGAACTTACCAGGGTTGTCCTTAATCGCCTGAACCAACTGCGCCGCGTTTTTGTGGGGACTAGCAGCCGAAACAGTTAGCGAAGCAGGGTCAAAGTTGTATTGGGCAATCGGTGTCAGGTTCTTGAGCGAAATGGTGGTCTGACCCATCTCTTTGAAGTGCGCATAGTTGTACAGAACGCCCAGTGTGTATCCATCTGGGCGCGCCGTTGCAAATCGCGTGATACCCACCACGCCACCCCCCTCCCCGACATTGACCACATTGAATGGCTGCTTGAACTTGGCCTCCAACCGCATGGCCAACATGCGGGCAGTGGCGTCTGTTCCGCCCCCGGCCCCAGCTGGAACGATGATGGTCACTGGCTTGTCTGGCCAAGCTGCCAAAGCGGTGCTACCAAAAGTCAACACTGCAGCGCCGGCAATACTGGCTGCCGCCAGCTTCACTGTTTTAACGAATTTCATACTTGTCTCCTTGAAAAGAATTTGGCTCGGTTGTCCCCCTCGATAGAGAGGACGGTCTGTGGGTCGAATGGCGTGCTGTTGGATGGCCTCCCTCCTGAGCTCTTAGGTCGCGTCTTGGTGCAAAGTACAGCCAGGCAGCGGACCGAGTTGACGGGCAAACCGCCTCGCCGCAGCCAAGCCAAACGGACTTGGCATCAAGGCGCACTGACGGTCATGGTGGACGTCCATGCCGCAGCGCCAAGCTGCAATCCTCTTGCCGTACACCACGAGCGTTTCGAGTGACTGCATCACAAAAGTGATCGTTGGCAGGACACGCTCGTATTGCGCTTGCGCTTGCTCAATTTCCCCCTTGCTGTACAAATCGGCGATTTGTGCTTGCTCAAATGCGCAGTCTGGCGCCACGATCATTCCGGAGCAGCCAGCACGCAAGTTGTCAATCAGCTCCATACCGCCGCGGCCATTGAGAACCGGGAACTGCGGTCCGACCGATTGCACGGTTCTTTCGATGATGACCGCCGGCGCCTCTCCCTTTAGGAAACGCAGGTTGGCACAACGGCTGCGCAGCCGAGCCAGTGCCACAGCATCTAACCCGATGCCCAAAAATTCGGGGGCATTTTGTATGCCCACGGGCGTATCGGGCGACATCTTGGCCAAACCACTGAGAACAAGCTGAAAAAATGCTTCGAGCTCTTCTTGAGTGATCGGGGCTTCTTTGCGAGGCGGTGGCTGGAGCACCAAATAATGCGCTCCAGACGCAAGGGCCACTTGAGCGAGTTCCAGTTGTGCTTGGGCCGTAGGGCCGCTGATCGTTACAGCCATGGGGGCTGCACCCGCCAAATCCTCGGCGGTCCAGGCAATCACATCGTGTTTTTCCTGCACCGTCAACTTGTTGACCTCAGTGGCCAAGCCGAGGATGGCCACACCGGGCGATCCTGATCGCACGGCGGTTTGCACCTGCCACCTCATCGCCTGTCGATCAAGATGACCCGCGCGGGAGAAATGCGCGTACAAAATGGGCCAGATTCCGTGCATGGTGGCTCGCTTGCGTTGGTTTGCTGTCAGTGCGAATCGCGAGGTACCGCCGCCCCACTGGCGCCCACAAGCAAATCAAGATCCGCGCCGAGATGGGCCTGTTGCACATGGTCGACGTAAATCTTGTACCAGCCCCTCGCTGGGCGTACCGGGGCGGACCACAACGCACGTCGCCGCTCCATTTCCTCATCGCTGACATCGAGGTGCAGGCGACGGTTGGGAACGTCCAACTCGATCATGTCGCCGCTTTGCACCAAAGCCAGGGGACCACCCAAAGCCGCCTCAGGTGAGACGTGCAAGACCACCGTGCCGTAGGCGGTACCGCTCATCCTGCCGTCGGAAATTCGGACCATGTCGGAGATGCCCTTGCGCAGGACTTTGGGGGGCAGAGGCATATTGCCCACTTCAGCAAATCCTGGGTAGCCTTTAGGGCCCGCGCCCTTGAGCACCATCACGCAGCTTTCGTCGATATCAAGTGCTTCGTCATTGATGCGTTCATGCAAGTCTTCGACGCTTTCAAACACGACGGCTCTGCCGCGATGAACCAACAAAGAAGGCGTTGACGCCGAAGGCTTGATGATTGCGCCGTCGGGCGCAAGATTTCCTTTGAGCACCGCAATTCCAGCCTTGTCCTTCAGCGGGGCCGAGATCGGAAGGATGACTTTGCGGTCATAGCATGGCGCATCAGAGGTGTGCTCACCCAGCGTCGAGCCGCTCACGGTGAGGGCGTCGCGATGAATGAGGCTGCCCATTTCACGAATGACCGCTGGCAGCCCCCCTGCGTAGTAAAAATCCTCCATCAGGTACTCACCCGATGGCTGCAGATTGAGCAGGCAGGGGACGCTTGAGCCAAGGCTGTCCCAGTCCTCGAGCGTCAGTTGAACGCCAATGCGACCGGCAATGGCCAGCAGATGCACCACCGCGTTGGTGGAGCCACCGATGGCCGCGTTGACTCGGATGGCGTTTTCAAACGCTTGGCGCGTCAAAACTTTGTCCATCGTCAGGTCCTCTCGAACCATCTCCACAATCCGTCTGCCGGACATGTGCGCGAGGACCTGACGGCGCGCATCAACCGCCGGTATGGCCGCGTTATGGGTCAAGGACATCCCCAGTGCCTCAACCATCGAGGCCATGCTTGAGGCAGTCCCCATGGTCATGCAATGTCCCCGAGAGCGGTTCATGCAGGACTCGGCACTGATGAATTCCTCGATATCTATTTTTCCGGCCCGCACCTCCTCCGACATTTGCCAGACCCCGGTACCCGAGCCGATGCTCCTGCCCTTGTAGCGCCCATTGAGCATAGGACCGCCAGAGACGCCGATGGTTGGCAGGTTGCAACTGGCGGCGCCCATCATGAGCGCGGGTGTGGTTTTGTCGCAGCCCATCAGCAAAACCACGCCATCGATTGGGTTGGCGCGGATAGATTCCTCGACATCCATTGAGGCCAAGTTACGAAACAGCATCGCGGTCGGACGCAGGTTGGATTCACCCAGTGACATCACAGGAAACTCGACGGGGAAGCCGCCAGCCTCGTACACCCCTTTCTTGACATATTCAGCCAACTCACGAAAGTGTGCGTTGCAAGGCGTCAGCTCAGACCAGGTGTTACAGATCCCAATCACCGGTCGTCCATCAAAAAGATGATGCGGCAAGCCTTGGTTTTTCATCCAGCTGCGATGAATGAAACCGTCCTTGTTCATCTTGCCAAACCAGGCTTGGCTGCGCAATTTCTTGTCGGATGAGGTTGTCATAGGTCTTCAAGTCAAATGGAGACTCATTTAGTGAAGAGACGCGGCAAGCGATCGCCAAGTCTTGACGAAACGGGCGGCCTTGGCGGCGGTCTCGCCAACCGCTTGGCCGGGACGGTACAAGGCCGACCCGAGGCCAAAGCCATTGGCGCCCGCTTGGGCATAGGCAAGCATGCTCTCGGGGGTGAGACCTCCAACCGGGAACATCAGCGTGGCTGGCGGTACCACCTGCCGAAAAGCGGCCAGGGCTGAAACACCGATCAGTTCAGCCGGAAAAAGCTTGAGGGCGCTTGCACCGGCTCTGAGGGCCACAAAGGCCTCAGTGGGCGTCGCCACACCCGGCACGCAAATCAAACCGCTGTCTCGAGCGGCTCGAATGATTTCGGGATCGCAATGCGGCGACACGATGAGCTGCCCGCCCGCTTTGGCCACCTCCCGCACCGCGGCCAGCGATGTCACGGTACCGGCACCGACGATACAGTCTGAGGAAAATTGTTGACGCAGCCGCGCGATGCTGTCGAAGGGCTCAGGAGAATTGAGGGGAACCTCAATGACACGAATGCCGCTGTCCACGATGACTTGGCCCTGTTCAAGGACTTCGGCGGGAACTACACCGCGCAAGATCGCGATCAGCGGTGCATGCCGCAGACTTTCCAGGAACAACTCATGCCACATGAACTGCCCCCAAAGGCGCTGCCAAACCGGCTGCGACAGCGACTTTCCAGAGCCCCTGCGGTGCCGTGTTGCCCAACACGGCGCTAGGGCGATGGCCGACCAAGGCAAGCGCACGTTCATAGCGACTGCAAAGCTCAGGCGATCCAACGAGCCCCAACGTCGTCACTGGCTTGCCATGGTGCTGTTTCAGCGCAGCGGCCAACTCGCTGCCAATCAGGAGCCCCGACAGATAGTCCGGTGACTCATAGGAAGCCAGCTCTCCCGTCAGCACCCTGGAGCGGGCGCTGAACATCAGTGAGATCAGCATACCCGGGGCTGCAGCATAGGCCAGACTCACACCCTTTTCAAAAGCCTCCCATTGCGTCGAGTCAGGCATCGAAACTGGCATGAGCCGGCCGAGTATGGAGTGTTGGCGCAGCACGGCAAACAACTCGCCAGCCATGCTGGTCATGAACTGCGCGACCTGGCCGGCCTTGACCCAGACCCACTTTGAATGCGTGCCCGGAAGCACGATGCAGCATTCGTCCTGCCATTCGGGTCTGATGGACAAGGCGCCGAGAACCTGAATCTCTTCGCCACGCATCACGTCGGCGACGACTGTGCCGCCACCTCGAGTGACTTGCGAAGGCAAAACGAGCCCAGGAGCAATGTGGATTCGAGTGCCCGATAGACTGGTGACGGCGGTCAGGTGCTGATGAAAACTGGCGATATAGACCGGGCATGTCAGGTACGGGGCTTCACGCCAGCCATGTGCGCTTCCGACCATTCCGCTGGCAATCACAGGCAGTCCCGGCCAGCGGGCCAGCCAATCGCCGACCATGGACTCGAAAGCCTGATTGAATCCTTCAACCAAAGAGGCGCCAGGTAGTTGTTGAATCCCCCATGGGGCCTCCCGCTGCATCGCGATCGCCCCCCGGTCGTCCAGAAGAAATACTCTGAGACTGGTGGTTCCCCAATCCAGAGCGATTAAGGCCGGATGTTTCACCTCTACACAGAGCTCTGCCTTCGATGTCATGGCGTTCCCGTCCATCCCAGTTCTCGGGAAATCGCATCCGCCGTCGCACGCACCACAGGACCGAGTTGATCAAGCCGCTCCAGGGGCATATAGGGCAGAGTGCTGGCCACGCTCAAAGCCGCGATCACGCCACCGGCAGCATCATGAACAGATGAAGCAACGCATCGGATGCCATGCTCGTTTTCCTCCAAGTCAAAAACATAACCCCGTGTCTTTCCTTCCAGAACAGCACTCTCGTACTGTTGTAGGCTCAATGCGTTTGGCGGTGGCAATTGAGAGCGCTCATGCATTTGCCGAGCCGCGCGGTACAGCCCGGCCCAGTCCTCACGTGGCAAGGCCAGTGTCAGCGCCTTGCCTATGCCGGTGGTTGCCAGCGGCATCCGGTGTCCAACCCGTGAGCGCATCTCGAGTCCACGCGTACCAGAAATCTTGTCCAGGTACATGACTTCTTGACCCACCAACACCCCAAAATGAACGGTGTCGCAGGTCTGATCGGCCAGGCGCTGCAGATGCGGGCGGGCAATGGTGGTCAGGGACATTTGCTCCAAGGCCGCCGCCCCCAGGCCGATCAGCTTAGGGCCCAGGAGATACCCGTCGGGTCGGACATGGCGAAGATAGCCTTCGAGAACGAGCCCGCGCAGGAGTCGATGCGTCGTGCTGCGCGGGGTGCCCAAATGCTCGGAGATCTGGCTCACCGTGCGAACCTTGCCCGCCACGAATTCGATCAAGGCAAAGCCGCGAAGCATCGTCTGGATGCCTGCGGTCTGCTGATGCGACTTGCCCTCCACGCTTTGTTCCACTTTCCAACCCCGGTTGCGTTAGGGGGGAAATGTATTGCGAGATTTTTTTTGTGTCAATATTTGAAATATTGTCTCAATATATGAGACTTTTCGTTGCCCGCTTGCCCCCTCCGGTTGCGCCGCAGTCTACTGAGCCCGTCAGGTCACCTCTTCGGCGACAACTTCCCAAGACGAGATTTCCTGCGCCGCACGCTCGACCATATCGGCAATGGCACGCAACCGTGTCGTGCCTTTGCCGGGGTGAATGTAGACTGCCGCCAACGCGCCCAACACGGCATCGTTCGCGCCGCGAACAAGCGTTGATGCGGCCCCGACACCCTCAATACCCTCGCCATGCCCCTGCACCGATTCGCCCATGCGCAAACGCTGGAGATTGGGAAGCAATAGCCGAGCCTCACAGAAGGTGCGTGCCGTACGCTTCTCCAGTGGTCCGGCCAGCACCCGGCGCTGAACCTCAGCAGGCGCATGCGCGAGCAGCAGCCGCTGCGAGGCACCAACGTTGAGCGGGACCCGGGTGCCCACAATTGAGGTCACCCGAGCTTCGAGTTGGGCGTCGGCCACCGCCAAGGTGACAACCTCCAAGCCGTCGCGCACCACAAGTTTGACCGTCTCCCTGAGCTCGGCAGCCAGACGCTCCATCACAGGCCGTGCCACGGTCAGCAGGTCGGCCGCAGGCGGCGCCCTGCGGGCTAGGCGCGCCACTGCGGGCCCCAGACGGTAAACACCCCCCTCTACTGCCTGCACAAAGCCTTGCTCGCAGAGAACCTTAAGGAAACGAAACAAGCTCGCGCGCGGCATGCCGCTGCCGGCAGCCAAATGCTGAGGCGACAGACCCAGGGGAGCGTCCCCCAGCATCCTTAACAGCACCAAGGTTCGATGCACGCCAGGCGCGGCGCGGGCTGCGGAGGTGACTTGACTGGATTGGGACATTTCGTGATATTGAACCATACACGGAAAGCAGTCTCAATGGTGAGACTTATTACCCCGAGTACCTAGTGGAGTCCGAATGACCGAACCAATCCGACGCCTGCAAAAAGAAGCGCAGATGATGAATCTGGAGCGCCTGATCGAGCTGCGCGAGACGCTGCCCAAGGCAGAGTTCTCAATGAGTACCGCCGAACTGCTGCAACGCTACGAGCGTCTGCAGGCTGCCGTTGTGTGTGACGTGCTACGAGAGCACGGCCTCCTGGACCAAGCCTTTCCAGGGCGACTGCAGGCCTTGCGGCCGGAGCGGACAGTGGCGGGCATCGCTTTCACGGTCAAGAGCTCGCCCAACACCCGACTTTCTGGAGAACTCACCTTCCGGGCGCAAATGCTCGACGAGCTGCACGCTCAAGCGTTTGTTGTATGGGACACCTCGGGCGACGAACGCGCAACGCTTTGGGGCGGTGTGATGACTGCAACGGTCGTGGCCAAGGGGGTGCGCGGCGCCCTGGTGGACGGCGGCATCCGCGACACGGCGCAGATCCTAGAAAAGGACTTCCCGGTCTTCTACCGCTACCGCAGTCCGAACGGCAGCCTAGGACGCTGTCTGATCACGCACTACCAGCTGCCTGTGCAGATCGGCGATGTCTTCGTCAGGCCCGGCGACGTCATTGTGGGCGATGCCGATGGAGCCGTTTGCGTACCACGCGAACTGGCGGAGGCCGTACTAGAGCGAGCCGAGGAAGTGATATCCAATGAGAAAACCATCTTCTCTTGGGTGGCTGAGGGACAAAGCATCGACGAGATCAGCCGCAAAGGCGGCTACTTCTGAAAATAGGAGACGACAAAATGGTAGATCTTTCCCGCAGGGCTGGCCTGGCCCTGGGCATCGCGGCCGGCGCCACCGTCTTGGCACCTTCGGCTTTCGCACAGTCACCCTGGCCAGCTGGTCAACCAATCAAGATCATGGTCGGCTTCCCCGCAGGCGGCGCGTCCGACGTGATGGCGCGAATCATCGCAACAAAGCTCTCGCAGGGTCTGGGGGTTCCCGTCGTAGTAGAGAACCGCCCCGGTGCCGCCGGCACGCTGGCGGCGTCACTCACGGCGCGCGCCTCACCCGACGGTTACACACTGCTGCTGGCATCGCCAACGGCCATCACGCTGGCACCTTCCACCTTAGCTGGCAAGATAAGCTATGCCCCCGACAAAGACTTGGTGCCGGTCAGCATGGTGGCCAAGTACCCGTTGTTCCTGGTCGCCCATCCCAAGTTAGGCGTGCGCAACTCCGCCGAGCTGATTCAGAAGGCCAAGGCCAGCCCTGGAAAGATCAACTTCGCCTCCTTCGGCGTGGTCACCAGCGGCGGGCTGGCCGTCGAGCAGCTAAAGCTCAAGGCAGGGGTCGATGTACTGCATGTGCCCTTCAACGGCAGTGCACCTGCCTTGCAGGCGCTGATGGGCGGCAACGTAGATGTCATGTTCGACACCGCCGTAACGGCACTGCCGAACATCCGCTCGGGCCGGCTCATTGGACTTGGCGTGGCCAGCCCCCAGCGCAGCCCGCTTGCGCCCGAGCTTCCTGCCGTGGCTGAGGCAATCCCGGGCTTCGAGGCTGACAGCTGGAACGGACTGATGGTGCCCGCTGGAACGCCCACGGCCGTCGTCGCCAGACTGCAAGCAGAGATCGCCAAGTTTGTCCGTGACGCTGATGTAAAAGAACGCTTTGCCACACTGGGCGCAGACCCAGTGGGCAACACGACGGCTGAATTCGCGCAGTTCCTGCGCGCGGAAACCATCCATTACACCCGTCTTGTGCAAGAGGCCAACATCAAGGTCGACTGAACCTAGATCAGGCAGTTGGCCGCACCCAAGCGTGCAGCTAAGACGCACGATGGTGAGTCGCGAGGGGGCCGCAGGACGCCCCCTGCAAAGACCAGCAAGCCAATGTGCTTGACAGGCGTGTCACGCTCACCAGAGTGGTAAGTCACAAAAACAGTCCAAAAGCCATTGGCGACGAAGACTTGCTACCACCCATGAGCAGACACGTGCCATTGCGATGATCAATCGCCGTCTCAGGCTGACGCAGCGATGGGTTCAAGGCGACAGGCTCGCAGGGGGGACTGCACCAGCCGGTGTGCGCCCATGCTGGGCGCTTGACGAAAAAAGCCGCCCGAAGGCGGCTTTGCGGCGTGGGGGGCCAGGCCCCCACAAAGGACTCAGCCCTGTGCGTTCTGCAGCGCGGCGATGCGCTCTTCAATCGGCGGGTGGGTGCTAAAGAGCTGGCCGATGCCGCCGGCAATGCCCATGGCCGCCACCGACTTGGGCAGCTCGCCGGGCACCATGCCGCCCAGGCGGGCCAGGGCGTTGATCATGGGCTGCTTGCGGCCCAGCAGCTGGGCTGCACCGGAGTCGGCGCGGAACTCGCGCTGACGCGAGAACCAGGCCACGATGATGGCCGCCAGAAAACCCAAGATGATGTCGAGCACGATGGTGGTGACGTAGTAGCCGATGCCGGGACCTGAGCTTTCCTGGTCGCCCTTGCGCAGGAAGCTGTCGACCGCATAGCCGACGATGCGGCTGAGGAACACCACGAAGGTGTTCATCACGCCCTGGATCAGGGCCATGGTGACCATGTCGCCGTTGGCAATGTGGGCCACCTCGTGGCCGAGCACGGCCTCCACCTCGTCGCGGGTCATGCCCTGCAGCAAACCGGTAGAGACGGCCACCAGCGCATTGTTCTTGAAGGCACCCGTGGCAAAGGCGTTGGGCTCGCCTTGAAAAATACCCACCTCGGGCATGCCGATGCCCGCTTTCTCGGACAGGCGGCGCACGGTGTCGACGATCCAGGCCTCGTCGGCATTGCGCGGCTCGGTGATCAGCTGCACGCCCGAGCTCCACTTGGCCACGGGCTTGCTGATCAGCAGCGAGATGAAAGCGCCGCCAAAGCCCATGATGAGCGCAAAGCCCAGCAGCGCGCCCAGGTCCAGGCCGTTGGCGGTGAGAAAGCGGTTGACGCCCAGCACACTGGCCACGACGCCCAGCACCAGCACCACTGCCAGATTGGTCATCACGAAGAGCAAAATTCTTTTCATACGGTTCAAAACTCCATGGCCGCCGAGACGGCGAGGTTGACAGCCCGACGGGCCAGCAAGGTGCCGGGCCGTTCGGATGGTCCCGCAGTTGAGGGCGTTGTGCTAGTTATCAAGTGCCCCGCTCTTCCGACCGGTCGCGGGTGGCCGAAAGACTTGTGCATCATCATAGAAAGAAACGTTCTCGTTGGGCAAATGCCAGCCCGGAACCCCCAAAATCGGCAGCGGACAGTAGGGTTTTTCGGCCAGATGACCGGCGTTCAGGTCAGCCGCCAGCGCCTCGTCCCATTGAGGCCGTGTTAAGTCGAGGGGGCGCTGGGGCCGGTAAACATGGGCGGTGATGGCCTTGCGCGGTTGCTGCAGTTTTTCTTGCAAGGCGTGCCCAAAAAGCACGAGCCGGGCCTGCGCCCACAGGCCGCGCAGGTCGACAAACAGGCGCTGCCAGTCGCGCTCCTCCAGGGCCTGCCACAGCGCGGGCGGCGCTTGCAAGAGGGCGCCGTTCTCATCAAACAGGGTCAAGGCATCGCGCAGCGGACCGCGGCGATCGCCCACCCCGGCGCGCGCGATCTCGCCCGCTTGCAAGACGTTGAGCCGCGCCTTGGTGCGCGGCAAAGCCAGCCAGGTCAGCCCATTGAACAGGTCGTGCAGGTTGTCGCGCGTCGGGCATTGCTGCTGCTCGGCGATATAGGCCTCATAGGCCTGCCCGGCGGGCAACTGGCTCTCGGGCACAAACCGCACGGGGGCCTGAGCGCCACCGAGTTGATTGAGCACCTGCGCCACGCTCAGGCCGCTTTGCAAGCCGGCCGCGGCGGCCTGAGCATAGGGGGCGTAAGGCGCCATCCAGGGCCAGTCCCAGCGCAGGGCCGCCCAGGCCGCAGCCATGCTCAAACTTGTCGCCAGGGCAGGGCTTCGCCAGCGCGCAGCGGCTTGAGATCGGCCGCGCCAAACGGGTAGCGCTCGGGCGGGGTCCAACTCTCGCGCGAGAGGGTGACGGTGCCGCTGTTGCGCGGCAGGCCATAAAAATCGGCGCCGTTGAAGCTGGCGAAGGCCTCCAGCCGGTGCAGGGCACCGGCCTGCTCAAAAGCCTCGGCGTAGAGCTCGAGTGCGGCGTGGGCGGTGTAGCAACCGGCGCAGCCCGTGGCGTGCTCCTTGAGGTGCGCCGGATGGGGCGCGCTGTCTGTGCCCAGAAAAAAACGCCGGTTGCCGCTGGTGGCCGCCTGCACCAGGGCCAGCCGGTGGGTCTCGCGCTTGAGCACCGGCAGGCAGTAGTAGTGGGGCCGGATGCCGCCGGTGAAGATGGCGTTGCGGTTGTAGAGCAGGTGATGGGCGGTGATGGTGGCGCCAAGCCCCTCGCCGGCCTCGCTCACGTACTGGGCCGCCTCCGACGTGGTGATGTGCTCAAACACGACCTTGAGGCCCGGAAAGTCGCGGCGCAGCGGGATCAAGTGCCGGTCGATAAACACCGCCTCGCGGTCAAACAGGTCGATGTCGGCGCTGGTGACCTCGCCGTGCACCAGCAGCAGCATGCCCACGCGCTGCATCGCCTCGAGGACCGGGTAGATGTTTTTGAGATCGGTCACACCGGCGTCGCTGTTGGTGGTGGCACCGGCCGGATACAGCTTGGCCGCCACCACGCCAGCCGCCTTGGCGCGCACGATCTCCTCGGGCGCCAGATTGTCGGTCAGGTACAGCGTCATCAGCGGCTCGAAACTCAAGCCCTGCGGCACGGCCGCCAAGATGCGTTCGCGGTAGGCCAGCGCCTGCGCGGCCGTGGTCACCGGCGGCTTGAGGTTGGGCATGATGATGGCGCGGCCAAACTGGCGGGCCGTGTGCGGCACCACGGTGGCCAGCACATCGCCATCGCGAACGTGCAGGTGCCAGTCATCAGGGCGGGTGAGCGTGATCGTGTTCATGGCCCGATTGTCTCAGCCCCCGCGGCCGCACCGCCGTGGCGCGCCTGCAAAAAATGCCACAGGGCCTGCGCCGCGGCCTTGGCCGGTCCCTTGATGGAGGGCCGGGCGCGGTACAGGCGCACCTGCAAGGCCACCGACAGGGCGCCGCCCAGGTTGATCAGCTGACCGGCCGCAAGCTCCTTGGTGACCGCGCTTTGCGGCAGGAAGGCCAGGCCATGGCCGGCAATGGCCATGGCCTTGAGCCCTTCGGCCATGTCGGTCTCGTAGACCTTGTCCAAATGCACCGCGGTCTTGGTCTGCAGCAGCAGGTGCTCGACCATGCGGCCGAGGTAGGCCCCGGCGGCATAGCCCAGGTAGGGCACCGGCGCACCGGGCCGCCCGGGCAGGGTCCAAAGCGCGCTGCCGTCAGGGGCTGCAGCCACGCAGGGCAGCAGCAGCTCGCTGCCTAGCTCGATCATCTCGTAGCGCTGCGACTCCAGCTGGATCGGCTGGGCCTCATGGTGGTAGGCGATGAGCAGGTCGCAGCCGCCCTCGACCAGCCTGAGCACCGCATCGTGGACATTGAGCGCAATCAGCCGGCTCTTGATGGGGCCAAAGGAGGCGCGCAAATCGTTGACCCAGGCCGGAAAAAACGCAAAGGCCAGGGTGTGCGGCACCGCAAACTCGATCATGTCCTGGCCGCCGGCCATGTGGCCGCGCAGCATGGCGCGGGTGTTTTGCAAGCCTTGCAGCATCTCCAGGGCCTGCGCGTACAAGGTCTGGCCGGCCGCGGTCAACCGCGTGGGGTAGGAGCTGCGATCGACCAGATCGGTACCGGCCCAGGCCTCGAGGGCCTGGATGCGCCGCGAAAAAGCGGGCTGCGTGACATGGCGCAACTGCGCCGAGCGGCTGAAGCTTCGGGTCTCGGCCAGGCTGACGAAATCTTCAAGCCACTTGGTTTCCATGGCTGAAAATTATGACAGCCAGCTGCTGCCTAGCTGCTGTATGAGGCTAGCTGGCCGCCGGCGCGACCGCGCCAGGCAGCGGCGCTGCGGCGTCGGTCTGCTCACCGCTTTCTTGCTGCAAGGCCCACATCTGCGCATAGCGACCCTGCAGCGCCAGCAGCTGGGCATGGGTGCCGCGCTCGATGATCTGGCCGGCCTCCATCACCAAAATCTGGTGCGCATCGACCACGGTCGAGAGCCGGTGGGCAATCACCAGGGTGGTCTTGTTGTGCGCGGCGTTGCGCAGCTCGGCCTGAATCGCGCGCTCGTTGCTCGAGTCCAGGGCCGAGGTGGCCTCGTCAAAAATGAGCACCGGCGGGTTCTTGAGCAGGGTGCGGGCAATGGCCACACGCTGCTTTTCACCGCCCGAGAGTTTGAGGCCGCGCTCGCCGACCATGGTGTCATAGCCCTTGGGCGTGCTGACGATGAAGTCGTGGATGCGCGCTGCGCGGGCGGCCTCTTGCACCTCGGCGCTGCTGGCTCCAGGGCGGCCGTAGGCGATGTTGTAGGCCACCGTGTCGTTAAAAAGCACTGTGTCCTGCGGCACGATGCCGATGGCCTGGCGCACACTCGATTGGGTGACGCGGGCAATGTCCTGCCCGGCAATGAGCACGCGCCCGCCGCCCTCGCGGTTGCTGACGTCATAGAAGCGGTAGAGCAGCCGCGCCAGGGTGGACTTGCCGGCCCCGGACGAGCCGACCACCGCCACCGTCTTGCCGGCGGGGATCTCGAAACTGACCGCCTGCAAAATGGAGCGGTCGCGGTCGTAGCCAAAGTCCACGTTCTCAAAACGCACGTCGACCTGGCCGGCGGGCAAGCGCAGGTCAACCGCGCCAGGCTGATCCGCCACCTCGCGCTCTTTCTCGAGCAGGCGAAACATCTTGTCGAGATCGGTCAGGCTCTGCTTGATCTCGCGGTAGATGACGCCCAGAAAGCCCAGGGGAATGTAGAGCTGGATCATGAAGGCATTGACCATGACCAGATCGCCCAGCGTCATGCGCCCCTCGATCACGCCCTGCGTGGCGCGCCAGAGCATGGCCACCAGGGCCAGCGCAATGATGAGCTGCTGGCCGGTGTTGAGCAGGCTCAGCGTGGCCTGGCTCTTAATGGCCGCGCGCCGGTAACGCTCCAGGCTCTCGTCGTAGCGGCGCGCCTCAAAAGCCTCGTTGTTGAAGTACTTGACCGTCTCGTAGTTGAGCAGGGAGTCGATGGCCCGGCTGTGCGCCGACGAATCGAGCTCGTTCATTTGCCGGCGAAACTGGGTTCGCCATTCGGTCACGGTGACGGTAAAGGCGATGTAGAGCACCAAGGCGATCAGCGTGATGCCGGCAAACCACACGTCGAACTTGACCGCCAGCAAGGTCAGCACCAGCACCACCTCGATGAGGGTGGGCACGATGCTGTAGAGCGAATACGAAATGAGCGAATGCACCGCCCGCGTGCCGCGCTCGATATCGCGCGTCATGCCGCCGGTCTGGCGCTCGAGGTGAAAGCGCAGGCTCAGCGCATGCAGGTGGTTGAACACCTCCAGCGAGATGCGGCGCGCCGCGCCCTCGGTGGCCTTGGAGAAGATGAGCTCGCGCAGCTCGGTGAACAAGGAGGTCGACAGGCGCAGCAGGCCATAGGCTGCAAGCAAGCCCAGAGGCACGACCAGCAGGGCCGCGGCCTCACGCGTGGCCGGGTTCATGGTGTCGACCAGCTCTTTAAGCAGCACCGGCACGCCCACATTGGCCAGCTTGGCGCCGATCATGAAGCCCAGCGCCGCCATCACCCGCCACTTGTACTGCCACAGGTAGGGCAGCAGACGGCGCAAGGTGGCCCAGTCGGAGCGCGGCGCCGGGCTGGCCGCCACAGGCGGGGGTGACTCTTGGACTGAAGCAGATCGGTGACGCATGCAGGCAACCTTGACAGACAATGATGGCGGCGCAAGCGCTTGCTGCCGCCGACCCGCCAAATCCAAGGATTGTGCCCATGTCTTCAGCCCAGCCGATCGACCCCGGTGGCGCCACCGGCGCCGCGACCGGCGCGGCGCTCACGCCTTTTGCTGCGCCCAGCCAGGGCGAGCTGGTGATGAAGGTCATCCCCCTGCCGGCCGACGTCAACGCCAACGGCGACATCTTTGGCGGCTGGGTCATGGCCCAGGTCGACCTGGCCGGCTCGGTGCTGCCGGCGCGCCATGTCAAAGGGCGCATGGCCACGGTGGCCGTCAATCAGTTCATTTTCAAGCACCCGGTGCGGGTGGGCGACATCCTGTCGTTTTTCGCGAGCGTGCAGCGCATCGGCCGCACCTCGATCACGGTACAGGTCGAGGTGTTTGCCGAGCGCTACGACGCGCAAGGCCAGTACCTCAAGGTCACCGAGGCCAACCTGACCTATGTGGCCATCGACGAGCAGGGCCGGCCCCGACCGATTCCGCGTTAAAGGCCCAGGAAAAGACGCAGAGAAAGACGCAGGACAAGGCGCCGCTTAGCGCAGTTCAGGTGCCGGTTCACGGCCCATGAGCATGGCCACCGCCTGCTCGGGCTTGAGGCGCCCATCGAGCAGCGCGACCACCGCTTGCGAGATCGGCATCTCGACGCCCAGCGTGTGGGCGCGCTCGACGACGGTGCGGGCGCAGTACACCCCTTCGGCCACATGGCCCAGGCGCTCGACCGCCTGCTGCAAGCCCATGCCCTGGGCCAGCATCAGCCCGACCTTGCGATTGCGGCTCAAATCACCGGTGGCAGTAAGCACCAGATCGCCCAGACCCGACAGCCCGGTGAAGGTGTCGGCGCGCGCGCCCAGGGCCACGCCCAGGCGGGTGATTTCGGCCAGACCGCGGGTGATGAGGGCAGCGCGCGCGTTCAGGCCCAGCGCAAGGCCATCGCAAAACCCGGTGGCAATGGCCAGCACGTTCTTGACCGCACCGCCCACCTCAACACCGACCAGGTCATCATTGGCATACACGCGCAGGGTCGGGCCGTGAAAAGCCTGCACCAGCGCCTGGCGCACCTCGTCGTACTGGCTGGCGGCCACCAAAGCCGTGGGCCTGCCCTGAGCGACCTCCAGGGCAAAACTCGGGCCGCTGAGCACACCGCAGCGCAAATCGGGGGCGACCTGCGCCTGGATTTCGTGGACCATCAGCCCCGCCGCGCCCGGTGAGTCCATAGGCCGCTCAAAGCCCTTGGCCAGCCAGGCCACCGGCTGGCGCACCCCTCGCAAGGCATGCAGAAGCTCACGCGCGGCCGCCACCGGGCCGGCCAGCACCAGCAGATCTTGCTCGGCCAACGCTGCGGACAAGTCGCCACGCAGGCACTTGAGAGAAGGCGGCAGCGGCACCCCGCCAAGGTAGCGCGCATTGACACGCTGCTCGTGCAGGGCCTGCTGCTGCACCGGATCACGGGCCCACAGACTGACCTGGTGGCGCTCCTGCGCCGCGGCGTTGACCGCCAGGGCCGTGCCCCAGGCCCCTGCGCCGATGACGATAAGCTTCATGACTGAAGTGTTGCCGGCTGGGCGTTGAGCCCGAGCACCCGGCGGGCGGGCCGCTCAGGGGGTCTACTTAGGCGGTCTATTTAGGCGGTCTGTGTGGCAGCCTGAGCCTGCTGCTCGAGCTGCTGCTGGTAGAGCATCTGGAAGTTGATTTCCGCCAGATGGACCGGCGGAAAGCCAGCGCGCTGGACCACATCGGCCACATTGCCGCGCAAGTAGGGGTAAAGGATCTGCGGGCAGGCCATGCCCAGCACCTGACCCATCTGCTCGTCGGGCAGGTTGCGGATTTCAAAAATGCCGGCCTGCTTGGCCTCGACCAGAAACACGGTCTTGTCGCCGATCTTGGTGTGCACCGTGGCCAGCACCGTGGCCTCAAACATGCCCTCGGCCACCTGCTCGGAGCCGACCGCGAGCTGGATATCGACCTGCGGCTGTGACTGATCGAGCAAGATCGCCGGGGAGTTGGGCTGCTCGAGCGAGACATCCTTGAGGTAGATGCGTTGAATCTGGAAAACGGGATCGGCTTGCGCGTCGGCCATGGCGGGTCCTGGAAAGTTAAAAAAATCAAGCCGGCCCGTGGGCCGGCGACGGAGCGATTATGTCAGGGCAAAAACAGGAAGGACCGGGGAAGACCGGGGGAATCCGGACAGCACGGCAAGTCCGGCAAGTCCGGTAAGCACAGTCATTGGGGGGCTTGACCGGTCACAGCTCGCAGGAGCCGCACCGGCCCCAAGCAAGGCGGGGCAGCCTCAGGCGGCCTTGCCCTGCAGCAAATCGACCAGCGCACCGCGCGCGTCGAGCGCGATCAGGTCATCGCAGCCGCCGACATGGGTCTGACCGATAAAAATCTGCGGCACAGTGCGCCGGCCGGTCAGGGCCATCATTTTTTCGCGCTCACCCGGAATCTGGTCGATCCGGATCTCTTCCACCTGCTCAACCCCACGGCGCTTGAGCAACTGCTTGGCCTGCTGGCAATACGGGCAGACGGCGGTGGTGTACATCTTGACGGCTTGCATCACTACTCCCTTGACTTCTCAGGCCTCTAGCTTGCCACAAGCGGCGCAATTGTGCTGGCCGACCCGGGCGGCAGACCCCAAACAGGATCAGGCCTTGTCCAGGGGCAAGCTGGCATCGCGCCAGGCCTTGAGCCCACCGGCGATCGACTGCGCATTCTCGTAGCCCAGCTTTTTGGCCTGACCGGCCGCCCGGGCGGCGCGGGCACCGACCGGGCACACCATGATGACCGGCGTGGCCTTGTTCTTGACCAGAGCCGGCAGCTTGTCCTCGAGTTGGCCAAAGGGCAGGTTCTTGGAGCCCACCACATGACCGCCGACGTACTCATGGGGCTCACTGACGTCAATGACCACCGCTTTTTCGCGGTTGATCAACTGCACGGCGGCAGCTGGGCTGAGGCTGCCAGCGCGCGCCCCGCCGGCAATCACGGGCCACAGCAGCAAGGCGCCGGAGCTCAGGGCCACAGAGATCAGCATCCAGTTGTCGAGCAGAAATTTCACAGCGGTCCTTCGGTTTGTCCACAGGGCAAAGCCCGAGATTCTAAAATGCCAAGCCTCAACCGTGCCCGATCCCTGCCTTCCCCGCATTTTTGCACCCCTCCCCCACCCGGTCCTGCCCCACTTGAAGCGCGCCCGCGCGCGCCCCGCTGCCCATGTACAAGCTCGTGCTCATTCGCCACGGCGAATCGACCTGGAATCTGGAAAACCGCTTCACCGGCTGGACCGATGTCGACCTCACCCCCACCGGCCTTGCGCAGGCCGTCGAAGCCGGCCGGCTGCTCAAGGCCGAGGGCTTCGATTTCGACCTGGCCTACACCAGCGTGCTCAAACGCGCCACCCGCACCCTGTGGCATGTGCTCGACGAGATGGACCGCACCTGGCTGCCGGTGGTGCACAGCTGGCGCCTCAATGAGCGGCACTACGGCGCGCTGCAGGGGCTCAACAAGGCCGACATGGCCAAGCAGTACGGCGACGAGCAGGTGCTGATCTGGCGGCGCAGCTACGACACCCCGCCGCCGGCGCTCGATCCGCAAGACCCCCGCTGCGAGCGCGGCGACCGCCGCTATGCCCGGCTCGAAGCCGGACAGGTGCCGCTGACCGAATGCCTCAAAGACACCGTCGCGCGGGTGCTGCCGTTTTGGAACGAGTCGATGGCGCCGGCCATCAAGAGCGGCCGGCGGGTGGTCGTGGCCGCGCACGGCAATTCGATCCGCGCGCTCATCAAGTACCTCGACGGCATTTCCGATCAAGACATTGTCAGACTGAACATCCCCAACGGCACGCCCCTGGTCTACGAACTCGACGAACAACTGCGCCCGCTCGGCCGGCGCTACCTGGGCGATGCCCAGGCCATCGCGCAGGCCACGGCCGCCGTGGCGGCGCAGGGCAAGGGCGGCTGAAGCGGGCGCCCGAAACGCATGGCTGAGGCGGGGTGCTCCCAGGGGCCGGACGGCCCAGTGGGGCTATAGCCTTACCAAGGCTTGCAGCTTTGCACTTTTGCTGACACAGGCTCATCGTGGCGGGTGTATATTGCAGCTCAACTTTCGCGCACGGCACAGCCGCCCCTGGGCCAGCCCCCGGCGCCAACATCTCGACGAGGTCAATATGGGTCACAAGCTCAAGATCGCAGGCTGGATCAGCCTGGGTGCGCTTGCCGGAGCGCTCACCACGGTGCAGCTGCAGGCCGTGGCACGAAACAATTTCTCGCCGCTGCCGCTCGAGGAGCTGCAGCAGCTGGCCGCCGTCTTCAGCATGGTCAAGAGCGACTACGTCGAGCCGGTCGACGAAAAAAAGCTGATCAGCGAGGCGATTTCGGGGATGGTGGCCAGTCTGGATCCCCACTCGGCCTACTTCGACAAAAAAACCTTCAAGGAATTCCGTGAGGGCACCACCGGCCGCTTTGTGGGCGTGGGCATCGAAATCAGCCAGGAAGACGGCCTGGTCAAGGTGGTCTCGCCGATTGAAGGCTCGCCGGCCGACCGCGCCGGCCTCAAACCCAACGACCTGATCACCAAGATCGACGACACCGTGGTCAAGGGTCTGTCGCTCAACGAGGCGGTCAAGCGCATGCGCGGCGAGCCCAACACGCGGGTGGTGCTGACGATCTTTCGCAAAGACGAGAACCGCACCTTCCCGGTGACCATCGTGCGCGAGGAAATTCGCACGCAATCGGTGCGAGCCCGCCTGATCGAGCCCGGCTATGCCTGGCTGCGTGTCTCGCAGTTCCAGGAGCGCACCGTCGAAGACTTTGTCACCCGGCTCGAAGGCCTCTACAAGCAGGACCCCAACCTCAAGGGGCTGGTGCTCGACTTGCGCAACGACCCAGGCGGCCTGCTCGACGCGGCGGTGGCGCTGTCGGCGGCCTTCCTGCCGGAAAATGTGACCGTCGTCTCAACCAACGGCCAACTGGCCGAGAGCAAGTTCACCTACCGCGCCTCGCCCCAGCACTACGTGCGCCGCGGCGCCGACCCGCTCAAACGGTTGCCGGCGGCGGTCAAGTCGGTGCCGCTGGTGGTGCTGGTCAATGAAGGCTCGGCCTCGGCCAGCGAAATCGTGGCCGGTGCACTGCAAGACCACAAGCGCGCCACCATCATGGGCAGCCAGACCTTCGGCAAGGGCTCGGTGCAGACCGTGCGCCCCCTGGGCCCCGACACGGGCCTGAAGATCACCACGGCGCGCTATTTCACGCCCAATGGCCGCTCCATCCAGGCCAAGGGCATCATGCCCGATGTGCTGGTTGACGAAACCGCCGAGGGCAGCCCGTTTGCGGCGCTGCGCTCGCGCGAAGCCGATCTTGAAAAGCACCTCTCGGGTGGCGGCGCGCCCGAGGCCAAAGACCCGGCGCGCGAGAAGGCACGCGAAGAAGCGCTCAAGAAACTCGAAGAAGCCTCGCGCAGGCCGGCCGAGCAACGGCGCCCGCCCGAGTTCGGCAGCGACAAGGATTTCCAGCTCACCCAAGCCATCAACCAGCTCAAAGGTCGGCCGGTGCTGGTGAGCAAGACGCAGACCGCGCGGCCCGAGGCCAAGAAGGAAAACTGATCGCCGCACTTGGCTGCGCCGCGGCAGGCGGGCACTGGCCCACCATGAACGACGATCAACTCCTGCGCTACTCGCGCCACATCCTGCTCGACGAGCTGGGCGTGCAGGGCCAGCAGCGCTTGCTCGAGGCGCACGCGCTGATCATCGGCGCCGGCGGCCTGGGCTCACCGGTCGGGCTGTACCTGGGCAGCGCCGGCGTGGGCCGCATCACGGTGGTCGACCACGACCGGGTCGATGCCACCAACTTGCAGCGGCAAATCGCCCACCGGCTCGATCGAATTGGCCACTTCAAGGCCCAGTCGCTGGCCGAGTCGATTGCGCAAATCAACCCCGATGTGCAACTGCGCTGCATCACCGAGCGCGCCGATGCAGCCCTGCTCGAGCCGCTCGTGGCCGCCGCTGACGTGGTGCTGGACTGCACCGACAACTTTGCCACGCGCCAGGCGATCAACCAGGCCTGCGTGCGCCATCGCGTGCCGCTGGTCTCGGGCGCGGCCATCGGCTTTGATGCGCAAATGAGCGTCTTTGACACCCGCCAGGCCGACTCGCCCTGCTACGCCTGCCTGTTCGCGCCCGATGCGCCACCCGAGGAAGTGCGCTGCGCCACCATGGGGGTGTTTGCGCCGCTGGTGGGCATCGTCGGCAGCATGCAGGCGGCCGAAGCGATCAAGCTGATCACCGGCACCGGTCAGCCCATGGCCGGTCGCTTGCTGATGCTCGATGCGCGCAACCTTCAGCCCACCACCATCGGCCTGTCCAGGGACCGGCAGTGTCCGGTGTGCCACTCGCGCTAGCCGACCCTCTTTGCCTTGCCCGCGCGGGTTGCGGCCGTCAGACTCAATCGATGAGCTTGTTCTTGAGCGCGTAGTACGTCAGATCGCTGTTGGAATTGAGGCTCATCTTTTCCATCACACGCGTGCGGTAGGTGCTCACCGTCTTGACGCTCAGGGACAGCGCACGGGCAATGTCGCCGGCCGTCTCGCCCTTGGCCAGTTTCAAGAACACCTGGAACTCGCGCTCGGACAGCTGCTCGTGCGTGGCCATATCGGTTGGGCGGTTCAATTGCTGGGCCAGCAGATCGGCCACGCCCGGCGTGATGTAGCGCTTGCCCAGCGCGATCACGCGAATGGCCTTGACGATCTCGGCCGGATCACACTCCTTGTTGAGGTAACCACTGGCCCCCTGGCGAATCAGGTTGACCGCGTAATGCTCCTCGGGATAGCCGCTGAGAATGAGGATGCCCACATCGGGTGCCTTGGCGCGGATCATGGCCAGGGCATCGATGCCGCTTTGCCCCGGCATGGACAGATCCATCAGCAACACATCGAGCTCGGCCTTGCGCACCAGATCAATGGCCTCACGACCAGTGCCGGCCTCACCGACCACGCGCAGATCCACCTGGTCCGAAAAGAACTGCCTGAGCCCCGAACGCACGATGGCATGGTCGTCGACGATGCCGATTCTGATCATTTCCTGGTCCTCCGTTTGCGCCCAGCTTCAAGCGACTTGCATTAAAAAACGTTCAAACTTACCGATTGAAGTTCGTCACAACTGAATAATCATTATTGACAAATAAACGCGTTTTGGACACCTCAGCCGTACATAAAGTCCGCATCGGTCATCACAAGGTCGACCGCCCCCGTCATTGCGAGGCGCGCAGCGCCGTAGCAATCCATGCCTTCATACAACCGCCCATCGATCGCTTCGTGCGTCGCGATGACGGCAGCAGGGTGCGATGACGACGGCAGGGTGTGGCGACAGCGCAGATGTGCGATGACAGGGCGACCCGTGGCCCGCCTACGCCTGACGGCGCAACCGCCCGGCAGCGGTGCGCGTTGGAATCCGACGACCCGGGGGAGCAGAGGCGGCGATGCTAATGGCCGTTTCCTCTGCGCGGCCCTCGCCCCCCAAAGCCCATGCTGCATCCTGTTTATGCTGCCCTGCTGCAGCGACCCGACCTGCTGCTCGAGCATGGCCTGGCCTACGCCGACTTGGTGCAAGCGCAGGCGCGTGGTGCGGGCCGCGCCCTGCGCTCGCGCGCTTGGGCCGCCGTGGCCGCCCTGCTCGGCGCAGCGCTGGCGCTGCTGTTTGCTGGCATGGCCCTGATGCTGGGACTGCTGCTCGAGCGCTATCACCCCGTCTTGTGGATGTTGCCCGGCCTGTGCGCACTCGTGGCCCTGCTGGCGGCATGGCACGCGCGCCGGCCGATACCGATGCAGGGCTGGCTGCAGTTGCAGACCGAACTCGAAGACGATCTGCGCGCGCTGCGGGCGCTGGCCTGAGCCCGATGGCCCATGCCGACGATCCCGATGCCGCGCTCGCGCGGGCCCGCCAGCGCCTGGCCCGGTCGCGCCAGGCACTGCTCGAGCAGATGCGCATGGGCGGCAATGCCCAGGCCAAGCCGGCGCCAGGCGATGGCCATCAGGCTGGGCTTTGGTCTTGGTTGCTGCAAGCCTGGCAAAACCACCCGGCCCGGCTGGCTGTGCAAGCGCTCGCGCCGCTGCTGCGCGAGCGCACCCGTCAGAACCCCTGGCAGGTGCTGGCGCTATCTGGCCTGCTCGGCGGCGCTTTGGTGCTGCTGCGGCCCTGGCGACTGCTGCCCATGGGCGCCTTGCTGATGACCGCGGCGCGCACCGTGCCGCTGTCGCAGCTGCTGTCGGCCTGGCTGCAGCAAGCGCATCACGATCCGACGGCTTCAGCGCAGGCACAAGAGCAACCCCAAAAGCAACCTCAAGAGCAACCTCACGATCACCCCCGAGAAAAGCCGCAAGGCCAGGGAGTCGACACGGGGTCGCGGCGGCCGCACTGAACTGCGGCCAACGCCGCCTCAGGGCAGGGATCTGCAGCTGCCGTGGCGCCGGCGAAAACGCCAGGGGGGTTCGGGCGAGGACTGCGCAAACAGGCCGCG
>JAIXWZ010000055.1 GCA_027491035.1 Comamonadaceae bacterium | reverse complement strand
GTGCAGGAGCAGCGCCTTGAGCGCATCGGGCGCCCAGCAGCTGCAGCCCTTTAGCTGGGCTCGAGCCGGCGGTGGTAGAGCTCGAGCAGCCTCTCGGTGGTGCGCGCTGGCTGCTCTTCGTGTGACAGGTGACCGAGCCCCTCGAAGCGGCTGATGCTGGCCTTGAGCTGAGGGTCGAGCACGGCCAGCACGCGCTCGGCCTGCTCGGGCCGTACGGTGCGGTCGGCGCTGCCCACGATCAGATCGAGCGGCGTGCGCAGGCGAGGCAGCCGGTCGGCCAGCTCGTGCAAGTCCCATTGCGCCATCATGCCCAGGGCGGCGGCGGCGTGGGCAGGACTGGCCACCAACTGGGCATAAAGCGCCGTGCCTTCCTCGTCGATGCGCGAGCCGGTGCTCTCGAGCAGACGTTCAGTGACACTGCGATCGCGCGCCTGGTAGGCAAACAGGCGAGGAATCCAGTGCATGGAGGCCATCAACCGCGCTGCGGGCGCAAACAGCTGACCGGCCAGACCGTGCAGGGGCAGCAGCGCGCCGTTGAGGCTGACGATCAGCCGCAGCCCGGCCTGGCCGTCGAGCGCCATGCGCGCCGCCACAGCGGCGCCCGCCGAATGCCCGGCGATAAGGTCGGGCTGCAGGCCCAAGGCCTGTAGCAGCGCCTGCGTGCCCCGGGCCATGCCTGGCAGCGACAGCAGGGGCGAGGAGGGGCCTTGCGCCGGCAGTTCGGTGTAGGCATGGCCGGGCAGATCGAGGCTGATGACCTGCATATGACCGGCCAGCAGGGGCGCCACATGGCGCCATGAATGGGTCGACGCACCGGTGCCGTGGATGAGCAGCGCGGTTGGCGCCGCGGCGCGGGGAGCTGGCCAGTGCTGCACATGCCAGCGCAGCCCTGCGGCCTGCACGAAGCGGCTGCGCTCGCGGTGCGGCCAGTGGCGGCCGTCACGCTCCCAGTCGAGGGCCTGCAGATCGTTCATGGGACGGCGCGCTCAGGCCGCCTGCGCCAGGCGCACCGCCTGGGACAGGCCTTGCGCGTCGGCGTGCGGCAGCGGCACATAGTGCGCGCGCATGGCCTGGGCCAGCGCCTGCGCGCTGGGCTGGGGCTGGGGCGAGGTGTCGATGAGCAGGCAGCTCATGGAGCTGGCGGCGAAGGGGCGGGCGGCGGCCAGCGCGTCTTCGCTCGCCCGGGCCCGCCCCGGGCTGCCGTCGCGGGCGATGTTGGCGCGCCCGTCGGTGAGCAGCACCAGCACGGGCGTGTCGCCGCTGCGCGCAATTTGCTGGGCCAGGGCGTGGGCCGCGTCGAGCGCTGCGGCCAGCGGCGTGCCGCCACCGCCGGGCAGGCCCGCCAGCGAGCGTTTGGCGCGGGCCAGCGAACGGGTGGGCGCCAGCAGCAAGTCGGCGCGGCTGCCACGAAAGGCAATCAGGGCCACGCGGTCGCGGCGCACATAGCAGTCGGCCAGCAGCAGCTCGACCGCACCCTTGGCCTCGGCCAGCCGGTGCAGCGCCGCCGAGCCGGAGGCATCGACCACGAAGACCGTGGTGGTCGAGCGCTGCTGCTTGTAGCGCATGACGTGAAAGTCTTCGCGCCGCACCTCGATGCGCCGGCTTTCGGTGTTTGCGGCCGCTGGCGTAGCGCCGCGTTTGCGGATCGCTTGCCAGGGTGCGGCTGCGCGCAGCGTGGCCAGCAGGCTCAGGCGGGCGCCGCCGCGCAGCTCGCCGCGCACCGCGCCCAAAGGCCGCCCGCGGCGCAAATTCTTGTGCGCACTGCCCGCCTTGCCGCCTGCGCCGGCGCTTTGCCTGGCTTGCTGGCCGGCGCGCAAGGCGGCCAGCAGCCCCGGCGAGAGGCTGGCGCTGGCGGCGGCAATCATCATCTCTTGCAACTGCTCGTCGCTGGGGCGCTCGTCGCGATCTTGCGGCTCATCGCTCTCCTGCGACTCATCGGGCTGGCTGTCTTGCTCGCTGGCCTGCTCTTGGGGTGCGGGAGGTGGGTCGGCTGGCGGATCGGGCGGCGGATTGGGCGGCGTATTGGGCGGCGTATTGGGCGGCGGATTGGGTTCGGGTGCATCCTCTTGGTCAGCGCTGTCCGTGGGGTCTGTGGGGTCTGTGGTGTCGGGCGCGGGCAGGCGAGTCGCGCGTGGCGCGAGCACCAGACGGGCGGCCAGGCTGGCGTGTTCGTCTTCGACCGCCGCTGCGCCGGCCAGTGCAGCGGCCGCGCGCGCGGCCCGCGCTGCCAGCAGCGGCGGGCGCATCGAGTCGATGCCCAGTGCCAAGGCGGTGGCGCACAAGGCCTTGAGCTGGCGCTCGTCGAGCCCTGGCAGCTGCGCCAGCCGGGCGCGGGCGGCTTGCACCTGCTCGGCCTGGTCGCGAGCGGCCTGAGCATGTTGCGGCTCTTCGAGGTCAGCTGCTTGCAGCAGGGCTTCTTGCTCGCTGCTCGCGGGTTCGGGTGGCTGCAGCCAGAAAGCCAGGCGGTCCTGCAAGGCCGGGGGCAGGGTTTCGTCGTCACTAAGGCCTTCGTCGAGCGCCACCACGCCCAGCTGCACGCTCTGGCTGTGCGCCATGGCGTCGCGCTGCACGTGCAGTTGGCGAGTGTCGAGGACCGATGCAAGCTTGGCGGCGGTGTCGGCGCTGGCGCGCTCGGCCATGGCCAGCAGCAACAGGCCGCCGTTGGCCTGGCTGAGCAGGCCGGGCTGCAGCACCGGCTGCCCGCGGCTGAGTGTGGCCGCCAGATCCAGCCCGCCGAGCAGCGCGCTGTCGCTGGCGCCGTGGGGCAGGCGACGCAGCGGGGTGCCGGCCGGCAGCAGCGCTTGCAGGCGATCGAGCCAGGCGTGGCGCCAGGGGCCGGCGGCCGCGCGCAGGCAGGCCCCGCCGAGACCGACCGGATCGATGGCCAGCAAGGCGGCCGCCAAGGCCTCGTCCTGGCCCAGCGGCCAAGCTTGGGCGGTGAGCGGATCGGCGGCGTCGGCTTTCATGGCGGCATCGGGGCCAGTGCGGCGCTGGGGTGGTCGCGTGGTCGGGCTGGGCTGGGGGCGCTCGGTGCGACCGCCGTGGCTTCAGCCCGGCCGCGCACTCGCCCCAGCAGACTCGGGCAGGTGCTCGGCCAGCGCCCGCTCAACGCGGGTGCTCGAGCCGGTGTCGTCAAGCACATGGCGGCGCAGACGGTGGCGCAGGGCCGAGGGCGCCACCTGACGCAGGTGGAGCGCGCTCACTTCACGGCTGCCCTGCAGCGCAGCGCAGGCGCGCGCGGCGCGCAGCAGCGTCATGTCGCCGCGCAGGCCGTCGGTGCCCAGGGCCATGCACAGCTCGGAAGCCTTGTGGCGGGCGGCATCGGGAATCAGGGTGTCGTGCAGACGCTTGCGCGCGGCCAGCACGTTCTTGCGGATTTTCTCGGCTTGCGCTTCCCAGCGTTCGCAGAAGGCGGCCGGATCGCGCTCAAACTCTTCGCGGCGGCGCACCACTTCAACCCGGCTGGCCAGGTCAGCGGGTGTCTTGACTTCGACCGACAGGCCGAAGCGATCGAGCAGTTGCGGCCGCAGCTCGCCCTCTTCGGGGTTGCCGCTGCCCACCAGCACAAAGCGGGCGGGGTGACGCACCGACAGGCCTTCGCGCTCGACCACGTTCTCGCCGGAGGCGGCCACGTCGATCAGCAGGTCGACCAGGTGGTCTTCCAGCAAGTTGACCTCGTCGATATACAGAAAGCCGCGGTTGGCGCGCGCCAGCAAGCCCGGCTCGAAGGCCTTGATGCCCTGTGACAGCGCCCGTTCAAGGTCGAGCGCACCGACCACCCGATCTTCCGTAGCGCCCAGCGGCAGATCGACCACCGGCACCGCCAGGCGCTCGGTGGGCAGACGCTTGCCCGACGCGAGGGCGTTTTGACAGTCCTGGCAGCAGCGGCCGGGCTGTTGCGGGTCACACTGGTAGGGGCAGCCTGCGACCGCTTTCATGGGCGGCAGCAGCGCCGCCAGAGCCCGCACCGCGGTCGACTTGCCCGTGCCGCGGTCGCCGAGCACCAGCACGCCGCCCATGGCGGGATCGACCGCCGACATGAGGATCGCCTGCTTCATCTCGTCCTGCCCGACGATGGCGGCGAAGGGGAAGGTGTACGCCATGGCCGGTGAGTATGACACAAGAGGACATCACTTTATGTCAACTAAAGCTGACAAATCGGGGTTAACCCTGATTCTGCCTGCCCACTGGGCGCCCTTTTGAGAGCGGTTTCAGTCGCGCGCCTCAGGCGCAGCCTGGGTGGCCTCGCGAGCCTTGCGCTCGGCCACGGTCCTGGCATGGGCCTGTTTGGCATCGCGGATCTGCCACAGACCAAACAGCAGCACCAAAACGAACACACCCAATTCGAGCCAGATTCCCACGTCGCATCCCCTTTTGCCGGGCCGGTCGCTGGCCCACACCAATGGCCGGCTTGCCCTAATGTCGATTCTTTCATGGCGGCGTAGGCTTGCATAGGCAAGGGCTGTTCGCGCGCGTCGGCCGATGGATTGCTTCGTTCCTCGCAATGACGGGGCAGGGGTGCCATGACAGGGCGGGGTGGCCATGGCGGGACAGGGGTGCAATGAGCCCCATAGTTCAGTATTTTTCACGGAATTGACCGTTGGCTCGACTCTTGATTGGGCGCAATGCCGCCACAATCGATGCTTTGCCTGAATGAGTGCTGTTTTGAACTTGCTGCCCCATGATGATGAAGAGCGGATGCTGCTGCACAACGAGGTGCACGCGCGCCCGACCGCGCGCATCCACATGCCGGGCCTGGTGGTCTATGTGGCGGTGCTCAACGAGGGCGTCAGCCGCGAACAGGAGGGGGCGCACCTGCGCCGCCTGCCGGGGCAGGAGCATCTGCAGTCCGAGCAGCTGACCGGCAACTTTTTGCGATTGCGCTTTGCCACGCACACCGTCAAGTGGGAGCGGCACACCGAGTTCACCCGCTACTCCATCGTGCAGCACCTGCCCGAGAGCGCCTACCTGGGCGCAAGCCGGCCGGATTTGTTGTCGGAGTTGATGGTGCCGCCCGACTGGCTGGCCCGCATCCCGGGCCGAACGATTGCAGCCATCGAGATGGCCATGGTGCATGGCAACTTGTCCACGCAGGACGAAACGCTGGCCCTGGCGCGCCACTGGTTCGGTGGCGGCGCGGTGGTGGCGTCGACCATGGGCAACAACGGCCACTCCTGGGCGGTGAGCGATTTCCTGGTCCAGCCCAATGGTTTTGAGCGGGTGATGGTGATCGGTCCCTCGAGCACCACGGCCACCCGCGCCGGCCGCATCTCCCAGCGTTTGCTCGAGCTCGAAACCTACCGCCTGATGGCCCTGCGTGGCCTGCCAGTGGCCAAGCAGCTCGGGCCCATGCTGGGCCAGTCGGAAACCGCTCTGCTCGAGATCACGGCCCGGCTTGAAAACAAGGGCGCCTCTGACGAGCAACTGCTCGACCAACTGGTGGCGCTGGCCACCGGTGTGGAGCGCGCCACGGCCGAACACGCCTACCGTTTTTCGGCCACGCGCGCCTACGACGCGCTGGTCAGCCAGCGCCTGGCCGAGCTGCGCGAAACGCCGATTCCGGGCACGCAGACCATCGGCGAGTTCATGCAGCGGCGCCTGTCGCCGGCCATTGCCACGGTGGCGGCGACCGGTCAGCGGCTGGCCTCGCTGGCCGAGCGCATCTCGCGTGCCAGCGCCTTGCTGCGCACGCGGGTCGACATTGCCACCGAAGAGCAGAACCGCCAGCTGCTCGAAAAGCTCACACGTGGCCAAGAGCTGCAACTGCGCCTGCAGACCACGGTGGAGGGGCTGTCGATTGCGGCGATCAGCTACTACGTCATCAGCTTGCTGTCTTACGCCGCCAAGGCGCTGGAGGGCAGTGGTTTGCCTTTTGACCCCGATGTGCTGGTCGGGCTGGCCGTGCCCTTCGTGCTGTGGGGCGTGTGGCACACGACGCGGCGCATTCAGCGCGCCTTGCACAAGGGTGACAAAGTCAATTGAAGAGGGCCGGGTCTGGCCCGCGCGCCTCAGGCGCGCGCCAGGCTCACGAAGCTGTAGCGCAGCCCGCTGCCCGAGACGGCGCTTTCGCGCGCCACCTCTTGCCAGCCCGAGCCCAGAGTGGGCGCGTAGGCGTCGCCCTCGAAAGGCTGCTCGATTTCAGTGACTTCAGCCTGGCTGGCCAGGGGCTCGGCCTGGGCGTAGATTTGCGCGCCGCCGATGACCCAGACCTGGGGGGCATCTGCGCACAGCGCGAGTGCGTGGTCCAGGCTGTCGGCTCGCTCGGCGCCTTCTGGCTGCCAATTCGTTTGGCGCGTGAGCACAATGTTGCGCCGCCCAGGCAGCGGCCGAAAGCGCGGCGGCAACGAGTCCCAGGTCTTGCGCCCCATGATCACGGGCTGACCCTGGGTGAGCGCGCGAAAGTGCGCCAGATCTTCTGGCAGATGCCAGGGCATGGTGCCTTCGCGCCCGATCACGCCATTGGCGGCGCGGGCGTAAATCAGGGCAATGCGCGGGCCTGACGCCATCAGACCGCCACCGGCGCTTTGATGGCCGGATGGTGCTGGTAGTTGACGACCTCGAAATCTTCGAACACGTAGTCCAAGAGGCTGGGCGGGCGGCGCTTGATGACCAGCTGCGGATAGGGCAGGGGCTCGCGGCTCAGTTGCAGCTCGACCTGCTCTCGGTGGTTGCTGTAGATGTGGCAGTCGCCGCCGGTCCAGATGAAGTCACCCACATCGAGATCGCACTGCTGGGCCACCATGTGGGTCAGCAGCGCATAGCTGGCGATGTTGAAGGGCACGCCCAAAAAGATGTCGGCGCTGCGCTGGTAGAGCTGGCAGCTCAGGCGGGCGCGCTGCCCCTCTTGGGCCGGCGCCACGTAAAACTGAAAAAACGCATGGCAGGGCATGAGCGCCATCTTGGACAGCTCGGCCACGTTCCAGGCGCTGACGATGATGCGGCGCGAATCGGGGTTGGACTTGAGCGTCTTGACCACCTCGGCGATCTGATCGATGTGCCCACCATCGGGCGTGGGCCAGCTGCGCCACTGCACGCCATACACCGGCCCGAGGTCGCCGTCCTCGCGCGCCCATTCATCCCAGATGGTCACGCCGCGTTCGCGCAACCAGTTGTTGTTGCTCGAGCCTTGCAGGAACCACAGCAGCTCATAGATGATGCTTTTGAGATGCACTTTTTTGGTGGTCACCAGCGGAAAACCCTGCTGCAGATCAAAGCGCATCTGATGGCCGAAGACGCTCTTGGTGCCGGTGCCGGTGCGATCGGGCTTGAACACGCCATGCGTGTCCACATGGCGCATGAAGTCCTCGTATTGCGAGGGCGGCGTGCTGGGGCGGGTCATGTGAGGGTGATGCAGGTCGAACGAACAGAATGGAACATTGTAGGAGCGCCGCCTCGGCGCGATGCAGCGCCTGATGAAGCGCCGCATTTGCCCCGCCGTGATGCGACGGGGCGTGCAGGTGGGCACTGCGCCGCTCGTGTCCCCCGTCGGCTGGCGCCTCCTCCTCCTTGACCTCGCTTCGCAGCGCCCACCCGCACGCCCCGGGTGAAGGACGGCGCGTGCCCTTTTTGCTGGGCATCTAGGGAGAGTCTGCAAAACTCCGTCATTGCGAGGAGCGCAGCGACGTGGCAATCCAGGTCTTCGTGCGACGGCCGATGGATTGCTTCGTTCCTCGCAATGACGGGGCGGGGGCGCAATGACGGGGCGGGGCCGCAATGACGGCGCTGCGCCGCTCGTGCCCCCCGTCGGCTGGCGCCTGCTCCTCCTTGACCTCGCTGCGCAGCGCCCACCCGCACGCCCTGGGTGGTGGACGGGGCGCGCCTCCTTGGCGATTGCTGCCGACCTAAACCCGCAGCACCCGCCCAGGGTTGAGCAGCCCTTGCGGATCGAGCGCCTGCTTGATCGCGCGCATCATGGCCAGGGCCACCGGGCTTTTGTGGTGCTCGAGTTCTTCGATCTTGAGACCCCCCACGCCGTGCTCGGCCGAGATCGAGCCGCCGAAATCGCGCACCGCCTCGTACACCAGCGTGTTGACCCGCGCCTCCTGTTCGCGCAAGAAGGCTTGGGCGTCATGGCCTTCGGGCGCTTGCACGTTGTAGTGCAGATTGCCGTCACCGAGGTGGCCAAAGTTGACCAGGCGCACACCCGGGATCTCGCGCTCGAGCAGAGAGTCGGTGTGCTGCACAAAGTCGGGGATGCGCGAAATCGGCACCGAGATGTCGTGCTTGATGTTCAGGCCCTCCTGCGCTTGCGCCAGGGGGATGGATTCGCGCACCTGCCACAGCTGCTGCGCCTGGGCCAGGCTCTCGGCCACCACGGCGTCGCTGACCCAGCCGCGCGTCATGGCCTCTTCCAGCAGGCGCTCGAGTTGCTGGCGCGCATGTTCGGCCGACTCGGCGTCGGAGTGTTCCAGCAGGACGCAAAACCCGCTGTCTTGGTAAAAGGGCACCCGCAGCTGCGCAAAGTGTCGCGCCACCAAGCTCAGGGCGAACTGTCCCATGACCTCAAAGCCGGTGAGCGATGCGTCTAGGTGTTTGCGCGCCAGCTCCAGCAGGGCCACCGCGTGCGCCATGCTTGGCACGGCCGCCCAGGCGGTCAGCTGTGCAGCGGGCAGCGGAAAGAGCTTGAGTGTGGCGGCGGTGATCACGCCCAGCGTGCCTTCGCTGCCGACAAACAGGTCGCGCAGGTCGTAGCCGGTGTTGTCCTTGCGCAGACCGGACAGGCCGTCCCAGATCTCGCCTTGTGCGGTGACCACTTCGAGCCCCAGGCAGAGCTCGCGCGCATTGCCGTAGCGCAGCACCTGGGTGCCGCCGGCGTTGGTGGCCAGGTTGCCGCCGATGGTGCAGCTGCCCTCGGCCGCCAGGCTCAGGGCAAACAGCAGGCCTTGTTGGCGCGCGGCCTCCTGCAGATGCTGCAAGACGCAACCGGCCTGCACCGTCATGGTGAGGTTGGCCGAGTCGATGGCCAGCACCTGGTTCATGCGCTGCAGGCTCAGCACCACCTGTTTGCCGCTGGCATCGGGGGTAGAGCCCACCACCAGGCCGGTGTTGCCGCCTTGGGGCACGATGGACACGCCGGCTCGGGCGCAGGCTTGCACCACCTGGGCCACCTCTTGGGTGCTCGCCGGTCGCACCACAGCCAGCGCCTTGCCGTGGCTGCGGCCGCGCCAGTCGCGCTCCCAGGCGCTTAAGTCGCCCTGGCTGAGCACATGCTGCGGCCCGCAAATCTGGGCCAGTTCAGCCAGCAGCGGCGCGTGCGCCTCAAGGCCCGTCGGATGGGAGTCGGCGCGCATGGCTCAGGCCGCGGGCTTTTCTGCGGGCTTCTGTGCGGGCTCTTTCACGGCCTCTTGCACGGATTCCTGCACCGGCAGTCCTCTAAAGCGCAGCTTGACATGCAAAGCGCAGGCAACAAACAGGCTCAGGCACAGCGCCACCTCGATCATGGCCAGCCAGTTGCTCGGCGGCCGATCGCTCCAGGCCCGCACCACGCCCTCGGTAAAGTACAGCCACACCATCAGGCTGACCCAGCGGTAGGTGTAGAGCTTGTTTTTGAGGATGCCCGCCAGCGGAATGCACAGCGGCAACACCTTGAGCGCCAGCAGGGAGCCGCCCGGGCGGATCGGCGCGAGCCACAGCTCCCACAGCAGCCCCAGAACGATCAGGCCCAGCAAGCTGCCGGTGGCCAGTTGGCGGGTCAGGTTGATCGATTGGTCGCGGTGCATGGTGGTGGCATGATACCGGCCATGTCCCAACCCTCAACGCTGCAGTCCTTTGCACGATGGCCCTGGCGCGAGGCCTTGAGCACCCTGCGCGAGCGCTTTGCCCAAGACCGCCTGGGCCTGACCGCAGGCAGCCTGACCTTCACCACCTCGCTGGCGCTGGTGCCGTTTTTCACGCTGGTGCTGGCCATCTTCACCGCCTTTCCCATGTTTGCCAAGATGCAGGGCCTGCTGCAGGCCTGGCTGATTGAAAGCCTGGTGCCCGAGCACATCGCGCGCCAGGTGCTGGGCTACCTGACCCAGTTCACGCGCCAGGCCAGCCGACTCGGCGTTGCTGGTCTGGTCGTGGTGGTGGTGACCGCCGTGGCCTTGGTGCTGACGATAGACCGCACGCTCAATGCGATCTGGCGCGTGCGCCAGCCCCGCCCGCTGGCCCAGCGGCTGGTGATCTATTGGGCCGCGATCACGATCGGCCCCTTGCTCTTGGCCGGCAGCCTGGCGGCGACCTCGGCGGTGCTGCCCTGG
>JAIXWZ010000115.1 GCA_027491035.1 Comamonadaceae bacterium | reverse complement strand
CTGGAGCTGTGGCACAGCATCGAGCAGAGCCCGCATCCAGACAACCGGGTGCGCTTGAGCCAGGCGCGCGATGCCCTGGGCTGCCGCAAGCTCGAGCTGCATTGGCACTGGTCGCAGCAAGACATCGAGAGGACGCTCAAAACCCAGGATTGGTTTGCACGCGCGCTCGAACACGCCGGCCTGGGACGCGTCGAGCGTGTGCGCCAGGCCGACGGATCGCCCCACCTCGCACGCCCGGCTGGCTCCCACCACCTCATGGGCACCACCCGCATGCACAACGACCCCCGACAAGGCGTGGTCGATGCCCACTGCCGCGTGCATGGGCTGGACAACCTGTACGTGGCCGGCAGTTCGGTCTTTCCCACCGGCGGCTACGCCAATCCCACGCTGACGCTGGTGGCGCTGGCACTGCGCCTGGCCGACCACCTCAAAGCCCAACCCCATCTGAAAGCTGCGCTGCCCCGCACAGGCAGAGCCTACCGGCCGGCTACGGGTAGCTTGCGCGTATGACCTGCAGCAAGTCCACCACGAAGCGCCGGGCCGCATCGGGGCTGGCACCGGTCCAGCCGTAGCGCCGCTGCGCGGTCGGCCCCGAACCGTAGACGCGCATGCCCTTGTCCAGCGGCCCGGCCAGCAGGCCGTGCGCCGCGTCGTCATAGAACCAGAACTCCAGCGGCTGGCCCTGCGCGCGCAGCTGCTCGCCCCAAGCCTGGGGCGACAGCGATGGCTCATTGGGGTTGGCGTCAAAGCTGCAGCGCTGCGTGCTGCCCGGCGCGGCCAGGGGCGAGGCGCGGTGAACGATACAGGGGTCGGTGCGGGTGTGCATCCAGTCGTCTTCACGCCGGCCGCCATAGTTGTCGATCTTGCCGTACACCAGCTTGAGCGGCACGCGCAGCTGATCGGGCATGCCGATGCCCGCTGCCGGCGCGCCTTCTGCAAACACCGCCCGCACATGCTCGGGCTCGACCACCGCGGCCATATTGAGCGCCACACTGCCCCCATTGGACAGCCCATGAATGAAGATGCGGGTGGTATCGACGCGGCTGCTTTGCAGGATCCACTGGTAAGCGCCCAAGGTGGCCTTGAAGATCATGCGCTGGCGCGACTCGTTGGTCGCGCCGGTCAAAAACAGCGAGGTGCCGCGGTAGGCAAAGCCGTTCATCTCGTAGGCGTCGTACAGCAAGGTGGCCACACCGCGCGCGTTGAGGCGGCGCACCATCTCCTGCTCGGCCGCCCCCGGGCCGTTGCCGCCGTGGGCAATGACCATGACCGGTGGCTTGTCGGCCAGCTTGTCCGCAAAAAATCCCGGCAAGGACAGCTGCACCGAACGGTGGCAGGGGTCGAACTCGGCCAGCGGGCCGGCCACCGTGTGAAAGCCGGGCCGCAGCTCGACCAGCCGAGCCACATCGGCGGGCGCCGGTCGGCAGTCGCGCTGCGCCCAGGCCGGAGCCGCCGCCCACAGGCCGCAGGCCAGCGTGAGCGCACTGAGCCATGGTGGAAACGCTTGATTCATGAGGCCTGCCGACTTCATCAAATGACCAGCTGCACGTTAGACCACTGCGCATGAAAGCCGTTGTCGCTGCGCTGCGCGGCCGGGGCCTGCCCGGCAAGCAACACCCGCAAACCGGCCTGGGCGCTGTCGATCAAGGGCAGGCTGACCCTGCCCTGCAACTGCTGCGCGTAGCCGGCCAGGCCCGCGCCGCCCAAAATGATCGAACGCACGCCGGCCACGCTGGCGTCCTGGCACGCCTGGGCCAGGCAGCGCAGGGCCATGTCGGGGTCGGCCAGCATCTGCGCGCCACTGGGCGCCACGGTTTCGATGTGGCGCAGCTGCGGCCCAAAGCCCAGGGACTGGGCCAGCCGCTCGAGCATGGGGCGCCAACGCTGGCCGCCGGTGACGATGGCAAAGGGCCCCAGGGCGGCGGCCTCGATGAAGGACGCCTCGGCCAGTCCGGTGACCGGGCAGGCGCTGCATTCGCGCAGAGCAAATAGCCCCGGGTCGCCAAAGCAGCCGAGCAGCACCGCTGAGGGCGGCTGCGCGCCGGGACGCACCTCTTCGGCCCAGACCTCCAGCGCCGCGTGCGCCGCCACCGCATGGCTGGCCTCGCAGCTGATGTAGCTCGCACCAAAACGGGCGGTTTGCGCCTGCAACTGCCAGCCTTCGGGCATGAGCGGGCCCAGCGTGTGCACCAGGCGCTCAGTGGTCGAAGCACTGGTGTTGGGGTTGATCAGCAGCAGCTTGCGCGGCAGGTGGGAAGACATCATCAGACTCCTCGGGGGCCGGCGGCCCCCATCGCTCATTTATGGTGCAAACTCATCCAAATTAGTGCAATATTGAGCCTCGGCCGCACAGGCTTGGGGCAACCATCCCCGACTTGGGCTGCCGCAGCAGCCAGCACAACAAGGCGAACAAGGCTTGGGCACGGGTTCAGGCCGCGGGCTAACCCGAGGTGGCATTGTTCGTGCTGAGCTTAGCGGGCCTAGCCCCCGTGGCTTGCAATTTTCTACCGATCCTAACTCTTCGAAATTCGGAAGGACCCTCTCATGAAACGTCGCGAACTACTGGCCGCCGGCACAGCCGCTCTGGCCGCCCCCTGGGTGCAGGCACAAAGCTCTTCCTGGCCCAACCGCCCGATCCGCCTGATGGTGCAGTACCCGCCCGGCGGCCTGGTCGACACCGTGGCACGTCTGATGGCGCCCCACCTGTCGCAAGCGCTGGGACAGTCCGTCGTGGTCGACAACAAGCCGGGCGCCGGCGGTCTGATCGGCACCGACATGGCTTCCAAACAGCCGGCCGACGGCTACACCCTGCTGGTCAGCCACGCCTCGGTGCACATTTACGCCACCGCCACCCGCAGCTCCATGCCCTTTGACCCGGTGGGCGACTTCACCCACATGGGCATGCTGGTCGAGGCGCCCATGACGCTGCTGGTGCGCGCGCAATCGCCCTTCCAGACCATGGCCCAGTACATGGCCGCCGCCAAGAGCCGGCCCGTGCGCTACGGCTCCTCGGGCATCGGTTCGGCCAACCACCTCTACGGCGAACTGCTCAAGCTCGAAGGCCCCGCGCCCCAGCACGACCACGTGCCCTACCAGGGCAGCGCCCCGGCCATGCTCGACCTGATGGGCGGCCAGATCGACGGCCTGTTTGACCCGATCACCACCAACACCAACCAGCTCAAGGCTGGCACCCTGCGCGCCCTGGCCATCTCCACCCCGGCACGCCTGGCGGCCTTCCCCAACATCCCGACCTTTGCCGAAGTGGGCTTCCCCTCGCTGACTGGCTCGCAGTGGCTGGGTCTGTCCGGACCGAAGAACATGCCCGCGCCCATCGTGCAGCGACTGACCGCGCTGATCCCCGAGATCATGGCCAAGCCCGATATCATGGGGCGCCTGGAAGAGCTGCAAACCCTGCCGCGCAAATCGCCGGTGGTGGGCGACGAGTTCGTCAAGCTCATCCGCTCGCAAATCACCACCTGGACGGCGGTGGCCAAAAAGGCCAAGGTCGAAGTGATCGCGTAAGTTGGGCGACCTGTGACCCACGGGCCACCTGCGGGTGGCCCGATTTTTTTGTGTGCAATGCTCAGCCAATAACCAGCCGATGGGAAGCCCGTGAGATGACCGAAGTCGATTTCGAACAAATCAGCAGCTACCAGCGCTACAAGCTCATGGCCAGCCTGATCGTGCCGCGGCCGATTGCCCTGGTCACCACCCTGGGGGCCAACGGCGTGGCCAATGCCGCGCCTTTTTCCATGTTCAACATGGTCGGCGAAGACCCACCCATCTTGATGATCAGCATCAACCGGCTGGCCGACGGGCAACTAAAAGACACGGCGGCCAACATCTTGCACAGCGGCGAATTTGTGGTGCACATGTCCGACGAGCCCATGGCGCAAAAGATGCACGACTGCGGCCAGAATCTGCCCTCCGATGTGAGCGAACTGACGCAGTTTGGCCTGACGCCGGTGGCCTCGCGCTGCGTCAAGCCGCCGCGCATTCTGGAGGCGCCGGTGGCCTTCGAATGCGTGCTGCACGAAAAACTCGAAACCGACAGCCGCTATGTTTTCATCGGCCGCATTCAATGGCTTGCTGCGCGCGACGGCCTGATCGACACGCAGGCCTGGCGCGTGAACCTGCGCGAGTACAGCCCGGTGGCGCGCTTTGGCGCAAGTTTTTACACCCGCACAAACGACCGCTTTTCCCTCTCAGACGCCGCGCGCGAAGTCGCGCCACAAAGCACAGCGATCGACACCCTTTAAGGCCGCCCGGCGCCCTGGACTGCAGGAGCGCCCTGATCCTGTCAACGCATCCCGATCCTGTCATTGCGAGGAACGAAGCAATCCATTGCGGCCTGAGCACAGGCACATGGATTGCCACGGCGCTGCGCGCCTCGCAATGACGGAAGGGGCGAGCGCGGCTCCCACAGCCAGCGTCTGATCAAGCGTGCTGCCCTGTGGTAGCGCCGCCCTCGGCGCGATGCTCAGGAGTCATTGCGCCCTGATCCTGTCAACGCATCCCGATCCCGTCATTGCGAGGAACGAAGCAATCCATCGGCCTGAGCACAGGCACATGGATTGCCACGGCGCTGCGCGCCTCGCAATGACGGAAGGGGCGAGCGCGGCTCCCACAGCCAGCGTCTGATCAAGCGTG
>JAIXWZ010000001.1 GCA_027491035.1 Comamonadaceae bacterium | reverse complement strand
GCCACGGCCAGTGCGCTGCCCGCTGCGGCCCAGGTCGACGTGGGACGGGCCTCGGCCTTTGCCAAGCTGGTGCCGGCCGAGGACATCGAGGCATCGGCGGCCAAGCAGTACCAGCAGATGCTCAGGCAAGCGGCCAGCCAGGGCGCGCTGGCACCACCCGACCATCCCCAGCTGCTGCGGCTGCGGCGCATTGCCGGCGAGCTGATCCCGTTTGCCGCGCCGTGGAACCCCCGCTCGCGCCAGTGGACCTGGGAGATCAACCTGCTGGGCAGCAAGCAGATCAATGCGTTTTGCATGCCCGGTGGCAAGATCGCCTTCTACACCGGCATCCTCGAGCAGCTGCAGCTCAGCGACGACGAGACCGCACAGATCATGGGCCATGAAATCGCCCACGCCCTGCGCGAGCATGCCCGCGCGCGCATGGGCAAGGGCGCGGCCACCAACATCGGGGCAGGCCTGCTGTCGCAGGTGCTCGGTCTGGGCGAGCTGGGCCGCAACCTGACCAACTATGGCGCCGAGTTGCTCACGCTCAAGTTCAGCCGAGACGACGAAACCGAAGCCGATCTGGTGGGCCTGGAGCTGGCCGCCCGCGGCGGCTACGACCCGCAGGCCGGGGTGAGCCTTTGGCGCAAGATGCAAAGCGCCAGCAAGGGCGCGCCGCCGCAGTGGCTGAGCACCCATCCGGCGGGCGCCACCCGAATCGCCGATATCGAAAAGACCCTGCCACAGGTGCAGCCGCTGTTCGAAAAAGCGCGGCGCAACTGAGGCCGCAGCTCGGCAGCAAGGCCGCCACCTACAGCGCCTTGCGAGCGCGCCGACAGACGCGGCCGCCCGAGCAGCCTTAAGCTGATCGCATCCGCTGCGCCCGAAAAAAGAACCCCGTGCCCCGCAAAATCCGACCTGCCATCACCGACATCCTCATCCGCGAGCCTGCCATCCGCGTCTATGGCGCAGTCGACGAAGCCTTTCTGGGGCGCTTTCTGGAGCAACTCAAACCGCTGCGCGGTCGCACCGAAGCGCTGGTCTTTGAGCTCTCGACCACCGGCGGCGATGCCGATCTGGCCCGCCGCATCGCCGAAGAAATCCGCCTGTGCCGCGAAGTCGGCGGTATGGATCTGTACTTCGTGGGCAAGGCCATGGTGTACTCGGCCGGCGTGATGATCATGGCCGCCTTCCCGGTCCAGCGGCGCTACCTCAGCCGCGACGCGGTGCTGCTCATCCATGCCTGGCAAATCGAAAAAGAAATCCGCTTCAGCGGCCCGCTGAGCGTGTGCAGCGCCAACGCGCATGACTTTTTGGCCGAACTCGACGTGGCGCGCAAGCTCGAACACCAAACCTTCAGCGATCTGGTGCAAGGCACCGCGTTGAGCTATGAGCAGCTGAGCGAGCAGGTCAACAAGGCCGACTGGTACCTGCTGGCCCAAGAAGCGGCCGAGCTCGGCCTGGTGGCCGGGCTGGTCTGAGCGGCCGCTTAGAGCTTGAGGTCGTAGGCCACCGTCAGCGGCGCGTGATCAGAAAACTTTTCGGCCTTGTAAATTTCTTCGCTGCGCGCCAGCGCCGCCAGGGCGGGCGTGGCCAGGTGGTAATCGATGCGCCAGCCCACGTTCTTGGCATAGGCCTGGCCCCGGTTGCTCCACCAGGTGTAGCCCGCATCGCTGGCGTTGGGCTGCAGCCGCCGGTACACGTCGACCAGGCCGCCGCCCAAAGCCACCCCGGGTTGGGCCTTGCCGGCATTGAGCGCGTCGGCCGCCTCGTTGGCCACCTGCACATCGTAGCGCAAGAGCTCGCTCATCCAAGCCCGCTCTTCGGGCAAAAAACCTGAGTTCTTCAGGTTGCCCTTCCAGTTTTTCAAGTCGATCTCCTGGTGCGCGATGTTGACGTCGCCGCACAAGATGAACTCGCGCTGGGCCTTGAGCCCGAGCAGATGCGGATAGAACTCGGCCAGAAAGCGAAACTTGGCCTCCTGCCGCTCAGGACCCGATGAGCCGCTGGGAAAGTAGCAGCTGATGATCGACAGCTTGGGCAAGTGCTTGCGCGCAGGCGAGTCAAAACGCAGTTCGAGGTAGCGGCCCTCGGCGTCGAACTCGCCCGAGCCAAAGCCCACGATGACCTCGCTGGGCGCGTGGCGCGTGTAGACGCCCACGCCCGAGTAGCCCTTTTTCTCGGCATAGTGAAAGTGGCCTTGCAGCCCCGCCAGTTGCTCGAACTTGCCGGCCACGTCGGGGGCCTGGGCTTTGAGCTCTTGCACACACATACAATCCGGACGCGATTTTTCGAGCCAGGCTTGTAGCCCTTTGCTCGTCGCCGAGCGGATGCCATTGAGGTTGAGGCTGGTGAGTTTGAACAAGGAAAGTAGGTCCTATGGAAAATGCGCTCACGCACGACGCGCTGGCTCAAGAGTTTGTGCAATTTTCGCTCGATTGCGGCGTGCTCAAGTTCGGTCAGTTCAAGACCAAGGCCGGCCGCATGAGCCCCTACTTTTTCAACGCGGGGCTGTTCGACGATGGGGCCAAACTCGGCCGGCTGGCGGCCTTCTACGCGCAGCGCTTGGTGCAAAGCGGCCTTGAGTTTGACATGATCTTCGGGCCGGCCTACAAGGGTATTCCGCTGGGTGCAGCCGTGGCCATCGAGCTGGCCCGCCTGGGCAAGACCGTGCCGTTTGCCTACAACCGCAAGGAAGCCAAGGACCACGGCGAGGGCGGCACCCTGGTGGGCGCGCCGCTCAAGGGCCGGGTGCTGATCGTCGACGACGTGATGAGTGCCGGCACCGCCGCGCGCGAATCGATCGCGCTGATTCAGGCCGCCGGCGCCACCGCGCAAGGCGTGGCCATTGCGCTCGATCGCCAGGAAATGGCCACCGAGGTGCAAAGCGACGGCTCGGTGCGCGACGTGCCCCACAGCGCGGTGCAGTACGTGCAAAACGTGCTGGGCTTGCAGGTGTGTGCCATTGCCCGACTGGAAGACCTGCTGGCCTACCTGGCCAGTCAAGGCGGGCTGGGCGAAGCGGCTGCGCACCTGCCCCAAGTGCAGGCCTACCGCGACCGCTACGGGGTCTGAGCCTCAGGCGGCTCCGACCAGGAAGTCGCTCTTGCCCAGCGCCACACCGTTGTGGCGCAAGATGGCGTAGGCCGTGGTGATGTGGAAAAACAGATTGGGCAGGGCCCAGGTCTTCACATAGTCCTCAGCGCTCATGGTTCGGGTGCCGGTCTTGCCCACCGGAAAGCTGACCTCCTTGGCCTCCAGGCCGTCAAGCGCACCGGCCGGCACGGTCTTGAGCCAGGCCAGCGTGTTGTCGACGCGGGTGATCAATTCGGCCAGCGTGTTTTCGGTGTTGTCGTACTTGGGGGCATCGAGTCCGGTGATGCGCGCTGCGCACAGCTTGGCTGCATCACAGGCAATGCAGATCTGCGTCTTAAAGGGCAGCATGTCGGGCGAGAGCCGGTACTGCACCAGCGCCTGCTCGTCGTAGCCGCGCGCGGCCACATCGGCCTGCGCCTTGCTCAGGATGTGGCGCAAATTGCCCAGGAACTTGGCGAAAACGGGCAGGCTGGCGGTGGACAGGGAAATGGACATGAAAAAAGGCCTTTCGGTGGAGGTGCAAAACAAGTTTGGCCGGAGTATGCCTGACACAGGCGCTGCGACCGAAGTGGCCCAAGGCGTCACACCAGGCGTCACACCCGACGGGCCTCAGGGGTAAAACAGTTGCCCGCCGTTGACCGGCAATTCGATCCCGGTGATGTAGTTGGCGCGGTCCGAGCACAGAAAAACCACCGGGCCGGCCACATCTTGCGGCGAGCCCAAGCGGCGCGCGGGCAGCGTGTTGATGTCGGGCTTGGGCAGGTGGGCATTCATGTCGGTCTCGATCACGCCCGGCGAGACGATGTTGCATCGCACGCCGTGGGCAGCGCCGTTGCGCGCCACATGGCGGCCCAAGGACACCAGGGCGCCTTTGGACGCCGAGTACTCGGCACCGGCCAGCAGGCCGCCCTGACGCGCAGCCACGGACGACACCAGCACCATGCGCCCGTCACCCCGCGCAGCCATGCCCGGGTAGCAGGCCGCAATCAAATGGCGCGCGCCGTCTAAATTGACCGCCAAAACCCGGCGCCATTGCGCAATGCCCGAATCGACTGCGCCCGAGGGCATGATGCCCGCTGCCGCCACAATGATCGACACCGGCCCCAAGCGCGCCTGAACCTCAGCCGCAGCACGCTCTACCGCGTGCTCGTCACTGATGTCCAGTTGCCAGCCCTTGCACACCGCCCCCTGCGCGGTGGCGCTGGCCTCGGTGTCATCGGCGGCCAGAGCGTCAAACACCGCCACGCTGGCGCCGGCCTTGGCCAGCGCCAGCGCCACCGCGGCGCCAATGCCGCGGGCTGCGCCACTGACAATGGCCACATGCCCATGCAGGGAGGCATTGCGGGAGACTGCAGTCTTGGCGCTCATCCGAAAAACACCCCGCCGTTGACATGCAGCACAGTACCGGTGACATAACCGGCCGCCTGCGAGCACAAGAACACAACAGGCTCGGCCACGTCCTCGGGCTGGCCCAAACGCCCGAGAGGAATCGCCGCAGCGTCATAGGGCAGACCGGCCACAAAGGGCGTTTCGATAAAGCCCGGCGCCACCGCGTTGACGACGATGCCATCGGGCCCGCCGTGCAAAGCAAAATGGCGCACCAAGCCAATCAGACCCGCCTTGGAGGCGTTGTACTGCGGCCCGAAGTGAAAGCCGCCGCGGTAGGCGCCCATCGAGGTGATGACCACCACGCGGCCCTGTCCGCTGGCCTTGAGCTTCGGCCAGGCGGCGCGCAGCGTGGCGAAGGTGCCCGTCAGATTGGTGTCGATGACACGATCCCAGTCATCGTCGCTGGGCAGCAGCGAGCCGCTAAAGCCCATGCCGGCGCAGGCCACCAAAATGTCCAGGCGGTCCGTGGCCTGGGCCACCGCCCGGCTGACGCTGCCGCGATCGCGCAAATCCAGTCGGGCCTCAGAGCCCTGAGCGCCGACTTCGCGGACCCTCCCAAGGGTGACCGATACGGGCTCGATGTCGGCGCACACCACGTGCGCGCCGCGCGCGGCCAGCGCCACCGCGGTGGCCGCGCCGATGCCGCTGGCGGCACCCGTGACGAGCGCGACCCGTCCATGCAGTTCGTCGCTTGCGTCGGGCGGCTGTGTCACGCTCACGGTGTCCTCGGGGCCGCGGGGGTCGTCGAGCGCCCGCCCCGGTGCGCCGCCATGAAGTCATTGAGATGCCTTGCGAACAAAGCCGGCTCTTGCTCCGCCACAAAATCCGTTGCACCTTCCAGCCAGACCGCTTGGGCCTGAGGCAGCAAGGCCACGGCGCGCGCATGCATGAACGCAATTCGGTCGGCGCTGCCGCCAAGCAGCATCACAGGCATTGCCTTCAAGGCATCTGTCTGGGCGACGCGCTGCAGCAAGTCATAGCGCCAGATGGCCCGGTAGGAGCGCGCAAAGTCAGGCCCAGCCGATAGAAAATCGTGCGCAAAGGAGGTCGCCAGTTGCGGGCCGATCCACGGGTACTCGCTATGGATGCGATTCCAGATGCCCATCAGATGCGCGCCATCGTGCGCCGGCTCAATGGGCGGTGCGAAATGGGCCATGCGATCGACTCGCTCGGCCGGCGTGTAGACCGGCATGCCATGCAAAATCAGGCCCAGCACACGGTGCGGCTGGGCCAGCGCCGCCTCCAGCGCGAACACCGCCCCCGTGGCGCGCCCAAACACGAAGATGCGCTCTGCGCCCATGGCATCGGCCGTGTCCCACACCACCTTTGCATAATCGGCCACCGTCCACTGCTCGGGCACAGCGCTGGAGTTGCCGTAGCCCGGCGTGTCCAGCGCGACAGGTCTGCACGGGCCCGCCAGGGGTGCAAGGGCCGCCTCGTAATTGCGCGACGACAGCGGCGACTGGTGCAGCATCACCAGCAAGGGCGCAGCAGGGTCTGCCGCGACCGTGCGGTAGTGCAGCTGACCCCAAGGCCGGTCCAGGTAGCCTTTGACAATGCGGTTGGCGTCAGACATGGTGTCAATCCATGCGGATACCGCCGTTGATGTGCATCACGGTGCCCGTGATGAAGGCGGCATCTGCACTGGCCAGATAGGCCACGGCACTGGCAATTTCTTCAGGCTGGCCCAGCCGCTTGAGCGGCGTGGAGGCAGCCATGCCTTGCTTGCGCTCGGCCGTGTGGGCGCGCAGCATGGGCGTCTCGATAGCGCCTGGGGCAATCACATTGACCGTGATGCTGCGCGCAGCCAGTTCCTGAGCCATGGATTTGGCCAGGCTTTCAATGCCGCCTTTGCTGGCCGCATAGGCAGCGCCCGTGAGCACACCGCCGGTGCGGCCCGAGAGCGAGCCGAGCAAGACGATGCGCCCACCATCGCGCAGCAGCGGGTAGCTGTGCTGGCAGCACAAGAACGGGCCAGTGAGGTTGACGGCCAGCATCTTTTGCCAGTGCGCCAGCGTGACCGCGCCGACTTTTTCGGTGTCCACCACACCCGAGCACACCGCCAACAGATCCATCGGGCCCGACTGGGCCACCCGCAAGGCCAGCGCAGCAAAAGCCTGGGCAATCGAGGCGGGGTCGGCCAGGTCCACGTCCAGCACCGCTGATGCGGCGCTGTGCGCGCGAGACGCTTGCGGCAGGTCCATCGCCACCACGTCCCAACCTTGACGGGCCAGCCGATCGACGGTGGCCGCGCCGATGCCGCCGAACGCACCGACCACAACAGCGCGGCGCACGGGATCCTTGAAATTTGACTCAGACATGCTGCGGCTCAGCTCACAGGGCCGCAGCGGACTTCTTGCGTGCAGGCTTGTTGGTCGCGGGCTTCTTGGGCGCGGACCTGCTGGGCGCGGGCTTTTTCACAGCGGCGCGCTGCGATGCCGACTTTCTGGCTGCTTTGACCACGCTGACATCTTGCGCCACCATGCCCTTGTTCTTTTGGAGGAGGTTGAAGGTCAAGCAGGCTTTCTCAAATGCGGGAATGCCTGCGGGCAAGGCGGCCATGAAGGCGGCCTCGCGCACCTCGTCCCAGGTCGCGCCCGCCTTGAGCGCACGCACCACGCTCCACTCCATGCCTTCTGGATCGCCCTTGACCGCAGTGGTCACGCCAATCAAAACCAGGAACCGGGTCTTCAAGTCCAGCGCGCGGCCCTCGGGCGGCCCAAAGAGCACGTGCGACGCCAGATCGCCATAGCGACGCAAAAATTCCGGATTGAGATCTGCAAGCGTGTCGTGGACCGGCAGGGTGTAGCCGCGGACCTTGCGAATTTTGTCGAGTTCTTTCTTGCCTTCAGGGCTCATGGCCTTGTCTCCCAAACAGTCAGTGAAAAGCGTCTTCAGATTTTTCGAGCCACAAGCTCGGCTTCAAAGATGGCGTCGTTGATGCGGCGCGGTGCCACCGCATCGCCGATGAGGTGCACCTCAAGGTCTTTGCGGGCGCTGCGCAGGTCGTGAAACAGGCGGTTCTGCGCTGAAGCACCATTGAGCAGCACGAGCGCATCGACCCCGGTGATCTCCTTGGGCTCCTTGGTGTAGACGTCCAGGAAACGCACGCTGTGCTCGCCGATGCCCGCCAGATCGTGGTCGGTGGTGAACACGACCCCCATGCGCCGCAAGCTGCCATAGGCCTTGCCCCAGTCGCGGCTGGCCGCCAAATTGGGCGCGGGCTGACCGAGCTGGGTCACAAACTGCACTTGCCAACCCGCACGGGCCAGGTACTCGGCCGTGAGCACGCCCTGGCGCCCGCCCAAGGTGTCGACCACCACCGCGCGGCGACCCTTGCCTTCGCGCAGCGGCTGCGCCACGCCCAACACCTGGCCACAGGTGTAGACCCAGGGCAAGTCGGTGCCGGCCATGTCCGGGCCATCCCAACGCGCCGGCTGCAGAGGCGACCAGCCATGCTTGAGAGACGTGGATCCCGTGGCCACGATCACCGCTTCGTAGCCGGCCTCGGTGATCAGCTCCACCGTGGCCTCGCTCTCGCGGTAGATTTCGACGTCGGTGTCGCGCAGTTGGGCAATCAACCAGCCCACGGTGTCGGCCAGTTCACGGGCGCTGTGCACTCGGCCCATCCAGGCCACCTGGCCGCCGAGCTCGCTCGAGCGCTCGATCAGCGCGACCTTGTGCCCTCGGCGCGAAGCCGTGAGCGCGGCCCGCAGGCCCGCGGGCCCGGCACCCACCACGGCGATGCTGCGGGGCTTGGGTGCGGGCACCACCTGCTCTTCCGACAACTGCTTTTCGCGACCCACCGAGGGGTTGTGGATGCAGGCAATCGGTGCGTGCGCAAAGATCGATTCCATGCACCAGTTGGCGCCCACGCAGGGCCGGATTTTCTCGGCCTGGCCTTGTTCGGCCTTGCGCACCCAGAAAGCATCGGCGACCAAAGCGCGGGTCATACCGACAAAATCACAGTCGCCGGCGCGCAAGATGGCCTCTGCCTCGTCGGGCGTGGTGATGCGGCCCACGCCCACGACAGGCAGATCGATATTGGCCTTGACCTGCCGGGTGGCGGCCATCTGGAAACCGTGCTCCTCGGGCGAGGTCGGGTAGATCATCATGCGGTTCAGGTAGGTTCCCTGAGAGCAGGAGATGTAGTCCAGCTTGCCTGTTGCCGCCAAATGCTTGGCAATTTCGGCCCACTCGGCCGGGCCCAGACCGCCTTGCATGCCGTCGTCGCTGTTCAGGCGCAGGCCCACGATCGCATCAGCGCCCACTTCCTCGCGCGCGGCGTCAATGATGCGCATGACGATGCGCAGGCGATTTTCGAGCGAGCCCCCATACTCGTCGTCACGGTGGTTGGTGGCCGGCGACAAGAACTGGTTGAGCAGATAGCCGTGAGAGGCCGCCCCCAGCTCGATGCCGTCAAGGTCGCCCTCGACCGCATGGCGTGCGGTGAGGCGGTAGCCGTGAATGATCTTTTCGATGTCTTCATGGTCCATCACCTTGGGCATTTCGCGGTAGACCGAGCAGGGAATGGCCGAAGGCGCCCACACCGGTACGCGGCTGGTCACACTGTTCGTCTGGCGGCCCCGATGCCACGCTTGGGCCAAGATCAAGGTGCCATGGTTGTGCACCGCGGCAGCGATCTTTCGGAACTCGCCGATCATGCGCGGATCGAAGGCAAAGGCCTTGCCCGGGTAGGGCTGGGTCGACTCATGCACCGCCATCGCTTCCATCGTGATCACTGCAGCGCCGCCCTTGGCACGCTCGACGTAGTAATCGACATGCGCGTCGGTGAACAAGTGGTCCTTGACCAGCAAGGTCGCGTGGCTGGTCATCCAGACACGGTTCTTGGTTTCATGCCGGCCTATCTTGCCCGGGCCCAGAAGACGGGGATACAAAGTGGACATCAGCTCGCTTCGGTAGGGGTTGAAAATCGATCGGGATCGAGGCGGATGCAGCGCGCGGCATGCACCCCGGTGCCCTCAAGCAGCAGGTCAGGCAGGCCCGCATCACACCGCGATTCATACAGCGGACAGCGGGTGGAAAAGGGGCAGCCCGGCGGCGCGGCCAAGGGGCTGGGGATTTCGCCCTGCAAATGCTGGCGCTCGGTCCTGACAGCCGGATCGGCAAACAGCTGCGCCGACAGCAACGCCTGGGTGTAGGGATGCGCGGGCGTTTTGAACACGGCCTCGACCGGTCCCGACTCGACCACGCAGCCCAGGTACAGCACCACGACCCGGTCGCACAGCGCATGGATGGTCTCGAGATCGTGCGAGATGAACAGCATGGTCACGCCGGTTTCCCGCCGCAAGGTGTCGAGCAATTGCAAGATGCCGGCGCGCACCGAGACGTCCAGTGAGCTGGTGGGCTCATCGAGCACCAAGAGGTCTGGCTTGGTGGCCAAGGCGCGGCCGATGCACACCCGCTGCAGCTGCCCACCCGAGAGCTGCGCCGGGTAACGCTCGAGCAGGGGTAGACCCAGCTGCATGCGCTGCGCCATGGCAATCACTTCCTCACGCCGCTGCTCGGCGGTCAAGGAGGTGTGCAGCAGCAAGGGCTCTTCCATCAGGCGGCCGATGGTGTGGCGCGGATTGAGCGCGCCCCAAGGATCCTGAAAAATGATTTGCACCCGCTGGCGCAAACGGCGCAAATCGGCGGGCGGCAAAGAGGCCAGGTCACGGCCATCAAAACGGACCTGCCCCTCGGTCGGCGACAAAAGCGCAATGGCCATGCGCCCGATCGTCGACTTGCCCGAGCCGCTCTCACCCACCAGGCCCACCACCTCACCGGGCCGGATCTTCAAGGACACGTTGCGCACCGCCGTCACCGCGCGCTTGCCACAGACGTCAAAGCGACGGGTGACTTGGTCAAGATGCAACAAGGCGTTGTCAGTTGCGGCGGTCATGGGATAGGCGTGAGATGGCACAGCACCCGGTGCTCAGATGCTGCGGGGCTGCAAGGCCGCTCAATCGGTGCGCTTTGGCAAACCGCTTGTGCCCGATCGCAGCGGTCGGCATAGACGCAAGCCGAGGTTTGTCGGAACAAATCTGGCGGATCGGACTTCAGGCTGGTCAGGTCAGTGCCGATGCGCGCCCGCGAGGCCGCGATCAAGCGCTGGGTATAAGGGTGACGTGGATCGGCGAACACCGCGGCCACAGGGCCGCGCTCGACCACGCGACCGGCAAACATGATGGCCATGTCGTCGCAGTATTGCGCCACGATGCCCAGGTCGTGCGTGATGATGAGCGATGCCGCACCTTGCGCGCGCACGCGCTGCTGCAGCAAGTCGAGCACCTGGGCCTGCACCGTCACGTCCAGGCCCGTGGTCGGCTCATCGGCAATGACCAGCTTGGGCCGGTTGACCAAGGCCATGGCGATCACCACGCGCTGGGCCATGCCACCCGACAGCTCATGCGGATAGGACCGATAGCGCGCTTGCGGGTCTGGAATGCCGACCGCCGTCAGCACCTCGATCGCGCGCTCGCGCGCCGCCGGGCCGCTCAAGCTGCTGTGCGCCCGAATCAGCCGCACCAACTGATCGCCCACTCGGGTGACGGGCTCCAGGGCGGCCCGGGGATTTTGGGCCACAAAGCCGATGCGGGCACCGCGCACCTTGTCCAAAGCGGTCCCGCGCAGCCCGAGCAGGTCGGTGCCCTCAAAAACGATTTGGCCACTGAGCTCGGCCGACGGTGGCAGCAAGCCGATGGTGGCGGTGGCGGTCATCGACTTGCCCGCCCCGGTCTCGCCGATCAACCCCACAATGCGGCCCGGGCCAACGTCCAGATCGACACCGTTCAAGACCCGGGCACGCCGAGGCGCACCGCGCGCATCGCGCGACACAAAAGCCAGGTGCAAGCCGCGTATGGACAGCACAGCGCCGGCGCCATCACTCTTGTGGTCAGTTGGGCTCAACGCTGCGTCCTCCGTCGACCCATCCAATCTTGTATGCCGTCGGCCGCCAGGTTCAGGCCAAAGATCAGTGTCACCAAGGCCAGGCCCGGGAAGAGGGCGACCCACCACTCGCCCGTGACCATGAATTCAGCGCCCTGCCGGATCATGGCGCCCCACTCGGGTGTGGGCTGCTGAATCCCGACGCCCACAAAAGCCAGGGTCGCGCTGACCCGAATCGCCCAAGCCATGCGCACCGAGATCTGCGTCAGGGCCCCGGAAATGCTGTTGGGCAGCACATGCACGAACAGCAAGCGAGGCGTGCTGTTGCCGATGGCGCGCGCCGACTCGATCAGCAAGCCGCCGCGCAAGGCCAGGATTTCTGCGCGCACGACGCGCGCAAAGATCGGCGCATCGAGCAGGCCGATCACAAGAATCACGTTGGTGATCGACTGCCCCGTGGCCGCCACGATGGTCAAGGCCAAAATGATCGAGGGAAACACGCGCAGCAGGTCCATGCTTCGCAGCAGCACCTCGTCGATCCAGCCGCCACGGTAACCCGCCCACAAACCCACCGGCAAGCCAATCACGACCGACAACATGACCGCCGGCAGCGCAATGCCAAAAGCGTAGCGGGCGCCATAGATGATGCGAGACAGCAAGTCCATGCCGTTGCCATCGGTGCCCAGCCAAAAGCGCTCTGAAGGCGGCGAGAGCACAGCGTCGGCGTGCACCATGATCGGATCCATCGGGGCAATCCAGGGCGCCAGCAGAGCCAAAACGGCATACACGCCCACGATGCCCAGGCCCACGGCAATGCTTGGAAAACTGCGCAACACACTGAACCAGGCCATCGAGCCCATCACATGCGCTCCCTTCCGCGCGGCTCGAGCAGGTAGTTGGCCGCATCGATGACGATGAAGACCACCACCGACAACAAGGCGGCAAACAAGACGTAGCCCTGGATCGCCGCAAAGTCACCGTTCAAGATGGACTGCAGACCCCACTGGCCGATGCCCCCCCAGGAAAAAATCAGCTCGATCAAGGACGAGGTTCCCAAAAGACCCACAATCTCGGTGCCCACGAAAGTGAGCACGGGCACGATGCTGTTGCGCAGCACCATGGCCCGGATGCGCCGCTCGCCCAAGCCACTGGAGCGCGCAAACCGAATGAATTCGCTGTCCACAATTTCCGAGGCGATCGCCCGGGTGTGCTTCATGATCGGGGCGCAAGCGACCACCGCCACGGTCAAGACGGGCAAGATCAAGTGGGACAAAGCCGAACGCGCCACCGCCCACTGCCCCTGCAGCAGCGCGTCAATGAAGTAACTGCCGGTGATGCGGTCGGGCGTGATCAGAGTCGCGTCGAGTCGGCCCATCGGGGCCGGCGACAGGCCCAGTGCGTAGAAAAACGTCAGGATCGCGATCAGGCCCAGCCAGTAGGTCGGTATTGAAAAGCCTGCCAGCGACACCGCTCGCACCACCTGATCGAACACGCTGCCTCGGCGCGCGGCGGCCCTGGCCCCCAGCGGGATGCCCACCAAAGCGCCGATGGCCACGCCCCACAAGAGCAACTCCAGCGTCACCAGAGCACGCTTGGCGATCTCCTCGCTCACCTGCTTGCTCGACAGCCACGACTGGCCCAGGTCGCCCTGGGCGGCTTTGGCGATGTAGATGCCAAACTGCGTGACCATGGACTGGTCCAGCCCCAGATCCTTGCGGATGGCCGCATGCTCCTGGGCCGAAGCGGTGGGCCCGGCCAGCAAAGCGACCGGATCGCCCCCGCCGATGCGCACCAGCATGAAGGTGATGAACACCACCCCCACCACCAGCGGCAGGGAAACCGCCAGACGCCGCAGCAGAAAACGAAGCAATTGAACCCACATCCCGCTGCTCGCGCCCAAAGTTTACTTACAGGTCAGTTCGCGCCAACGCTCGTGGTAGTCGGGCTGCCACACGTAGCCCTTCATGCAAGGCGGCATGGCCTCATGGGCACCCGGGTACATGGTCATGATCCAGGTCGCATCTTTGATGTGCATTTGCTGGGCCTTGTTGACCAGCTCCATCCGCTTCTTGGGGTTTTGCTCAATGCGGGCGGCATCGACCAACTTGTCGAACTCGGGATTGGCGTAGTTGTTGCGGTTCGAAGCGCCTTCGGAGTGCGCGTTCAGGTAAAGCGCGTACACCGGGTCGAGCACGATCGGGTTGTCCATGAAGGTAAAGAAGGGCAGATCGCGCTTGTTGGGCGCAGTGCGCGAGCGCATATTGGCATCGGTGATCTTTTGCAGATTGACCCGAATGCCCACCTTGCCCAGCTGATCTTTCATCTGGATGGCCAACTGCTCTTCAAACCAGAAGATGGCGGCGTACTCGAGCGTGATGTCCACACCGTCCGGGTAGCCGGCCTGCTTGAGCAGCTGGCGGGCCTTTTCCAAGTTGGTGTTGAACTGCCAGGTCTTGACATCGGCGCCGGGGACGATGGGCGGAACGATCGAGCGCGCCTGCGTGCCGATGCTCTCAAACACCGCGCCATTGATCGCCCGGTAGTCCGTGGCAAACGAGATGGCCTGGCGCAGCAGGGGGTTGTCAAACGGCTTGAGCGTGGGGTTCATGCGCACACTGGCATGGCCCGAGCCTTCGTCCGATTCCACTTTGACCCGCTTGTCTTTCTTGAGCTCGGCGATTTGCTTGAGGTTGAGCTCCTCGACCCACTGCACCTGACCGGTGCGCATCAGGGTAAAGCGGGTGCCGGCATTGGGCACCTCTTTGTAGACCACGCGGTCGTAATAGGGCTTGCCCGCAAAGTAATTGGGGTTGGCAATGAACACAGCCTCCTCGCCGGGCTTGAGGCTTTGCAGATGGTAAGCACCAAAACCGGCGGTGTTCTGGTCGATCCATTTGAGCGCCCAAGGGTCCTCGGGGGTGACGTTCTTTTTGACCTCGGTCGAGTCGTACAAACTGGGCGTGTAGAGCGTGAGCGCGGGCAAGAAGATGCCGCTGGGGGCATCGAGCGTGAAGCTGACGTTGTAGCGGTCGACCGCCTCCACCTTGTTGACGCTGGCGGCCCTGGCGATAAAGGCGCCCGTGCGTTTTTGCGCCTGCGACTTTTCCCAACCCCACACCACATCGGCCGACGTGAGCTCGTTGCCAAACGGGCTCTTGACCCCTTTGCGCAACTCAAAGGTGTAGGTCTTGCCATCAGGAGAAACCGTCCACTTGGCCGCAAGATGGGGCAAGATGGTGGACGGGTCCACCACCATGCGGCCGGTCTTGCTGTCCTTCTTGTAGCCGTACTTGGTCAGGCCTTCGTAGACCTGCACCACCACGTTTTGCGTGTTGGGCTTGAGCGCGTCGCCGTCAAAGCCGCCAGGCGTTTTGGTGGCCGCCACCACCAGCGTGGCCGCGCCCACTTGCACCGAGACACCTGCCAAGGTCAGGCAAAACGCCCCGACGGTGCAGGCCCCACGAAAGGAAGAAAAACGGGACATGAAACTTCTCCTGATGGTACTGAGTCACAAGCGGAAAAAGGAAGACGCAAGCAAGCCCGGTCAGAGCTTGCCGGTCACAACCGGAACGCGGTAAGGCTCGGCGATTTCATCGAGCAATTGCTCGACCTGGTAGCTGTGGCTGATCTGTCGGCCCAAAACAGGATCCTCGAGCTCGAACTGCCAGCG
>JAIXWZ010000023.1 GCA_027491035.1 Comamonadaceae bacterium | reverse complement strand
GCTGCAAGCCTGGCAAAACCACCCGGCCCGGCTGGCTGTGCAAGCGCTCGCGCCGCTGCTGCGCGAGCGCACCCGTCAGAACCCCTGGCAGGTGCTGGAGCTATCTGGACTGCTCGGCGGCGCTTTGGTGCTGCTGCGGCCCTGGCGACTGCTGCCCATGGGCGCCTTGCTGATGACCGCCGCGCGCACCGTGCCGCTGTCGCAGCTGCTGTCGGCCTGGCTGCAGCAAGCGCATCACGATCCAACGGCTTCAGCGCAGGCCCAAGAGCAACCCCAAAAGCAACCCCAAAAGCAACCTCAAGAGCAACCGCACGAGCACCCCCGAGAAAAGCCGCAAGACCAGGCAGCCGACACGGGGTCGCGGCGGCCGCACTGAACTGCGGCCAGCGCCGCCTCAGGGCAGGGATCTGCAGCTGCCGTGGCGCCGGCGAAAACGCCAGGGGGGTTCGGGCGAGGACTGCGCAAACAGGCCGCGCTTTTGGTCGCGCGCCTGGCTCTGCTCCATGGCATAGGGCGAGGGCTGCGTGCCGACGGCAGACGACCAGGCCAGACCCTGCTCGACCAGCCAGCGACCCAAGTCCTGTCCGCGCCAGGTCACGACGGCCAGCTCGCGCCCGTAGTCGTCGGTGCCCCGCTGCAGCAGTTGCACCGGCTGGCCCAGCACACGCGCTTGCAGGGCCTCGCGGGCGGCTGCTCCACCGTCCTGACAGATCTCGGGCGCATCAATGCCGACCAGCCGCACCGCCCGCTGCCGGCCCGGCTCCTGCGCCCATTGCACATACAGCGTATCGCCGTCGCCGACATGGGTGACGAGGGCATCCACCTGGGCCAGCGCCGGGCCGATGGAGGTGCCCAGCAGCGCCACGCCAAGACACGAGCGGGCACGCCAGATGACAGACATCAGTGCACGAGCCAGACCAGCGGCCATGGGGCGAGCGCCTTCAGGCGCTGACGATCCAGCCCTCGAGCGGATCGATCTGGGCCGGCAGGCCGTAACAGGGGTGGCCCTGGTCATGTTGTTGCCAGGCCCAGGCGGCCTGCACCAGGCACAGCACCGCATCGAGCCGGTCGCCGCTGGCGTCGTCGATGAGGGCATCGCGCTGGGCGTGGCTGAGCTTGATGCGCAGGCCCAGACGCGTTTGGCCGTTTTCAAGCGCGGTGATCAGGTCCTTGCGGGCGATCAGGCGCTCGGGGGTCTGCTTGGCCCGATCGTCGCTCTTGTAGCTGCGCCGCTGCCCATCCGGGCCGAGCAACTCGCGCGCCAGCAAGCCGGGGTAGGCCTCCAGCGCCACCCGTGGCGCCAGGTGCGCGCGATGTGGCGCTGCCCCACGGGCCTGCTGCGCACCGAGCAAGCCGGGCACTTGCACCCCGGCCTCAATCAAGGGCGGCACGCCGGCGTGGAGCATGTAGGCCACTGGCGGGTTGACCCATTTCATGGACGGGCTCGAGCCGGCGCCCGGGTCGGTGGCCCGGTGCGCAAACTTGCGCCCGACCGGGCGGGCCTGGCAAAAGCCGGCAAAAGCCTGGCGAATCTCGGGCCGGCTCAGAGTGGCGTAATGGCGCATGCAGGCCAGCCAATCGAGCGGCCAGCCCAGCGTCTCGATCAATTCGCGCGGCAGCCCAAAGGGAAAATCGAAACCGCAGACCCAGGGCCGGTCCGCTTGCAGCCAAAGCGCATAGCCGGCCAGGGTCTCGACCGCCTCCAAGCCCGACAGCTGCACCCGGCCGCGCTCAAGCGAGCCCGTGGCAAACACGATGGGCTTGCGCCGACTGGGGCTGCTGGAGAAATCACAGCCGGCCAGCAAGACGCTCAAAGCTCACCCCTTTAGGAAAAGCGGCGCCCAAGGCGAGCGCCCGGCCCGATCAGGCCCGCCCCATGATGGAGGCGGTGACCATCAACTCCTGCAGCAAGGCCAGAGCCACGCTGCCCGAGATGGCATAGGGGTCAAGCTCAGGCCGCTCACAGTACTTGAGCACGATGGAGGCGTTGAGCTTGGCCAGGTTCACATGGCCCATGGTCCAGCCGCCAAAGCTGCGCTCGCTGATTTCTTGGTAATTGAGCAGCACCACGTCTTTGTGGCGGGGGTCGCGCAAGATGTGGCCGTAGAGCTCGTTGATCGGCCCACGACCGCCTTCGAGGGCCTGCAAAAACACCCCCCCACCGTGGCACAAGATGCCGGTGATGCCGCTGGCCGGGTTGTGGCTGCGCGAGCGTGCCAGGATGGCTTCAGTGGCCTCGCTCGATTGGAGGTCGGCCGCACGGCTGGCGTAAATCAGACGAACCAACATGTGAATTTGCCCTGGGAGTTGTCAAATCGGGGCCGCCAGGGGCCGCTGGCCGGCGCGCAGCCAGCCGGGCCCAGGCCGGCGGTGGTTTATTCAGAGGTCTTCTTCGGAATCAAGGACAGGAACTCGCGGCGCAGATTGGGATCCTTGAGGAAGACGCCGCGCATGACGGAGTTGATCATCTTGCTGTCCAGGTCTTTGACGCCGCGCCAGCCCATGCAAAAGTGGGTCGCCTCCATCACGATGGCCAAGCCGTCGGGTTGGGTCTTTTCCTGAATCAGATCGGCCAATTGCACCACCGCCTCTTCCTGGATCTGCGGCCGCCCCATCACCCATTCGGCCAGTCGCGCGTACTTGGACAGGCCAATGACGTTGGTTCGCTCGTTGGGCATCACGCCGATCCACACCTGGCCGATGACCGGGCAGAAATGGTGCGAGCAGGCGCTGCGCACCTTGATGGGCCCAACGATCATCAGCTCGTTGAGGTGCTCGGCGTTGGGAAACTCGGTGATGGTCGGGGCCTTGACGTAGCGGCCCTTGAACACCTCTTGGATGTACATCTTGGCCACGCGGCGGGCGGTGTCTTGGGTGTTGTGGTCGTGCTCGGTGTCGATCACCAGGCTTTGCAGAACGCCTTGCATATTGCCGGCCACCTCATCGAGCAAGCGCTCGAGCTCGCCGGGCTCAATGAAATCGGCAATGTTGTCATTGGCATTGAAGCGCCGGCGCCCCGCCACAATGCGCTCGCGAATCTTGACCGACAAGGGCACGCCTTCGTCGGTGTTCGAGGAGGCAGGTGGGGTGGAATCGGACTTCATAAGCATGCGCCATGTTAACAAGCTTTGGTGTCAACCGCTCTTGCTGCCAGGCAAGAGCGCGAGCAGATCGGCCAGGCTTGAAACCTCGTGCAGCGGCTTGTCGGGCCGCAGGCGCTTGATGCGGGGAAAGCGCAAGGCCACGCCACTTTTGTGACGCGAACTGGCCCCAATGCCCTCGAAGGCGATTTCAAAGACCAGGCTGGGCCGCACGCTTCGAACCGGGCCGAATTTGTCGATCATGGTGCGCTTGATGTGGGCGTCGACCTGGCCGAGCTCCTGCTCGCTCAGACCCGAATACGCCTTGGTAAAGGGCACGAGCTGCAAGGCTTGCGCGGCCAGCGGCACGTCGGCCTGCCGCACCAAGGGCTCGCGCCGCGCAATGGCCTCGATCACCGCTTGCGCCTGCGCGGCATCAAGCGGCGGCCGGTTCCACACCGCAAAGGTGTAGTCGCTGTAAAGCGAGGCGCGGCGGCCATGGCCGGCCTGCGCGTAGAGCAGCACCCCATCGATCACCCAGGGCTCGCGCTTGTACTTGAGCCACAGGCCGGCACTGCGGGTGCGGCCGCTGCCATAGGGGCTGCCCAGGCGCTTGAGCATCAGGCCCTCGGCATGCTCGGCGCTCTGGCGCAAACGCTCAACTTCGGCCCAGCTGGCCGGCTCAAGGCAGGGGGCAAGAGCGATCGGCTGGTCGGCCAGCAGGCGCTCGAGCCGCTCGCGCCGCTGCGCCTGCGTCAAGGCGCGGATGTCCTGGCCGTCTTGCTCGAGCAGGTCATAGGCGACAAAGGCCACCGGCACACGGGCGAGCAAGGCCGCCGGCAGCCGCTTGCGGCCCAGCCGTTGCTGCAGTTGGGCAAACGGCGCCGGCACACCATCCCCCCAGGCCAGCAGCTCGCCATCGAGCACGGTGCCCTCGGGCAAGCGCGCGGCCAGGGGCGGCACCTCGGGAAACGAGGGCGTGATCAACTCCTCGCCGCGCGACCACAGCCAGACCTGGCCGGCGCGCTTGACCAGCTGCGCTCGAATGCCGTCGTACTTCCACTCGATTTGCCAATCCTGGGTGGCCCCGAGATCTTCGAGCCGCTCCTGCGGCGTCAAGGCGTGGGCAAGAAAAAAAGGATAGGGCTGGCCGCCACGCTGCGCCGGCAAGCCATCGCCCAGCGGCGCAATCAGCTCGGCATAGGCCTGGGCCGTGGGCCAGCGGCTCGAATCGGTGTAGCCCATCATGCGCTCGGCCACGCAGGCCAGCGGCAACCCGGCGTGCGCCGCCAGCGCGCGCTGCACCAGCTGTCGGCTCACGCCCACCCGAAAGCCGCCCGTGGCCAGCTTGACCCAAAGCATGCGCCCCAGGGCATCGAGTTGCAGCCACTGGGCCTGCACCCGTGCGCGCGCCTGGGCCTCGTCGAGCGCGCGCAGCGGCAAGATGCGATCGTGCAGCCAGACGCTCAGACCGGCCGCGTCGTCTTGCGAGCCTACTCCCGGCAGCACATGGGCGATGGTCTCGGCCAGGTCACCGACGGCCTGGTAGCACGCCTCGAACAGCCAGTCGGCCACGCCGGCCATCTCGCAAGCCATCTCGCGCAGCAGACCCAAGCGGACCACCCGCTTGGGCCGGCCGCCGGCCAACACATACACAGCCCAGGCGGCATCGGCGGGATCGGCCTGCGCCAAGTGGCGCTGCAGCGCGACCAGCTTGGCCGCCGTCGAGGTCGTGGCGTCGAGTTCGGCGTACAAGGCGGCAAACTGCTTCATGCGCCCGGCTCCTGCGGCACGTTTTCTTCGGCTGGCTCGCCACCGTACTGCGTCTCAAAGGCCTGAGCCTGCAAACCGCGCTCAAGCAGGTGGCGCACCATCACCGCCACACTGCCATGCGTGACGATCACCCGCTGCGCGCCCGTGGCGGCAATGGCAGCCTGCAGACCGGGCCAGTCGGCATGGTCGCTCAGCGCAAAGCCTCGGTCGTACCCGGCCCGCCGTCGCCCCCCCCGCAATTGCATCCAGCCACTGGCAAAAGCCGTGCTCACATCGCCCAGGCGCCGCAGCAGCGCTGGCGTCAAGGCATTGGGCGGACACAGCACCAGGGCGCCGGCCAGAGCGGCGGCCTTGGCAGCGGCGCTCGAGGGCGGCAGCGCGCCCGTGGTGGGCAAGGCCACGGCGCCTTCACGGTAGACCTGGTTGATTGCCTCGACCGCCGGATGGACCAAAATTGGCGCGATGGCCGGGTCCAGGCCGCTGAGCAGGCGCTGTGCCTTGCCCAGGCTGTAGCCCATCAAAACGCTGGCCCGGCCTTGCGCGGCATTGGCCGCCCACCAGGCGTTGATCTGTCCAAACAGCTCGTCGTCGCTGTGCCAGCGGTAGATCGGCAGGCCAAAGGTCGATTCGGTGATGAACACATCGCAGCGCATCGGCTCAAAGGGCGTACACGTGGGGTCGGGGTTGACCTTGTAGTCGCCACTGGCGACCCAGACCTGCCCGCCGTGTTCGAGTCGCACCTGGGCCGAACCGAGCACATGACCGGCCGGATGCAGCGACAGCCTGACCCCGTGATGGACGATGGACTGGCCGTAATCGAGGCACTGCAGCGTCACGTCGCCCAGACGCGCCCGCATCAAGCCGCGCGCAGCAGTGGCAGCCAGGTAGTGCGCATGGCCGCGGCGCGCGTGGTCGGCATGGGCGTGGGTGATGACCGCGCGCGATACCGGTCGCCAGGGGTCGATGTAAAAGTCGCCCGGCGGGCAGTACAGGCCCTCGGGGCGCTGCACGATCAGGTCGTGGGTCTGCAACACCGCGCGCGCCTTCAATACCGGTGGCCGGTGATGAACAAGGCCATGCGCATGAGCGCGTAGGCCAGCCTGTTCATCAAGCGCTCGCGCCAGGGGCGCCGGCTGTAGTCATGCAAATGCACCGCCCGTCCGTGCCCGGTGATCGCCTGCTCCAAGCGCTCTTGCAAGATGCGGGCAAAGCGCTCGTCCTCGATCACCACATTGGCCTCGCGCGCCAGCAGCAAGCTCAGCGGATCGAGGTTGGACGAGCCGACCGTGCTCCAGCGCCCGTCGATCACCGCCACCTTGGCGTGCAAAAAGCTGGTGGCGTACTCGTGCACCTCGACGCCGGCGCGCAGCAAGTCCAGGTAGACCGAGCGCGCCGCGTGGTATTGCATGAAGTACTCGTAGCGGCCCTGCAGCAGCAGCCGCACCCGCACGCCGCGGCCCGCGGCCTCGATGAGGGCCCTGCGCAGGCGACCGCCGGGCAAAAAATAGGCATTGGAAATGAGCACCTCGCGGCGCGCGCGGCCGATGGCCTTGCGGTAGGCACGCTCGATGCTGTTGCGAAAGCGCAGGTTGTCGCGCAGCAGCAGGTGGGCCCGGGCCGCACCGACTACACCGACTGCGCCGGCTGCACCGACGGACGGCGCGCGGGCGGCGCTGCGCTGAGCCAGCCCTTCGCGCCAAGCTTCCCAGGCCTGGCCCAGCTGGCGCTGGCGCACGCTGTCGCCCACCTGCACGCGGGTCCACAGCAGCGTCATGGCAAGGCCCGCCTGCCGCGCCACCGGCCCCTGCACGCTGACGGTGAAATCAAAGCGCGGCGCCTTCAGGGCGCCATGGTTGGGGTCGTAGTGGTCGTCCAAGATGTTGATGCCGCCGCAAAACAGCAGCTGTTCATCGATCACGCACAGCTTGCGGTGCAGGCGGCGCCAGTGGGCAGGCGCCAGCACCAGCCGCACCGAGGCCCACACGCGCCCCAGCGGCGCAAACAGCTGCCACTGCACGCCGGCTTGCTGCAAGCGCTCACGCCAGGGCAGATCGAGCCCATCGGCGCCGAGTCCGTCGATGAGCAGCTGCACGCTCACGCCCCGCCCGGCTGCGCGCATCAGGGCTTGGGCCACCTGGCCGCCGGCGCCGTGGGGATCGAAGATATAGGTCTCCATCTGCACCGAGCGCTCGGCCGCATCGATGGCAGCGATGAGGGCGGGGAAGAACTCGCGCCCGCCCTGCAACAGGTGGCAGGGCGGCTGCAGGTCGGCGCGCGGACGGGGGGAAGAGCTCACGGCTCGATGATCGGCAGAGACGGGCGATTTGTCTAGCGGCCCGCGCTGGCAGCAGGCTGCCCTGCAAGGCGAGCCAAGCGCGGCAGCAGCAAGATCGCCTCGGCATTGGACGGCGAGAAACAGGCATCGGCCGCGGCCCGCCAGTCCAGCCATTGCCAGGCCCGGTGCTCAGCCGGGCTGAGCACCACCGGCCGGGCTTGGGGCACGCACAGGCTGAAAACATGCTCGGTGTTGTGCGTCACGCCCGGCGCATAGCGGTGGCGCCAGGTCGGGTAGATCTCGTAGACGTTGCTCAGCTGCCAATCGAGCAGCTCGTGCGCCGGCGCGTCAATGCCGGTTTCTTCGCGCACCTCTCGCCGCGCCGTCTCGCGCAAACTGGCGTCGCCTGCATCTTGCGAGCCGGTCACGCTTTGCCAGAAGCCGGGCTGCTCGGCCCGCTCGATCAGCAGCACCTGCCCCTGCGGGTCGTGGACCACCACCAGAACCGAGACCGGCCGCTTGTAGGGCATCGTTGGCAATCCGCTAGGGCGCGCAGGCGCTGCACCGGAGCCGGCATGCGGCCCTGGTCGGGCCGCCCGCTTGGCCCAGCTTGGGCGAACTTCAGGCCGGCTGCAAGTTGCGCAGCCGAATATGCAGTTCGCGCAACTGTTTCTCGTCGACCGGGCTGGGCGCCTGGGTGAGCAGACACTGCGCACGCTGCGTCTTGGGGAAGGCGATCACATCGCGGATCGATTCAGCCCCGGTCATGAGCGTGACGAGGCGGTCCAGGCCGAAGGCCAAGCCACCGTGCGGCGGGGCGCCGTACTGCAGCGCATCGAGCAAGAAACCAAACTTGAGCTGAGCCTCCTGTGGTCCGATCTTGAGCGCGGTGAACACCTTGCTTTGAACCTCGGCCCGGTGGATACGCACCGAGCCACCGCCGAGCTCCCAGCCGTTGAGCACCATGTCGTAGGCCTTGGCCACACAACGCCCCGGGTCGGTGTCCATAAAGTCTTCGTGTCCATCCTTCGGTGCGGTGAAGGGATGGTGCACCGCGCTCCAGCGTTGGCCTTCTTCATCGAACTCGAACATGGGGAAATCGACCACCCACAGCGGTCGCCAGCCGGCCTCGAACAGGCCGGTCTTCTTGCCAAACTCGCTGTGGCCGACCTTCAGACGCAGGGCGCCGATGCTGTCGTTGACGATCTTGGCCTTGTCGGCACCGAAAAAGATCAGGTCGCCGTTTTGCGCGCCGGTGCGCTGCAAGATCTCGGCAATGGCCTGCTCGTGCAGGTTCTTGACGATGGGGCTTTGCAAGCCCTCGCGACCCTTGGTGATGTCATTGACCTTGATCCAGGCCAGGCCCTTGGCGCCGTAGATCTTGACGAACTCGGTGTAGCTGTCGATCTCGCCGCGGCTGAGCTCAGCGCCCTGCGGCACGCGCAGGGCCACCACCCGACCGCCCGGCGTGGTCGCCGGCGTGCTGAAGACCTTGAAATCGACATCCTTCATCTGCTCGGTCAACTCGGTGAACTCGAGCTTGACGCGCAAATCGGGCTTGTCAGAGCCGAACCGGGCCATGGCCTCGCCATAAGGCATGACCGGGAAGTGGCCCAGGTCCACGGCCATGGTGGACTTGAAGATGCTGCTGATCATGCCCTCGAACAAGGCGCGGATGTCCTGCTCGGCCATGAAGGAGGTCTCGATGTCGATCTGCGTGAACTCGGGCTGGCGGTCCGCGCGCAGGTCTTCGTCGCGAAAGCACTTGGTGATTTGGTAGTAGCGGTCGAAGCCGGCCACCATGAGCAACTGCTTGAACAACTGCGGCGACTGCGGCAACGCAAAAAACTGGCCGTCATGGACCCGGCTGGGCACCAGGTAGTCGCGCGCGCCCTCGGGCGTGCTCTTGGTCAGCATCGGGGTTTCGATGTCGACAAAGCCGTGCTCGTCGAGAAACTTGCGCACGCCCATGGCCACCCGATAGCGCAGCATGAGGTTGTTTTGCATGTAGGGGCGGCGCAGATCGAGCACCCGGTGCGTCAAGCGGGTGGTCTCCGACAGGTTGTCGTCGTCGAGCTGAAAGGGCGGCGTGACCGAGGGGTTGAGCACCACCAGTTCATGGCACAGCACCTCAATCTTGCCGCTCTTGAGGTGCTCGTTTTCGGTGCCGGCCGGGCGCTGGCGCACCACGCCCTTGACCTGCACACAAAACTCGTTGCGCAGCGCCTCGGCGATCTTGAACATCTGCTCGCGGTCCGGGTCACAGACCACCTGCACATAGCCCTCGCGGTCGCGCAGATCGACAAAGATCACGCCACCGTGATCGCGCCGCCGGTTGACCCAGCCGCACAGGCTCACGCTCTGACCGAGCAGTTGCTCGGTCACCAGACCGCAGTAATGAGACCTCATCTGAGAGGCGCTGGAGACCTGGGACATAAACACTCGCAAAGTTGGTGCGCCCCCGAGGGCACATGAAAATAAAACGGATTTACTTCGATTTCCCGGCCGAGCCGGGCACGACCACACCCATCGAGATGACGTAGGTCAGTGCCTCGTCGACTGTCATGGCCAGCTCGATGCAGTCGCTCCTCTTGAGCATGACAAAGTAGCCGCCCGTGGGATTGGGGGTGGTGGGCACGTACACGCTCAAGTAGTCTTCGCTCAGGTGATGGGCCACATCGCCACCGGGGGTGCCCGTCTGAAAGGCGATCGTCCAGACACCCGGCCGGGGCCACTGCACCAGCAAGGCCTTGCGAAAGGCGTTGCCGTTTTCAGAAAACAGCGTGTCCGAGACCTGCTTGACGCTCGAGTAGATGGAGCGCACGATGGGAATGCGGCCCAGCAGCGCATCCCACCACGCCACCAGCCGGCGGCCCAGGAAGTTGCTGACGGCCGCACCGATGATCAGCACAATCGCCAGCGCCAGCACCACGCCAAAGCCCGGGATGTGGATGCCCAGCAGCCGGTCGGGATGCCATTGCTCGGGCAGGATTTGCAAGGTCTGGTCGAGCGTGCCGATGATCCAGTTGAGCACCCAGACGGTGATCATCAGGGGCACCAGGACGAGCAAGCCGGCCAACAGCCAGCGGCGCAGGGCGGCCATCATGCGCTCTTGGCCGGTGCGGCCGCAGGCGTTGCGGCGGGGGCGGCGGCAGGCGCCGCAGCCGCAACGCTTGGCGCGGCCGCAGGGCTGGCCGGCGTCGCTGCGCTCGTGTCGGCGCCTGCGCCGTCCTTGGCTGGCGCCTTGGCGGCCTCGTCAGCCGCAGGCGCTGCCGCAGAGCCGCCGCGAAAATCGGTCACATACCAGCCCGAGCCCTTGAGCTGAAAGCCAGCGGCCGTCACCTGCTTTTGGAACTGGGCGGCGCCGCACTGCGGGCAGACCGTCAGGGGCTCGTCGGAGATCTTCTGCAAGACGTCCTTGGCATGCCCGCAGGACTCGCATTTGTAGGCATAGATGGGCATGACGTTCTAAAGCGGGTGGATCGAGACGAGCAATCCCGAAAAGCGCACAAGCGCGCCCTCGGGGCAAAACCCGCAATTATCCTAGAAACGGCCGTCGGGCGCGGCCCGCAGCGAGCCGGACCGCGCACTCAGCCGTGCGCGCCCATCTCGAGCAGGACCATGACAAGCAGCCCGAAGACAAAGCCGATGGCGCCATAGGCCAAGCCCTGCAGCAGGCGGTTGGTGCGCCGCTGCTCGGCCAGCAGCGCGTCCAGCCCGCGCACAGCACCGGGCGCGGGCCGCGCCAGGTATTGGTGCAACAGCCGCGGCAAAGCCGGCAACAGCTTGGCGTACATCGGCGCCTCGGCCTTGAGTTGGGCCCACAGCTTGGCAGGCCCCACCTGCTCGACCATCCACTTTTCCAAGAAAGGCTTGGCCGTGCTCCACAAATCGAGGTCGGGGTCAAGGTCGCGCCCCAGGCCCTCAATATTGAGCAAGGTCTTTTGCAGCAGCACCAGTTGCGGCTGAATCTCCACATGAAAGCGCCGCGAGGTCTGAAACAGGCGCATGAGCACCATGCCCAGGGAAATCTCCTTGAGCGGGCGGTCGAAATAGGGTTCACACACCGAGCGGATGGCCGCTTCAAGCGCGTCAATTCGGGTGTTGGGCGGCACCCAGCCCGACTCCAGATGCAACTCGGCCACACGCTTGTAGTCGCGCCGAAAAAAGGCGGTGAAGTTTTGTGCCAGGTACTCCTTGTCGACCTCGGTGAGTGTGCCCACGATGCCAAAGTCCAGCGAGATGTAGCGCCCGAAGGTCTCGGGCTCCAAGCTGACCTGAATATTGCCCGGGTGCATGTCGGCGTGGAAGAAACCGTCACGAAACACCTGGGTAAAGAAAATCGTCACGCCGTCGCGGGCCAGTTTCTTGATGTCGACGCCGGCCTCGCGCAGGCGCTGCACCTGGTTGATCGGCACGCCCTTCATGCGCTGCATGACCAGCACCTCGGGCGTACAAAAATCCCAGATCATCTCGGGAATGAGCACCAGATTCATGCCCTGCATATTGCGCCGCAGCTGGGCGGCGTTGGAAGCCTCGCGCAGCATGTCGAGCTCGTCGTGCAGATAGGTGTCGAATTCGGCCACCACCTCGCGCGGCTTGAGCCGTTTGCCGTCGGCCGACAGGCGCTCGACCCAGCCGGCCATCATGTGCATCAGCGCCAGGTCCTTCTCAATGACCTTGAGCATGCCGGGGCGCAGCACCTTGACGGCCACCTCGCGGCCGCCCGGCAAGGTGGCAAAGTGCACCTGCGCGATCGATGCGCTGGCCACCGGCTCGCGCTCGAAGCTGGCAAAGATCTGATCGATCCGGCGGCCGAACGACTTTTCGATCATCGCCACCGCCTGCTCCGACGGGAAAGGCGGCACGCGGTCCTGCAGCCGGGCCAGCTGATCGGCCAGATCGGCCGGCAGCAGGTCGCGGCGGGTGGAGAGCACCTGGCCGAACTTGACAAAAATCGGACCCAGGCTCTCAAGGGCCAGTCGCAGCCGCTCACCGCGCGGGGCGCGCAGGTCTCGACCTATCGAGACCAGGCGGGTGAGCAAGCGCAAGGCGGGGCGCTCGAAGCTGGCCAGCACCAACTCATCGAGACCGTAGCGCAGCACGGTCCAGACGATGAACAGGCCGCGCAGCAAGCGCCTCATGTGCCAGCGCCCAGGCCCTGGCCTGGGGGGACCGCGCGGGCCAGCAGCGGGCGCAGGGCCTGCAGCACCCGGCGTGCAGCCTGCGCCAGCGCATGGGCCGGCACGTCGCCGAGCACGCGCGCGAGGTCTTCCTCGATATCCCAACGCAGGTTGTCAGCCAGCCAGGCCACTTCGGCGGCCAGCTGCACATCGCCCTCAATTTGGACTGGGGGGCGCTGCCCCTCGAGCACCCGGCGCAGCACCTGCAGCGGCGTGTGGCCGTCGAGCGAGAGCACCAGATCGGGCGTGCGCTGCGGATCGGCCCGCTCAAGCAGGCCCGCCGGCGTGATGAGCCAGTGCAGCTCGAACAGGGCCCAGCGCACCTGGATCACGCTGGCCTGACGGCGGGCGAGGCGGGCCTGCGCCTGCGGCTCTTGCATCAGCACATGGTTGAGCAGCAGCACCAGGCGCTGGCGCGCCTCGTCAGCCAGCCACTGCGGCGGCTGGGCCCGGGCGGCTGCGCCCTGCAGCAGCGGCTGCAGAAAAGAAAAAGGGGACGTGTGATTCATACGTCCCCGATTTTGACGGATAAACCCGGCCGCAACGCGCGGCCGGGTGATTTAGCCCGGCAGCAAACCTTACTGCAGGGCCTGCACGCCAGCGACGAGCCAGCCGCCAGCGCGGTTGCGCGGCTTGGTCATGTTCCAGACCTCGCGGAAGGGGCTGGGGCCGGCCGACTGGTCTTCACGGATCATGCCGGAGAACTCGACACTGGCCATGTAGACGTCTTCGAGCTCCTCAATGCCCAGCAGCTGCGCATCGAGCGAGAGCACTTCGGTGGTGTTGGAAGAACCGCCGGTGTGGGTCTCGCGCTCGGCCAGCTGGGCGCGGATTTGCTCGAGCATGTCGTCGGTCATCATGACCCGCAAGGCCGGGATGTCAGAGCGGTCCCAAGCGGCTTGAAGCGACACGAAGTTGGCTTTGGCCGCACCCAGGAACCCGGCCACGTCAAAGTCTGCGGGAATACCCCAGGAGGCCTGGGAACCCGCCAGGCCCGAGCCGATCATCGAGCCGGTGCTGCCAGCCGCGGCCGAACCGTCAAACTGGGTGGCTTGACGCTCCCAGGGGCGCGCCGAGGCGTCGTTGCCCACATGGCTGGGGCTGTACTGGCGCGGCGTGGCCGGCGCACCGGCGCCCTCAAAGGCGAACGGCGAGCTCTGGGCCTGGCGACCGGCGCGCATTTTGCGCATCACCAGACCGACCACGACCATCACGGCCAGGGCGATCAAGGCAAACATCATGAACTGGGCCAGGCCCTCACCAAAGCCCAGGCTGTGGGCCAACCAGGCCAGACCCAGGCCAGCGGCCAGACCGCCGAGCATGGCGCCCGCGCCCCAGGGCTTTTTGCCAGCGGCAGCAGCCGGCGCAGCCGCCGGTGCAGCAGCTGCCGCCGGTGCGGCTGCAGGCGGGGTGGCCTCGCGCTGGGTCACATTGGACGACTGCTTGCCAGTCGACTTGCCACCGGCCATGCGCTTGGCCTGCGCGTCGGCAGATACCAGAGCCAGGGTCACCGTCAGGACGCCGGCCATCAGGGCGGACCAGATTTTCATGATTGTTCCTCTGTTAAAAGACTTTGAGATTCAAGGAAGCGATCGGGGATGCCCTCCCCTTTTATGCCGCCCCATTGTTTCAGCACTTGATTGCAACATGCAAGGCAACCACACCGCCAGTGAGGTTGTGATAATCCACATGACCGAAACCGCCTTGTTGCATCAGGGTCTTCAGCGACTCCTGATCCGGGTGCATCCGGATGGACTCGGCCAGGTAGCGGTAACTCGCGTCGTCGCCGGCCACCAGCTTGCCCAGCCGGGGCAACACCTCAAAGCTGTACCAGTCGTACACCTTCTCCAGCGGCTTGGCCACCTTGGAGAACTCGAGCACCAGCAGCTTGCCGCCCGGCTTGAGCACCCGGTGCATTTGCGAAAGCGCCTGGTCCTTGTGGGTCATGTTGCGCAAACCAAACGCCACCGTGACCCGGTCGAAATACGCATCGGGAAACGGCAGGGCTTCGGCATCGCAGACAAGGGTGGGCAAGGCCAGTCCCACGTCGAGCAGGCGGTTTCGGCCCTCCCTGAGCATGGCCGCGTTGATATCGGTGTGCACCACGGTGCCGGTGGGGCCCACCTTGGGTGCAAAAGCCAGGGCCAGGTCACCGGTGCCGCCCGCAATGTCGAGCACCGACATCCCCGGCCGGACATCGGCCACCATCACGGTGTAGGCCTTCCAGGCGCGGTGCAGGCCGGCCGACATCAGGTCGTTCATGAGGTCGTAGCGGGACGCGACCGAATCGAACACGCCGCGCACACGCCGGGCCTTGTCGCGCTCGTCGACCGATTCAAATCCGAAATGGGTGGTGCTCATGATTGGGTGTGAGGTCTAGGCCCGGCGAGACGCGCGCGGCTCAGTGGCTCGCACAGCCCGGGCCGCCGGCGCTGCGCATGGGTGCGTCGCGATCGAGCCCGGCCTGCTCTAGGCGCTGAAGGTACTGCGCCCAAAGCCGGTCCTGGTCGCGCCCGAGCGCATAAAGATAGCTCCAGGAGAACAAGCCGCTGTCGTGGCCGTCTGAAAAGCGAGGCTTGACCGCATAGTGACCCACGGGCTCGATGTGCTCGATGTCCACCTCGCGCTTGCCCGTTTGCAGCACCTCCTGGCCCGGCCCGTGCCCCTGCACCTCGGCCGAGGGCGAGCAGACCCGCATCAGCTCGTAGCCAATCCGAAAACGCTGGCCGTCGGCAAAGGCGATTTCAAGCTGGCGCGAGCGCGCGTGCAAAATCAGCTCAGTGGGCTCTGGAAGTCCTGACATGGGTCACCTCGGCCGCGGTGCACCGGTCCGGCCTGTGGCCAAGCCCCTCACACCAGCACCCGCTCGATGCCGCCGCGGTTGGCCGCCTCGACATAGGCCGGCATCCAGTCGGCGCCCAAAATGTGCTGGGCCATCTCGACCACGATGTAGTCGGCCTCCAGCAGGCCGTTGTTCAGATCGTTGCCGTAACGCGACAGGCCTTGCAGGCAGCTCGGGCAGCTGGTCAGGATCTTGACCGGCCCCTGCGGCTGCACCGCGCCGGTGGCGCGCAGCGCAAGCTCGTCCTTGCGCAGCTCCTGCTCCTTGCGAAAGCGCACCTGGGTCGAAATGTCCGGACGGGTCACGCCCAGCGTGCCCGACTCACCGCAGCAGCGCTCGCTCTTGAGCACGTTGGGGCCGACCAAGGCCTTGACGGTTTTCATCGGGTCTTGCTGCTTCATCGGGCTGTGGCAAGGGTCGTGGTACAGGTAGCCCTGGCCAGCGGGCAAGGTAATGCCTTTTTCAAGCAGGAACTCGTGGATGTCGATGATGCGGCAGCCCGGAAAGATCTTGTCGAACTCGTAGCCTTGCAGCTGGTCATAGCAGGTGCCGCAGCTGACCACCACCGTCTTGATGTCCAGGTAATTGAGGGTGTTGGCCACCCGGTGAAACAGCACCCGGTTGTCGGTGATGATTTTTTCGGCCTTGTCGAACTGGCCGCTGCCCTTTTGTGGGTAGCCGCAGCACAGGTAGCCCGGCGGCAGCACGGTTTGCACACCGGCATGCCAGAGCATGGCCTGGGTGGCCAGGCCCACCTGCGAGAACAGCCGCTCGGAGCCGCAACCGGGGAAGTAAAACACCGCCTCGCTCTCGCTGCTGGTGGTCTGCGGGTTGCGGATGATGGGCACGTAATCGCGGTCTTCGATATCGAGCAAGGCACGCGCCGTCTTCTTGGGCAGCCCCCCAGGCATCTTCTTGTTGATGAAGTGGATCACCTGCTGCTTGATGGGCGCCGGCCCCACGCTGGCCGGCGGCTGGGCCGTCTGCTTGCGCGCCAGGCCGCGCAACAGGTCGTTGGCCAGGCGCTGGGCCTTGAAGCCGACATCGACCATTGCGCCGCGCATGAGCTTGATCGTCTCAGGCTGGGTGGCGTTGAGAAAGAACATCGCCGCCGCATTGCCCGGCCGGAAGGACTTTTGGCCCATCTTGCGCAGCAGGTTGCGCATATTCATCGACACCTCGCCGAAGTCGATGTTGACCGGGCAGGGCGACAAACACTTGTGACAGACGGTGCAGTGGTCGGCCACGTCCTCAAACTCGTGCCAGTGCTTGATCGAGATGCCGCGCCGGGTCTGCTCCTCGTAAAGAAAGGCCTCCACCAGCAGCGAGGTGGCCAAAATCTTGTTGCGCGGCGAATACAGCAAGTTGGCGCGCGGCACATGGGTGGCGCACACCGGCTTGCATTTGCCGCAGCGCAGGCAGTCCTTGACCGAATCGGCAATCGCGCCGATGTCGGACTGCTGCATGATGAGCGACTCATGGCCCATCAGACCAAAGCTGGGCGTGTACGCGTTGGTCAGGTCGGCCGGCAGTGCCGCGTCGCGCAGCAGCTTGCCCTTGTTGAAGCGGCCCTCGGGGTCGACGCGGCGCTTGTAGTCGGCAAACGGCTGGAGCTCGGCGTCGGTGAGAAAGTCGAGCTTGGTGATGCCGATGCCGTGCTCGCCCGAAATCACGCCATCGAGCGAGCGCGCGAGCGCCATGATGCGCGCCACCGCCTCGTGCGCGGTCTGCAGCATGTCGTAGTCGTCGCTGTTGACCGGCAAATTGGTGTGCACATTGCCATCGCCGGCATGCATGTGCAGCGCCGCCCATACCCGGCCCTTGAGCACCCGCTGGTGGATGGCCAGGCACTCTTGCAAGATGGGCTGGAGCACCGCGCCCGAAAAGATCTCCTGCAAAGGCGCGCGCAACTGGCTCTTCCAGCTTGCGCGCAGGCTGTGGTCCTGCAAGCGGGGAAAGAGCGTGGCCACATCGTCCAGCCAGCCTTGCCACTGCTCGCGCACCTGCCCGACCAGGCTCAGGGCCTGCGCCACGCGGTCATCGAGCAGTTCGGCCGACGGCAGCTCGCCAGCGTCGTCGGCCTTGCCCAACGGCAAATGGCCGCGGCCCAGAAAAGCTTCCAGCTCTTTGCACAGGCGGATCTTGTTGGCCAGCGACAGCTCGATGTTGATGCGCTCGATACCGTCGGTGTACTCGGCCATGCGCGGCAGCGGGATGACCACGTCTTCATTGATCTTGAAGGCGTTGGTGTGGCGCGAAATGGCGGCGGTGCGCTTGCGGTCGAGCCAGAACTTCTTGCGCGCCTCGGCGCTGACCGCCACAAAGCCTTCGCCGCTGCGCGAGTTGGCGATGCGCACCACCTCGGAGGTGGCGCGCGCCACCGCGTCGGCGTCGTCGCCGGCGATATCGCCGATGAGCACCATCTTGGGCAGCCCGCCGCGCTTGGACTTGGTGGTGTAGCCCACCGCCTTGAGGTAGCGGTCGTCCAGATGCTCGAGGCCGGCCAGCAGCACCGAGGGGGCGCCGCCGGTCTGTCCGCTGCCTTTTTGCAGCGAGAACATGTAGTCCTTGATCTCCACGATGCTCGGCACCGCCTCGCGCGCATGGCCAAAAAACTCCAGGCACACCGTGCGGGTGTGCTCGGGCATGCGGTGCAGCACCCAGCGGGCGCTCGTGATCAGGCCGTCGCAGCCTTCCTTCTGGATCCCCGGCAGGCCCGAGAGAAACTTGTCGGTCACATCCTTGCCCAGGCCCTCCTTGCGAAAGCTTCGCCCCGGGATGTCAAGCCGCTCGACCCGTATCGGCGTCTTGCCATCGGCTTCGAAGTAACGCAACTCGAAACGGGCCACCTCGATGTCATGGATCTTGCCCATGTTGTGGTCCAGGCGCACCACTTCGAGCCAGGTGGCCTGCGGCGTGACCATGCGCCAGGACGCCAGGTTGTCCAGCGCCGTGCCCCACAGCACCGCTTTCTTGCCGCCGGCATTCATGGCGATGTTGCCGCCGATGCAAGAGGCCTCGGCCGAGGTGGGGTCGACGGCAAACACCAGCCCGGCGCGATCGGCGGCGTCAGCCACGCGCTGCGTGACCACGCCGGCCTCGGTCCAGATGGTGGGCACCGGGTGCGCCAGCCCGGGCAGTTGCAGGGGCTCGACCTCACCGAGGGTCTCGAGCTTCTCGGTGTTGATGACGGCCGTCTTCCAGCTCAGGGGAATCGCCCCGCCGGTGTAGCCGGTGCCGCCCCCACGCGGCACGATGGTCAGGCCCAACTCAATACAGGCCTTGACCAGACCGGCCATCTCGGCCTCACTGTCCGGGGTTAGCACCACAAAGGGGTACTCGACGCGCCAGTCGGTGGCATCGGTCACGTGCGAGACGCGCGAGAGGCCATCGAACTTGATGTTGTCGCGGGCGGTGAACTTGCGCAGCTTGCGCTCGGCCTGATGGCGCAGTTGCGCGACCTGCTCAAAACCGAGGGCAAAACGCTGCACTGCAGCGCCGGCGAGCTCGAGCAGCTGGCCGACGATGCGGTCACGCTCGGGATCGAGGTCAGGGGTGCGGCGCTTTTGCACCTCGCCGAGGCGATGCTCCAGCGCCTCGACCAGCAGGCGCCGGCGGCCCGGGTTGTCGAGCAGGTCGTCTTGCAGGTAGGGGTTGCGCTGCACCACCCAGATGTCGCCCAGCACCTCGTAGAGCATGCGGGCCGAGCGGCCGGTGCGGCGCTCCGAGCGCAACTGGTTGAGCAGGCTCCAGGCCAGCGGGCCGAGCACCCGGATGACCACCTCGCGGTCCGAAAACGAGGTGTAGTTGTAGGGAATTTCGCGGATGCGGGAGCGCTCGTCGCCCTCGGCCAGGCCGGCGGGCTCGGCCATCGCGTCGAGAAGTTGGGGCGAAGCAGGGGCGTTCATGTGCGGCGATCCGCAATGACCGGGCCGGTCGCAAAAGCTGCGGACCGGGCGGCACGGAAAGAATCGGTGATGTTACCGCAGCACCCGGGCACGCCGCAGGCGCGCGGCCAGAGACCCACTGCACCGCGGGGCATGGCCTTCAGCGGCGCCACAGGCCCAGCAGCACCGCCTGGGTCAAGGCCGAGACCACCACCAAGGCTGCGTAAACCAGCACCTTGCCGGGCGAGGCAAAAAACAGGCTGACCGCCACCACCCCCCCATTGGCCAGCAGGCCCCACACAAAGCGTCGACGCCAGCCCATGCGAGGCTGCGGCGCGCGCGGGCCGACCAGCATGGGGGCCAGCAGCGCCATGAGCCCTGCCAGCGCCGCAGCCGGCGCCAACAGATTGAGCCCGTGAACCATGAAAAGATAAGCTGTCATGCTGGCAATCGCGGTCGAACACCTGACTTGGGAAGACGAGAAAAGCTCAAGGGACCGAACTGTAGGGCGCAAATGCAAATAGGCAAGAGCGAATATGCAGGGGCGACTGGTCAGGGGCAAACACGCAAAGGCCAAGGCGTGGGCAAAACGCCGATGCTTGACGAAGAAACCAGGGTAAACCCGGATTCATGAATTGAGATGTCAATTTAAATTGACAGATTGAAGCGGCAAATTTGCCTAAAGCCGCGCCAAATTTATAATCACGCCATGCCAGTTTGGGCCCTCGGGCTGAACCATCACACGGCACCGCTGGACCTGCGCGGCAGGTTTGCGTTTGCCATCGACCAAGTCGCGCCCACGCTGCAGGGGCTGCGTGCGGCCCTGAGCCGCCAGCCCGAGGCGACCTTGCTGTCGACCTGCAACCGCACGGAAATTTACTGCGCCGGCGAGCGCGCCGAGATCGACAGCACGCTGCAGTGGCTGGCCACCAGCGGCGGCGTGGCCAGCGAGGCGCTGCGCGAGCACACCTACGCCCTGCACGATGGCGATGCCGCCCGCCACGCTTTCCGGGTGGCCAGCGGGCTCGATTCCATGGTTCTGGGCGAGCCGCAGATTCTCGGTCAGATGAAAGACGCGGTGCGCGCGGCCGACGAGGCCGGCGCCATGGGCACCACGCTACACCAGTTGTTTCAGCGCTCCTTTGCGGTGGCCAAGGAGGTGCGCACCAGCACCGAAGTGGGCTCCCACAGCATCAGCATGGCGGCAGCGGCGGTGCGGCTGGCCTCGCAGATCTTCGAGGACCTGGGCCGCATCCGGGTGCTGTTCGTGGGCGCCGGTGAAATGATCGACCTGGCCGTCACCCACTTTGCCGCCAAAAACCCCAAGGCCATGGTGATCGCCAACCGCACGCTCGAGCGCGGTGAGAAACTGGCCGGACGCTTTGGCGCTGAGGTCATGCCGCTGGCCGATCTGCCGGGGCGCCTGGGCGAATTCGACGCCGTCATCAGCTGCACCGCGAGCACCCTGCCCATCATCGGCCTGGGCGCGGTCGAGCGGGCGCTCAAGCAACGCCGGCGCAAGCCCATCTTCATGGTCGATCTGGCGGTGCCGCGCGACATCGAGCCCGAGGTGAAAAAGCTGCAGGACGTGTACCTCTACACCGTCGACGATCTGGCCCGGGTGGTGCAAACTGGCAAGGACAACCGGCAGGCCGCTGTGGCGCAGGCCGAGGTCATCATCGATGCCGGGGTACAAAACTTCGTGCACTGGATGCGCCAGCGCTCGACCGTGCCGCTGATCCAGCAGCTCAACGCGCAGGCCGACGAATGGCGCACCGCCGAGCTGGCCCGAGCGCGCAAGCTGCTGGCCAAGGGCGAGTCGGTCGATGCCGTGATGGAGGCGCTGTCGCGGGGTCTGACCCAAAAAATGCTGCACGGCGCCATGGCCGAGCTGCATGGCAGCCAGGCCGAAGAGCTCGAGCACACGGCGCAGACCGTCAGCCGCCTGTTCCTGCGCGGCCAAGGCCCGCGCGACCCCAACGGCCTTTAGCTCCGGCAGCCCTGCTCGGGCCACAGCGGCGCCCAACCGTGCGCCGCGCTGCCGATCGGGGCCAGCCCAAACGCGATGAAAGAATTTCTCCGCCAGACCCTGGAGCGCCAATTGGCCCGCCTGCAAGAGCTCGACGCCCTGCTGTCGGCTGCCGACGTGGTCAACGATCTGGAGCGCTTTCGCAAGCTCACGCGCGAGCATGCGCAGTCGTCAGCCCTGGGCGAGGCCTATCGCCGCCTGACCCAGCGCCAGGCCGATCGGCAGCAGGCGCACGAGATGCTGGCCGACCCGCACCTGGCCGACCCGCAATTGGGCGAGCTGGCACGCGAGGAGATCGCGGCGGCCGAACAAGACATCGCCGAGCTGGAAAAACAGTTGCAGCTCATGCTCATCGCCAAGGACCCGGACGATGCCCGGCCGGCCTTGATCGAGATCCGCGCCGGCACAGGCGGCGACGAGTCGGCCCTGTTTGCCGGTGACTTGCTGCGCATGTACACCCGCTACGCGCAGCGCTGCGGCTGGCAGTGCGAGCTCATCAGCACCTCGCCGGCCGAGCTGGGCGGCTACAAAGAGGCGGTGCTGCGCATCGAAGGGCCTTGCGATGCGCAGGGCGTGGGCGTGTACGGCAAGCTGCGCCTGGAGTCGGGCGGTCACCGGGTGCAACGCGTGCCCGCCACCGAGGCGCAAGGGCGCATCCACACCAGCGCCTGCACCGTGGCTGTGCTGCCCGAGCCCGATGAGGCCCAGGCGGTCAAGCTCAATGCGGCCGAGCTGCGCATCGACACCTACCGCGCCTCGGGCGCGGGCGGCCAGCATGTCAACAAAACCGATTCGGCCGTGCGCATCACCCACCTGCCCACCGGCATCGTGGCCGAATGCCAGGACGACCGCAGCCAGCACCGCAACAAGGCGCGGGCGCTGCAAGTGCTGCTGGCGCGCATCCAGGACAAGCAGCGCAGCGAACAGGCGGCCAAGGACGCGGCCTTGCGCAAGGGGCTGGTGGGCAGCGGCGATCGCAGCGACCGGATCCGCACCTACAACTTCCCGCAAGGCCGGCTCAGCGACCACCGCATCAACATGACCGTCTACAAGCTCGACCAGGTCATGGAGGGCGATCTGGGCGATGTCGTCGACGCCTTGCAGGTGGCCCGCGGGGCCGAACTGCTGGCCGAGCTTGAAAACGCCGCACCGTGACCCTGGCGCAGGCACTGCAATGGGCCGAACAGGCGGGGCTGCCGGCGCTGGACGCGCGCCTGCTGCTGCTGCACCTGCTGGGCCGGCCCCACGATCGGGCCTGGCTCTACGCCCACGATGACCAGGCCTTGCCCGCAGACCGCGCGTCGGCGTTTGAGGCCTTGTGCGAGCGGCGCCGCAGCGGCGAGCCGCTGGCCTACCTGACGGGGGAAAAAGAGTTTTTCGGTCTGCCACTGCGGGTCGACCGCCGGGTGCTCATCCCGCGGCCAGACACTGAAACGCTGGTGCAGTGGGCGCTCGATCTGAGCCTGCCGAGCGCAGCGCGCGTGATCGATCTGGGCACCGGCAGCGGCGCCATCGCGCTGGCCCTCAAGCACCAGCGCCCTGCCTGGCAGGTCAGCGCCCTCGATGCCAGCGCCGACGCCTTGCAGGTGGCCCGTGCCAATGGGCAAGCGCTGGGCCTGGCGGTGCACTGGCAAGCGGGCCACTGGCTGGCGCACACGCCCGGGCCTTTCGATCTGATCGTCAGCAATCCACCCTATATTGCCCTGGGCGATGCGCATCTGGCGGCCCTGACGCACGAACCGCCCTCAGCCCTGACAGCCGGCGTGCAAGGGCTCGACGACCTGCGCACCATCTGCGCGCAGGCGCCCAGCCGCCTGGCCGGCGGCGGCTGGCTGGTGCTCGAGCACGGCTACGACCAGGCGCAGGCCGTGCGCGAGCTTTTGCAGCAAGCGGGCCTGCGGCAGGTGCAAAGCCGCCGCGATCTGGCCGGTATTGAGCGCTGCAGCGCCGGGCAACAGCCCTGAGCTTGCCCCAACGCGGCAGGGGGCTTCGGGCAGGACCGATAATCACCGCAGATTTGTTTGGAGGGCAGACCATGAACGACATAGAACAGCGCATCGACCAGATCGTCCAATCCAGCGACGTCGTCTTATTCATGAAAGGCACGGCGCAGTTCCCGATGTGCGGCTTTTCGGGTCGTGCCATTCAGATTCTCAAGGCCTGCGGCGTGAGCCGGCCGGCCACCGTCAATGTGCTGGAAGACGAGGCGGTGCGCCAAGGCATCAAGCAGTACAGCAATTGGCCCACCATACCCCAGCTGTACGTCAAGGGCGAGTTCGTCGGTGGCTCGGACATCATGATGGAGATGTACGAAAGCGGCGAGCTGCAGCAGCTGCTCGGCGGCGCCTCGAACTGATCCGCACGGCGCCCTCTCCCGGGGCACGCTGACCGGCGCTGACTTGCGCTGACCTAGGATTACTGGGTGTAGCCGCTACAGGCCCCAGCGTCGGGCCGCCCCTTGCACTCGCGCTTCAGACGCGCACTGCGTTGAGCCGGCGTTTCGCCCGAGCCCCCAGGCAGCACCTTGGGCGCAGCGCTTGGCTTGGGCGTTTTGACATCGGCTTTGGAACCGGCAGCGTCGCGCCGGCTGTCCGCGGCCCCACCGGCCGTACCGGGTTTACCGGCCGCACCGCCACTGGCCTGACCCAGGGCTGCGCCCGCCAGGAGGCAGCCCAAAGCGGCGAACAGGGCCATGCGGGGGGCGGTCCAGTTCACAGGCGGCGCCCAGATTTATTGCAGCCGAGAATCGCCCGGGCTGCTGTCACCCGCAGCGAAATCATCGGCCGCCACATCGTGCGCAGCAGGCTGAGCGGGCACACGAAACTGCTCGCTCGCCCAGGCGCCCAGATCGAGCTGCTTGCAGCGGGCCGAACAAAAAGGCCGGGCGGGGTTGTCCGGGCCGTACAGGCTAGGCCCACCGCAGGCCGGACAGGCCACGGTGCGCGCGGGACGGGCGGGGGGCGTGCTCATGCAGGCAAACTCCGTCGGGACGTGGCGGGGCGTCGGCCGCCGAACTCAGGAACACAAGGTCACTTCTAATTGTGCATCTTCGCTCGAAGATTGCACCCGCTGACCGTCAACAATCGTCATTAATCGGACCGAAACCACCAAGCGGTTGCCGCTGATCTCGGGGAACAGGCCCAGTTGCGGGTCGATGCGCAGGCGCAGCAATCCAAAGCTGCGCCCTTGTGGCAGGTTTTGCTGGAAATGCCCGCCCGAGCACATCACCTTCTGAGGCACGCCCGAATCACGCAGCAGCTTGAGCAGCAAGCCCACCGACTCGGCCAGCGGCAAAAAACCGTCCACCCAACGCTTGAGATCGGCGCGGCGCTGCCCGGCCTCCAGGTGACGCCAGGCGTGATAGACCGGCAGGTCGAATTCGCAGGTACCGCCCGGAATGCTGGCGCGGCTGCGCAAGCTCATCAGCCAGTCGATCTCGGTCAGGGCGTGGCCGGGTTTGCCCGGTTGCCCCTTCAGAGCGGTAAAGCAGGCATCGAGCTGGCCGATCACCTGCTCGAGCGCCTCTTCGGAAATCGCCGGGTTGCCTCGGTAGGCGGCCAGCGCATGCTTTTGCTTCTCGAGATCCTTGAGCACATCGGTCTTGAGCTCGGCTCGCGCGCCCACCTCGATGATCTCGAACAAGGTGGTGATGGCAAAGTGGTGGTCGGTGGGGCTGCTGCGCCCCATCAGCTCGCCCAACCGAAAAAACAGGTGCTCAAGGCGCAGGTAGGTCCGGATGCGCTCGTTGAAGGGGTACTCGTACAGAATCACGGCACTGGGCGTTGGCGGCTGAATGGGGCATCATAGCCCGAAGTATTGCCAAACCTCTTCGACCTGCTGCTGCAGCTGCGCCAGGCTCAAGTCCCCATTGGCCAGGCAGACATCGGCTGCGGCCAGGCGCTGGGCGCGGCTGGCCTGCTGCGCGATCACCTTCTCGACCGCCTCGCGCGACCAGCCGCTGCGCGCCATCACGCGCTCGATCTGCAGGGGCACGCTGCAGTCGACCACCAGCACCGCATCGACCTGCGAGCGCCAGCGGCCCGACTCGACCAGCAGCGGCACATCAAAGACGACGCAGCGCGCGCCCCCTGCCCAGGCCTGTGCGGCCTGGCGCCCGGTCTCCTGGGCAACCAGTGGGTGCACGATGTCTTGCAGCCGCAGCCGCGCCGATGCGTCGCTGAACACCAGCGCACGCATGGCCTCGCGGTCCATCGCACCGTCAGGGGCCACGCAAGACGGGCCAAACGCTTGCGCGATGGCCGGCATGGCGGCCCCGCCGGGCAGCGTGAGCGCGCGCGCAATCGCATCGGCGTCGACCACCGCCGCGCCGCAGTGCGCAAGCATGGCCGCCACCGTGCTCTTGCCGCTGCCGATGCCACCGGTCAAGCCGATGCGCCAGCGCCTTGCCGACCTGAGATCCATCACCGTCTCCTTGTTTCAGGGCCAAAGCCCGTGCAGCGGCGCCAGCCACATCAGGGCGGCGCCAGCCATGGCCAGGTAGGGCCCAAAGGCCAGCGGCTGACCGGCACCGAGTCGGCCGCTCCAGCGCAACCCCAGACCGACGACAGCGCCGCTAAGCGACGCCAGCAGCAGCAGCGGCAGCAAAGCCTGCCAGCCCAGCCAGGCGCCCAGCGCTGCGAGCAGCTTGAAGTCACCCTGCCCGATACCCTGCTTGCCCGTGACCAGCCCAAAGCCCTGCTGGACCAGCCACAGCAGCGTGTACCCAGCCACAGCGCCCCACAGCGCGTCGGCCAACGCGGTCTGGCTCCATCCCGCGGCCGCGCTGATCAGGCCGCCCCACAGCAAAGGCAAGGTCAACGCATCGGGCAAGAGCTGGGTGTCCGCATCGATGCAAGCCAGCGCCAGCAAGGTCGCCGCGAACGCCGCCCACACCAGGGCCGAAGCCCCCAGCCCCCAGCGCCAGGCGCAGGCCGCAAAAAGCACCGCTGTCACGAGCTCAACGGTCGGGTAACGCCAGCCGATCGGGCTGCCGCAAGCCCGGCAGCGGCCGCGCAAAAGCGCAAAGCTGATCAGCGGAATGTTGTCATGCCAGGCCAGCGCATGGCCGCAGGTCGGACAGTGGGATCTGGGCCGGGCCAGGTTGTAGGGCGCCAAAACCGCGCCGCCCCCCGCCACACCCCCTGCCGCCTCCCCCGCTGAACGCTCGCCCTCCTGCTCGGCCAGCCACGAGGCGACGTCCTGTGCCCACTGCTGCTCCATCATGCGCGGCAAGCGGTGGATCACCACATTGACAAAACTGCCGATGATCAGCCCGAGCACGGCGGCACAGGCCAGCAGCAAGGCCTGATCCATCAAACGATCTGCCCCATCTGGAAGATCGGCAGGTACAGCGCCAGCACAACGGCCCCAATCAGCAGACCGAGCAGCACCACCGTGGCCGGCTCGATCAGCCCCGAGCCGTAAGCGATGCGCTCGTCGAGCTGGGCCTCCTCGAAATCGGCAGCGCGCTGCAGCAACTCGTCGAGCGTGCCCGACTCCTCGCCAATGGCGGCCATCTGCTGCAGCAAAGGACCAAACAGGCTCTGGCGCGACATCGCCAAGCGCAGGCTGTTGCCGCGCGCCACCTGCTCGCGCACGCGCAAGGTGGCCTGGGCATAGGCCTGGTGGCCGCAAGCGCCTCGCACCCAATGCAGCGCCTCGGTCAAGGGCAAGCCGGCGGCCAGCAAGGTGGCCAGCGTGCGCGCCCAGCGCGCCACCGCCGCCTGGCGCAGCAGGGGGCCCCACAGCGGCAAGTCGAGCAAGGCATCATCGAGCCGGGCCGCCCAACGGGGGCGCCAGCCCCGCTGCCACAGCACGGCGCCCGCCAGGGCCAGCGCGAGCACGGCCGGCCCCCATTGGATGGACCAGCGGCTCAGGCTGATCAGCTGTTGCGTGGCCCAGGGCAGGTCGGCGCCAAAAGAGGCGAAGACGTTCTCGAAGGTGGGCACCACGACCACCATGATCACCGCCAGCACGCCCAGCGCCACCGCCAGCACCACAGCCGGGTAGAACAAGGCGGTGCGCACGCGGCGGGCCAGCGCCGCGCTCTTGTCCAGGTGCACTGCCAGACGCTCGAGCAAGACGTCGAGCCGGCCAGAGGCTTCGCCCGCTTCGATCAGGGCAATGTAGAGCGGGCCAAAAACGGCGCCCTGGCGCCGCAGGGCCGCAGCCAGCGTCATGCCGTTTTCAAGATCGGCATGCAGCCGCTCGAGCAGATCGACCACGCCGCTGTGCGTCTGGCTGCGCGCCAGCAGCTGCAGCGCCTGCAACAAGGGCAGCCCCGCCCGCAGCAAAGCGGCCAGTTGCCGGGTGAGCTGGGCCACATCGTCAGAGCGCACCGCCCGGATGCGGGCGGCGTGGACCGCACGCAGCTCCAGGCTGCGCAGGCCGCGGCGCCTGAGCAAGGCCCTGAGTTGGTTTTCACCCCAGGCGCGGCTGCGCCCGCGCTGCAGCTGGCCCTGCGCATCGCGAGCCTGCCAGTCAAAAGATCGCTCGACGCGGCGCGAGCGCCGCTCGAGTGCGCCGGCGCTCATGCGCGTCCCCTGGAGGGCTGCTGGACGGGCCAGCCGGCGCTGCTTGGCTTAGGCATGGGTGTGGGCCAATACTTCTTCGATCGAGGTCTGACCCAGTTTAACTTTGCCCCAGGCGGCCTGACGCAAGCTCATCACGCCCTCTTGCGCGGCCTGCCGTGCCAGCTCGGCCACAGCCGCGTCCTTGAGCACCAGCTCGGCCATGGCGGTGCTCACGGGCATGACCTGAAACACGCCAATGCGGCCCAGGTAGCCCCCCAGGCAGCGCTCACAGCCCACCGGCTCATAAACCGGCTCGCCGCTGGCCAAGCCCGCCGGCGGACAGCCGGCCTCGCGCATCATCTGCAGCGGCGGCGACATCTCGCGCCGGCAATGCGGGCACAGGCGCCTGAGCAGGCGCTGGGCCGTGATCAGCACCACACTGGCGGCCACGTTGTGCGCCGCTACGCCAATTTGCCGCAGGCGCATCAGGGTGCTGGGCGCGTCGTTGGTGTGCAGCGTGGAAAACACCAGATGCCCGGTCTGCGCCGCCTTGAGTGCCATATCGGCCGTCTCGAGGTCGCGCACCTCGCCAATCATGATGACATCGGGGTCCTGACGCAAAAAGGCGCGCAGGGCGACCGCAAACGTCAGTCCGGCCTTTTCATGGATGCTCACCTGATTGATGCCAGCCAGGTTGATTTCACAAGGGTCCTCGGCCGTGCAAATGTTCACCCCGGTCCGGTTGAGCCGCTGCAAGCAGCTGTACATCGATAGGGTCTTGCCGGCACCGGTGGGACCCGTCACCAAAATCATGCCGTGTGACCGCGCCAGCGCCTGCACAACGGCCGCCTTCTGTTCGGGCTCATAGCCCAGCGCATCGAGGTCCAGCTGCGCCGGGGCGGCGTCGATCAGACGCACGACCAGCTTTTCACCGTGCACCGTGGGCAAGGTGCTGACGCGAAAGTCCGCCCACTGGCCCGCCGCCAGCTGGTGGCGCAGACGGCCATCTTGCGGCAGGCGCTTTTCTGCGATATCCAGCCGCGCCAGCACCTTGATGCGGGAGGCCACACGCTCGCGCACCGCCAGGGGCGGACGCAGCCACTCCTGCAACTGGCCATCGACGCGAATGCGAATGCGGTAAATGCCCTCATAGGGCTCGAAGTGCAGATCCGAGGCGCGCAGCGCATGCGCCCAATGCAAGAGCCGATCGAGCAGACGCACCACCGCACCGTCGTCGGCCAATCCAGCCTTGAGCAAAGCCTGCAGATCGGCCTGCGCCGCAAGCAGCGAAGAAGCATCCATGAGCCGCATGATGCGAGGCAGTGCGGGTTCAAGGCCTAGGTGTTACACCTAGCGCGCCCGGCGCGAGGCATTTCTTGACATTGCCAGGGATGTAGTGGGATGCGGCCATCCATGTCTTTGGGCGACGGCCGATGGATTGCTTCGTCCCTCGCAATGACGGGGCGGGGGCGCAACGACGGGGTGGGTGGCGCGATGACGGGGTGGGGTCGCAATGACGCCCTAGTCCCGTCATTGCGAGGCGCGCAGCGCCGTGGCAATCCATGTGCCCTTGCCAAGGCCGCAGTGGATTGCTTCGTTCCTCGCAATGACAGGACAAGGGCGCAATGACGGGGCAGGTCAGAGGCAGAGCTTCAATGACGAAGGGAGTCGCCGCAACAGTTGGAAGTCACAACGACCGGCATCAGGCTGGCCCTGACCACCGCCTGCCGGGCTTACTCGAGCTTGATATTGGCTCGCTTGATCAGCTCGCCAAAGCGCTCGAATTCCTTGCGGTTGTACTGGGCAAACTGGTCGGGCGTGAGGTTGCCTGGCTCGCCGCCCAGGCCCTTGAGCTTGGCCTGGATGTCGGGCATTTTCAAAATGCGCGCCAGCTCACCCTGCAGTCGCGCCACCACGTCGGGCGGCGTGCCGGTGGTGACAAACAGGCCGTACCAGGTGCTCATCTCGAAACCGCTGACACCGGCCTCGGCCAGCGTCGGCACCTGCGGCAGCTCGGGGCTGCGGTTGGGCGTGGTCAGGGCCAGGGGCTTGAACTTGCCGGCCTTGATCTGGCCCATGGCCGACGAAGTGGTGTCAAACATGATCTGCACGCTGCCACCGATGATGTCCAGGTGTGCCTGGCTGCTGCCGCGGTAGGGCACATGCACGCTCTTGACACCGGCGGCAAGGTTGAAGCCTTCGCCTGCGATGTGCTGGGTGCTGCCCACCCCTGAAGAGGCGTACTTGAAGTCGCCAGGCTTGGCCTTCATCAGCGCCACCAGCTCGGCCACATTGTTGGCCGGCACCTGAGCGCCGACGACCAGCACGTTGGGCACGGTCACGATGAGCCCGACCGGGGTCAGGTCTTTGATCGGGTCAAAAGCCAGCTTGATCAGGTGCGGCGCAATGGCCTGGCCGGTGTTGGTGGCCACCAGCATCGTGTGACCGTCTGGTGCCGCCTTGGCCGTCAGGTCGGCAGCGATGGTGTTGGATGCGCCCGGGCGGTTTTCAACCACAAAGCTGCCCTTGAACGACTCGGCAAATTTCTCGGCCAGCATGCGCGCAATGATGTCGGTGCCGCCGCCGGCATTGGCGCCCACCATCAGCCGCACCGGCTTGGTGGGATAGGCCTGGGCAGTGGCGGCCACAGGCACAGCCATGGCGATCGACAGCAAACACGGCAGCAGTCGCTTGATTTTCATGATGAGGTCTCCTCTAGGTGATTCGAAGCACGGTGACGGTGAGTGGCCGCCATGCGGGCGGCGAGCTCGAAGGCATTGCGCATGGCCTGCGGATTGGCTCGGCCGCGGCCGACGATGTCATAGGCGGTGCCATGGGCGGGTGTGGTGATTGGGCACGGCAGGCCGCCATGGACCGTGACGCCCTGCTCAAAGCCCATGAGCTTCATCGCGATCTGGCCCTGGTCGTGGTACATCGTGACCACGCCATCGAAGCCGCCTTCGGCCCGGATTGCGCGCACAAAGGCGGTATCGGCCGGGAAGGGGCCTTCAGCTGCGAAGCCGGCCTTGGCGGCTTGTGCCACGCCAGGGGCGATGATGCGCCCCTCCTCATCGCCGTAGTTGCCGTTGTCGCCGTTGTGCGGATTGAGGCCGCACACGCCAATGCGCGGCCGGCTCACGCCCGAGGCGCTGAGCGCCTGCGAGATCATGCGGATCGAATCGGCCACCTTGTCCGGGCTGAGCAGGTCAGACACCTCGCGCAGCGGCACATGCGAGGTCACGCGCGAAGTCCACAGGTTCTTGAGCACATTGAGCTCGCCGCACTGCCCCCGGTAGCCCATGTGCTCGGCAAACCAGCGCAGCTCGTCCTCTTGCGTCATGCCGCCCTGACGCAGCGCCGATTTGTTCAGCGGCGCAAAGCAAAACGCATCGGCCTGGCCGGAGGTGACCAGGTCGATGCCCTCGCCCAGAGCCTCGAGCATGAAACGGCCGTTGTCGGCGCTGGCGGTGGCCGGCGCGAAGGCGGGCGCCTTGCGCCCGGACCAGTCGTGCCAGCGCACCGACTCCGGCACCTTCAGGGCGCCTTCTTGGGCAATGAGGACCACCTGCGCATGGGCCTGCCAATCGGGCGCCGCCAGCAGTTTTTCAACCAACTCCGGTCCGATACCAGCGGGATCGCCAGTGAACAAGGCCACGGTGGGCAAAGACATGGGGCGCCTTTCGAGCAACTCAATCGCAGGGGAACTGCAGCTTCCAGGGACGATCACGACCTCATGCGTGATGCGCACTTGATGCGGACGTGATGCGTAATTACGGATAATCATAAAAAGAGATGGGCGAGAATCAAGCCATGGTTTTCCCGGTGCCCGGCCTGCAAGCCCGGCGCCCCAACCGCCCAAACCTGTGCCCATGAACGCGCCCGACCCCGCCGACTCCACCGCCCCGATCGCCCGCACCGCCTTGCACGAAGAGGTCACGCAGCGCCTGCGCGACATGATCGTGGAGCTGCGCCTCAAGCCCGGCGAGCGCATTGCCGAGCTGGAGGTGGCGCGCCAGCTCGGCGTCTCGCGCACGCCCATCCGTGAGGCGATCAAGGTGCTGACGGCCGAAGGGCTGGTGGAGCTGCTGCCGCTGCGCGGGGCCATCGTCAAGGCCTTCTCGGCCAAGGACGCGCGCGACATGCTCGATGTGATCGCGCTGCTTGAAGAGCATGCCGGCCGGCTGGCGGTGCAGGCGCCCGAGGACAAAGTCGCCGAGGTGCTGGCCTTGCATGGGCAGATGGCGCAGCTGTATGCGCGCGGCGAGCGGCCGGCTTATTTCAAGCTCAACCAGCAGATCCATCAGGCGCTGATCGCACTGGCCGACAACGAGGCGCTGCGCATGAGCCACGCCACCTTGAGCAAGCGCATGCGCGGCCTGCGCTACCGAGGCAACTCAGAGCCGGGCCACTGGGCCGCGGCCATGGCCGAGCACGAAGCGATGATGCAGGCGCTGGCGCGCCGCGACGGCGCGGCCCTGGCGCGCAGCATGGGCGAGCACATCCGCAACACCTGGCCGCGCATCAAGGGCGAGCTCGAGACTTGAGCGTCAAGCCTCGTCGCGGATGCCGTTGCGCAGCGTGCCGATGGCATCGACCACGATCTCGCACACATCGCCAGGCTTCATGAAAATCTGCGGCTCGCGCTTGTTGCCCACGCCGCCGGGCGTGCCGGTGACGATGACGTCGCCGGGCGACAGCGGAATGAAGGTGGAGATGTAGGCAATCTGCCGCGGGATGCTGTGGATCATCTTGTCGGTGGTGCTGTCTTGCAGCACCTGGCCGTTGAGCACGGTCTGCAGCCGCATCGCCTGGGCCGGCGCGATCTCGTCGCTGGTGACCATCCAGGGGCCAAAACCGCCGGTCTTGTAGAAGTTCTTGCCCGGCGTCCACTGCGAGGTGGCCACCTGCCAGTCGCGCACCGAGCCATCGTTGTAGCAGCTGTAGCCGGCGATGTGGCTCCAGGCGTCTTCTTCCTTGATCCGGCGCCCGCCCTTGCCGATGATGACGGCGATCTCGGCCTCGTAATCGAGCCGGTGCGACTCGGCCGGCCGCACGATGTCCTGGCCGTGCGCCACCTGCGAGTCAGGCAGGCGCAAAAAGATGGTCGGCGTCTCGGTGACCTGTCGGCCCGTCTCGCGCACATGGTCGCCATAGTTCAGGCCGATGCAAAAAATCTGACCCGGGTTGGGAATCACCGGCAGCAAGGTCAGCTGGGCCAGTTTGAGCGTGGGCTTGTGGCTCTGGGCCGCCTGAGCGGCGGTGGCAAACAGGTTCTTGGCGATCAGGGTCTTGAGATCGGGCGCCTGCGCACCCAGGATGGGCGTGAGGTCGAGCACATCGTCGCCGCTGACGAGGCCGTAAGAGGGCACGGCGTGGTTGAGAAAGCTGATCAGTTTCATGGTGGAGGTCTTCCCGTTAAAAAATTCAGGGCATGCGGGCGCTGATGTCCTTGGCCGCACGCATCACGATCTGGGCCAGCTTGGGCACATCGATCACGGCCATGCGCTGCACCGTGGTGACTACGGACAAGGCGCCGGCCACACTGGCGTCAGCATAGTGCAAAGGCGCGGCCAGCGCCGCCAGACTGGTCTCGAGCTCGCCGCTCGACAAGTAGTGACCGGCCTTGCGGATGCGACTGTAGTAGCTGCGCAGGGCGGGCCAGTGGGCAGGCAGTCCCGCAGCGACCGCTTGGTCAGTGTGCGCATCGAACAAGCGGCGCAAGGCCGGCGTGGGCAAGCCGGCCAGGATCACCTTGGCTGCAGCACCCTTGAACAGCGGCCGCGGCCGTCCCCTGCCGTAGCTCAGGCTGGCTGGCATTTGCCCCAATTCGCGGTGGATGTCGAGCAATTGCTGGCCGTGCAGGCTGGAGATCACGCAGTCAAATCCGGTCTGCGCCACCAGCTCCTTCATGAAAGCCACACCATGCTGCAACAGGGGATCGGCCTGGCGGATGTAGTGGTCGAGCACGACGATCCTGGGCCCCAGGGTAAAGCGCGCATCGGCACCAGGGCGCAGCAAGCCCGCCTCGCTCAAAGCGCGCGCATAGCGGTAGCTGGTGGGCAGCGACACGCCCAGCGCCTGGCTGATGTCCTCGGCGCTCCAATGCAAGCGCTGCTCGGTAAACAAATCGAGCACGGTCAGCATGCGCGTCAAACTGGAATCGGCTTTGTCAGTCATGGCGGCGGGCAGGCGATCAAACCGCGAGCGCGAGGCGCCCAGGCAGCAACTCACTCATGCGCTCCAGATCGCCGGCGCAGCGCGCAAGACCCACAATGTAGCGATCAGGCCGCAGCATCACGGCCTGCGCGTCGTGCTGCTCCAGCCAGCGCTCGAGCTCGGGGTGCTCGGCCGTCAGACGGACCACACCGACATCGTGCCAGCGCTCCCGCGTCTGAGGGCTGACTGCGTCCAGCACATCGCGCGAGCCGATCACTGCAAAGTGGTGCCCAATGGCGCTGTCAAGCAGGCGGTCATCGGCCAGCGAGGGCTGGGGAAAGATCTGCGCGGCCGGTGGCTCCTGGCCGCACCAGATCCCCGGGCCCAGGCGCG
>JAIXWZ010000069.1 GCA_027491035.1 Comamonadaceae bacterium | reverse complement strand
GGCTGGTGGCGCTGGGTCTCGATCCGGTCGAATGGCTCACGCAAGCGGGCCCGGCCTTTTTCTGGGCCGTGTTCATCTCGATTTGGGCCCACATGGGCTTTTACACCCTCATCTTGCTTGCGGGTCTGCAGGCCATCCCCAAAGACCTTTACGAGGCCGCCGAGATGGACCGCGCCACGCCTTGGCGCACCCTGACCCGCATCACCTTGCCGCTGCTGTTGCCCAATTTGGTGGTGGTGCTGGTGCTCGCGGCGATCCGGGCGGTGCAGGTGTTTGACGAGGTCTTTGTGCTCACCGGCGGCGGCCCGGGTTCGGCCACCACCTTCATCGTGCAGTTCATCTACCAGACGGGCTTTTCCGAACAGATCCATCTCTACGGTCTGGCCGCGGCGGCCTCGCTGGCTCTGGCCGCCTTCCTGATCTTGCTGACGCTGGCTCAATTGCGGCTGACCCGCGCCAGCGAACTGGGCTCCAAACCTCGTTAGATGCCGATGCTGCAGTTTTTGACACGCACCCGCGGCCGCGGCCGGCTGCACTGGACCGATGTGCTGAGCTACGTCTATCTGGCGCTGGGCTTGTTCACCCTGTTTGCCCCCGTCATCTGGCTGGTGATGTCGTCGTTCAAGACCGAGGCGGCGATGGCGCAGTTTCCGCCCACCTTCCTGCCCTACACGCAAAAGACGGTGCAGGTGGCCGGCCACGAAAAACCGCTGCCGCTGTTTACCGTCACTCTGGACGACGGCTCGCGCAAGGAGATGGCGCAGATCAATCGCATCGGCGTCATGGCCAATATGGTGGACCCCGCGGCGCCGCAGGAGAGGGTGCGCGTGAACATCAAGCAGCGCGAGCCGATCAACGAGGTGCGCTTTGCCTGGAACAACTACGGCGATCTGTTTCAGAAGTTCACCTTTGGCACCTACCTCTGGAACAGCGTGTTCATCACGGTCGTGGCCACCTTGCTGACGCTGCTGTTCAACTCGATGGCCGCCTTTGCCCTGTCCAAATACCGCTTCAAGGGTCAGAAGGCGGTGTTTCTGCTCATCATCGCCACCTTGATGATCCCGCCGACCATCATCTTGGTGCCGGTGTTTCTGGTCATCAACGAAGTGGGCCTGCTCAACAACCTCTGGGGCGTAATCCTGCCGGCTGTGGCCACGCCCACGGGCGTTTTCTTGCTGCGCCAGTACATGCTGACCATCCCCGATGAGCTGCTGGAGGCCGCCCGCATGGACCACGCCAGCGAGTGGCGCATTTACTGGCGCATCGTCTTGCCCCTGTCGGCGCCGGCGCTGGCGGTGCTGGCCATCTTTTCGGTGATGTGGCGCTGGAATGACTTCCTGCTGCCGCTGATCGTGCTGTCCAAGAACGAGTTCTTCACGTTGCAGCTGGCGCTCAACTCCTTTCAGGGTGAGCTCAACACGCAGTGGCACTACCTGCTGGCCATGACGGTGATCACCTTGCTGCCGGTGACGGTGGTGTTTGCCTTCTTGCAGCGGCACATCACCACCGGCATTGCCAGCGCGGGCGTCAAGTAAGCCCGGTATCGCCAGCCTTCATTCCTGCCCTCCTACCTTGAGCACCCGATCGTGGCCACCCTCGAACTGCAGTCCATCGACAAGACCTTTGACAAGACCGAGGTCATCCGCCAGGTGAGCCTGGCGGTGGCGCACGGCGAATTTGTCGTGTTCGTCGGCCCCTCCGGCTGTGGCAAGTCCACGCTGCTGCGGCTGATTGCGGGCCTCGACGAGCCCACCGCCGGATCGGTGCTCATCGACGGCCAGACGGTCAACGCCATTGGCGCGGCCGATCGCGGCTGCGCCATGGTGTTTCAGTCCTACGCCCTGTACCCGCACATGAGCGTGTACGCCAACATGGCCTTCGGTCTGGAAAACGCCAAGGTGCCTCGCGCCGAAATCGAGCGGCGGGTGCAGGAGGCGGCCACCTTGCTGCGCTTGCAAGACCTGCTGGCGCGCCGGCCCACGCAGCTGTCGGGCGGGCAGCGCCAGCGCGTGGCCATAGGCCGGGCCATCGTGCGCGACCCCAAGCTGTTTCTCTTTGACGAGCCGCTGTCCAACCTTGATGCCGAGCTGCGCGTGTCCATGCGCACCGAGCTGCGCGATCTGCACCGGCGCCTGGGCGCCACCATGATTTATGTCACCCACGACCAGGTCGAGGCCATGACCATGGCCGACAAGATCGTGGTGCTGCGGGCCGGCCGGGTGGAGCAGGTCGGCAGCCCCGAGCAGCTTTACCAAAAGCCCTGCAACACCTTTGTGGCCGGCTTCATCGGCAGCCCGCGCATGAACTTCCTGCCGCTGTCTCTGGGCCAGGCCTTGCTCGAGCGCGCGCTGCCATCGGGTGCGCACAGCCTGGGCGTGCGGCCCGAGCACTGGCTGCCGGCCGACCAGGGGCTGGCCGTGACACTGCAGGCCACCGAATACCTGGGCGCGCAGCGCCTGCTGCACGGGCGGCTGGCCGATGGCTCGGCCATCGAGCTGCTCACCTCGGCCGAGTCGGGGCTCGAGCAGCACGGCACGCTGCACCTGCGGGTCGAGCCCCAGCACCTGCATGTGTTTGACAGCCAGGGCCGGCGCATCGAGCTGGAGGCAGCATGACCCCGATCAAGACCGAGGGCTGGCAGCTGCACCCGGGGGCCAATAGTGTCGATGGTCCCGGTGGCGCCGATGCGCACGCCTTGCTTGGCGATGGTGGATCGTTGCAACTGGTTTTTTTGTCGGCGACCGCCGCGCGTGTGACCTGGCGGCCCGCCGACGGCTTCAGGCAGCCGCGCACCTGGTCGATCGCGCCGGCCGGCGACACGCCCTGGCAGGGGCGGCCGCGCGAGAGCCTGGAGGGCTTTGACCGGCCCCGGGTCACGGCTGCAGATGCGCAGACGCAGACGCTGGTGGGCGGGCGCTTGGCGGCGCAGCTGCTCGGCGGTGCCGGCTCGCCGGTGCGCATCGTCTGGTCGGACACGCTGACTGGGCAGACCGTGATGCAAGACCGCGTGACCAGCGCCTACCTCAGCGAGCGCCGCACCGGGCTGATTCGGCACAGCCTGGTCAGGGACCCGCGAGAGCGCTACTACGGCCTGGGTGACAAGACAGGGCCCTTGAACCTGCACGGCCGGCGCCTGCGCTGTCTGGGCCAGGACTCGATCGGCTACGACCCGCTCAGCGGCGATCCGCTGTACAAGCATTGGCCCTTTGTGATGACGCGAACCGCGCAGGGCCTGTGGCTGGGCACCTACTACGACACGCTGTCGACCTGCGTGTTCGATCTCGGGTGTGAGCACGACAACTACCACGGCCTGTTTCGCAGCGTCGATATCGACGACGGCGACCTGGACGTCTACCTGATGCTCGGCTCGACCCCTGCTGAGGTTGTGGCGCAGTTTGTGCGGCTCATCGGCGGAACCCATCTGCCGCCGCGCTGGAGCCTGGGCTATGCACAGACGGCCATGGGCCTGGCCGACGCGCCCGATGCGCAGCAGCGCCTGTCGGCCTTCATCGACGAGTGCCAGAGCCGCCGCGTGCCGATTTCCTCGTTTCACTACGGCTCGGGCTATTCCAGCCGGGGCAAGCAAAGGTATGTGTACACCTGGAACCGCCAGAAGTTTCCCGATCCGCAGGCCATCAACGCCAAGTTTCAGGCCGCCGGCATGAAGCTGGTGGCCAACCTCAAGCCCTGCCTGCTCGACGACCACCCGGCCTATGCGTCCCTGGCCGCCGAGCGCGCCTTCATCGAGCACGCCGACAGCGGCGAGCCGGTGGTCGAGCCCTACTGGGACGGGCAGGGCGCGCACCTGGACTTCACCAAGCCGCAGGCGCTGGCCTGGTGGCAGGCGGGGCTGCGCAGCCAAATCCTGCAGATGGGCATTGACGCGGGCTGGAACGACAACAACGAATACGCGATCGCCGCAGAAGACGCCTGCAGTGCCGGTTGGGGGCAGGCCATGGCCATTCATCGCAGCCGGCCCTTGCACGCCCTGCTGATGACGCGCGCCACCTTCGAGGCCCAACAGGCCTACCGTGAGCAAGCGGGGCTGAGCGAGCCGCAGTTCACCGTGACCCGCGCCGGCCCGCCCGGCATCCAGCGCTATGCCCAGACCTGGTCGGGTGACAACACCACCAGCTGGCCCACCCTGAAGTGGAACATCCGAACCGGTTTGCAGATGAGCTTGTCGGGCCTGTTCAACATAGGGCACGATGTCGGCGGCTTTTTTGGGCCCTTGCCTGGCCCCGAGCTCTTTCTGAGGTGGGTGCAAGCCTGCGCGCTCAATCCGCGCATGGTGATGAACTCGTGGAAGGCCGACCATGCGAGCAACCTGCCCTGGATGCACCCTGAGGTGGCCCAGGACGTCACCGCAGCCATCGTGCTGCGCTACCGGCTCATGCCCTATCTGTGGGCGTGCGTGCAGGCCGCCAGCCAGAGCCACGTGCCCATCATCGCGCCGACCTTTTTTCATTTTCCGCACGACGAGCTTTGCTACGAAGACTGCGACGACTTCATGCTCGGCCCCGATCTGCTGGTGGCCCCGGTGGTTGAAGACGGCGCGCGCCAGCGAACGGTGTACCTGCCGCGCTTGCCCCAAGGTCAGCAGTGGTTCGATTTCTACGACCGCACCGCCTACGAGAGCGGCACAAGCCACCGCGTGCCTGCTGGGCTGTCGCACCTGCCGCTGTTTGCCCGCCAGGGTGCCCGCATACAAACTGCAGCACCCTTGCCCGGGCAGGTGGCCCGGCACGACGACCCGCTGGCCGAGCTCCTCGCGTTTTGAAACGGCGGGGTGGGGTCCATTGGTCGGCGGCCAAGCTTTCATAATCAGGCCATGCAAGAGCGTTGGAAACCCAGTGTCACGGTCGCCGCCATCATCGAGCGCAAGATGGGTGGGCGCAGCCAGTTCATGCTGGTCGAAGAGCTCACCCGTGACGGGCTCAGGCTCAACAACCCGGCCGGGCATCTGGACCCGGGCGAAAGCCCGATCGAGGCCTGCGCCCGCGAGGCCCTGGAAGAAACCGCCCACCTTTTCGTGCCCACCGCGCTGGTGGGCGTTTACCTGTCGCGCTTTGAGCGGCCCCTACCGGGCCAGCCCACCGAAGACATCACCTACCTGCGCTTTGCTTTTTGCGGCGAGCTGGGTGCTTTGCAGCCTGGACTGAGCCTGGACGAGGGCATTGTGCGCACGGTCTGGATGAGCCCCGAGGAGATCCACGCCAGCCAGGAGCGTCACCGCAGCCCGCTGCTCCTGCGCTGCATGCAAGACCATCTGGCCGGTCGGCGCTACCCCCTGGATTTGGTCACCACCGACCCCAGTGTTTACCTGATCGGGCGCGGCCCCTGAGGGCTGCGCCGCTGCGTCGCTGTCCGAGCCGCGTGCTGTCGGCCCTTGGCTGCTGTCACGAAAAATTAATGTGACCGCCAGATAATCAAACTGTGGTTGATCTCACCCCCCTGGTTTTTAGCGGCATGACCGTCCCGCAGCCACCATGTCCAGCACCCCGGCAGCCACTTTAAGCCGCTGGCCCAGCCGTCTGGCCCCCTGGCTGGCTTCGGGATATCTGGCAGTGCTGACGCTGACGCTGCCGCTGTCGCCCTTGTTTGCCAGCCTGCTGTTCGGTCGGCTCAAGTACCTGCGTGATTACCGGGGCTTCATCGGCCGCATGCGGGTGCATATCGCCGCCCTGCGCGAAGGGCCGGCCCGGCATTACTTTGAAGATGTGATGGGACGCCAGGACACGGTACCGGCCGAGATCGCCGGCTCCTGCGTTCAGTGCGGCAACTGCTGCATGAACAAGCGCTGTGTCTTTTTGGAGCCCATAGAGGGCGACCGCTACCAGTGCGGCATCTACCACTCGCCACTGCGGCGGTGGTCCAACTGTGGGTCCTTCCCGCTGCATGCGCACGACATCGCGCGTTACGCCTGCCCGAGCTACCACGTGATCCGGGTGGTGGGACGGCGCGATTGAGCCTCGCCCGGGCGTGCAGCCCAGCGACGGCAGGGTCCGGCCCGGTTCAAGCGCAGCGACAACACTGGCTGCACTCACACCAGCGCAGGCGCTTCAAGGCCGCCGACGCAGCACCATCGTCTGGCGGTTGATCTCGACGTCAAACTGCTTCAAAAAGGATTGCCCGAGCAAGGCCTGATCGGGCGGCAGGCCGCTCAGACCCACGCTGACGCTGGCATCATTGAGTACCAGATCGCCTGCCCGCACCGGCACGCCGCGCACCAGCTGGCCAGGGCGCTGTCCATTGGCCGTGTTCAAGGTAATCGGGCTGCCCGCAGGCAAGCCGGCTTGATCGGCCAGCGCCTGACTGACGCTGACGTGGCTGGCGCCGGTGTCGATCAAAAACACCACTGGCTGGCGGTTGACCTCGCCCTTGACATGAAAATGCCCGTCCCGCTGCCGGGGAATGACCAGCTCGCCCGAGCCCAAGGTGTAAGGCTGCAGCTTGGCCCGCCTGCTTTCCTCGAGATATTCAAAGCCGAGGTACATCACCGCGGCCACCAGCAGCCAGACGGCAGCGACGGCCACAGCGCCCAGGCGTGCGGTTTGTTGGGGCTGGGGTGGGGACATGATGGGGGGCTTGCGGTTTGGATCAGAGGCTGATGTGT
>JAIXWZ010000102.1 GCA_027491035.1 Comamonadaceae bacterium | reverse complement strand
CGGCCGATGGATTGCTTCGTTCCTCGCAATGACGGGGCGGGGGTGCAGTGACGGGGCGGGGGCGCAATGACAGGGCGCGGGTGCAATGACGCACTATCCCGTCACGGCGAGGCGCGCACATCCCCTCCGTCATTACGAGGCGCGCAGCGCCGTGGCAATCCATGTCGTTGTGTAACCGCCAATAGATTGCTTCGTTCCTCGCAATGACAGGCCTGGGGCGCAATGACTGACCTGGGGCGCAATAACGGGCTTGTGGGCACGGCCTAACCGAGCAGCGGTGCTGGTTGATCTTGGGGCTTGCCATCCAGGGCCTGGCGCGCGGCGGCGGCCAGCACGAAAAGTGTCCAGCACAGCCATGCCGACCAGAAGGTGTGGCTGGGGAAATGGGCGCCGCGTGCCAATTGCGTCAGGCCGAACACCAGGCCGGTCACGCCGACGCCCGCGAGCACGCGGCGTGCGAGTACTGGCCGGTGGGGTCGCCACAGAAAGTACACCCCGAAGAAGGCAAAGGCGGTCACTGCGTGCCCCGAGGGAAAGCAGTGGCCCGGGCCGCCGTCACTCAAGCCGATCAGCCAATGCGGCACGTAGGGCACGGTGCCACCGAATTCGGCCAACTCCCAGGGGCAGCTGGTGCGGCTGATGCGTTTGAGCGCGGGCACCAGCAAAGCGACAGCCACGGTCGTGGCCAGCCAGAACAGGCGCTCGCGCCGGTCGGGGCCGGGCAGCAGCGGGCGCGCTGCGTCCACCACAACGAGCAGCAGCACGGCCGCGCCGAGCCAGCGCCCGCCGTCGTGCAGCACATGCGCAGCCCACCAGGTGTCGCGCCAGGCGAATCCGGCGGCGGTACCGAATGAGCGGGCCAGGCTGCGATCCCAACCGCTGGCTTCCCACGCCAGCAGCAGTCCCAGCGCAAGCAGCGCGATCAGCAGATCGCACCGCAGCAGGTTCGGCCTCATGAGGGCGCCCCCGGTGGCCGGCGTCGGCAATCGGCCGTCAGGTCGAGTGCGCGCTCGTAAAGCGCTGTGCGCACGTCGAGCAAGCCCAGCACCGAGTGAAAGAGATGGTCGTGGCTGGCGCCTTGCTGCGCGCGCTGGCGCAGGCAGTCCTTGTCCAGGCGCGCGGACTGCCCGAATCCGGCAGAGGTCCACATCACCATGGGCACCTGCTTTTGCACGTCGGGTGCAATGGCGTAGGGCATGCCGTGCAAGAAGAGACGGTTTTCCCCGAGCGACTCGCCATGGTCCGACACGTAAATCATCGCCGAGTCCAACTGCGTTGCCCTTTGCTGCAACCGTGTCACCAGCGAGGCCAGCAGGTGGTCGGTGTAGAGCAGCGCGTTGTCGTAGGCGTTGACGATTTCTTGCTGGGAGCAGCGCTGCAGGTCGTCGTTTTGGCAGGCCGGCTTGAAGCGCTCGAAGGCCGCCGGGTAGCGCCGGAAGTACGACGGTCCGTGGTTGCCCAGCATGTGCAGCACCAGCAGTTGGTTGCCCGAAGGCAGCGCCTGCAAGCGATCGAGCCTGCGGTCTAAGTCGGCGAGCAAGCCCTCGTCCAGGCATTGCCCGTTGCTGCACAGGCCCGGCGGGTTGATAGACACGACGTTTTCGCTGGACAGCCCCTCGCACACCCCCTTGCAGCCCGATTGGTTGTCGCGCCAGTGCACGTCCACACCGGCGCGGGCCAGTACGTGCAGCAGCGACTGGCTGCCGCGGATGCGCTGCTCGTCGTAGTCGCGCCGGCCCACTGGGGCAAACATGCAGGGCAGCGAGACTTCGGTGTTGGTGCCGCAGGCCTGCACGGCGCCGAAGTTGATCACCGGCAGCCGCGCCAGCTCGGGTGTGGTCTGGCGCGCATAGCCATTGAGCCCCCAGTTGGCCGCACGCGCGGTTTCGCCCACCACCAGCACCATCAGCCGCGGCTTGTTCTGCTGGGCCCAGCTTGGGCCGGGCGTTGCATCCAGACCGATAGGCTGGCGCGGCTGCGCTGCACCCCGCAAGTCGGCGGCCATGACGCTGCCGATCGACCACAGGTAGTTGGCCGGTGTGACCAGGTAGCGCAGCTCCTTGTGGTTGCGCATGAGCGATGAAAAAGGCTGAAACACGGCCAGCAGGGCGCACGCGGCAAGCGCCAGGGTTGCTGCCAGCGCCATGGCCCGCCATACCAGGGCCCGGGCCAGCGGACGGTGCACGATGCGCACTTGCCACAGCAGCGCCAAGGGCAGCGCCGCGTACAGCAGCAGGTGCGGCACCAAGGACAGCGTGAGCAACTCGCGCGCCTCCGCCGGGTTGCTGCGTACAACGTTGCGCAGCATAGACGGGTCGAGGTAGATGCCCAGCCGGTCCATGAAGTAGGTCGCCAAGGCGGTGCCCACGATCAGCACCGTCAGCACTGGTTTGACCGTCCAGCGATTGAGGAGGCACAGCAGCAGCGCCGCCTGCGCGGCCGCGACCAGTACCGCCAACCCGGCCACAAAGCCCCAGGTGGCCGCTTCACCGGCCGCTCGCCCGCTGAGCACGCTGGCAAAGAACAGCCGGTTGGCCGACAGCAGCCAAAACACGCTGGTGGCCAGCACCACCTGCTCTACTGTCGCGGGGATCCCGAATCGTCGGGTGTCAAATAGGGACAATCGCTTCACGGGTTCCGATTAAGCCCATCCTGGCTGAAGCCAGCCTGAAGCGGGTTATGACACTGATTTGCGATGCGACTGCTGCTGCTTGAAGACGACGACATCCTGGGTGAGGGCCTGCGCGATTTCTTGCGTGCCGAGGGCCATGTGGTGGATTGGTGCACGCGCCTGTCGGCCGCTCGGGCGCTGCAGCATGAGGTGTTCGATGCGCTTTTGGTGGACTGGCAGCTGCCCGATGGATCGGGGCTGCAATGGTTGGCGGCCCGCCGCGCCCGGGGTGATGTCACCCCGGCCCTGATGCTGACCGCGCGCGATCGGCTGGATGAGCGCATCGAGGGCCTGGACAGTGGCGCCGATGATTACCTGGTCAAGCCCTTTGCGGCGCAAGAGCTGCTGGCGCGGCTGCGCGCGGTCCTGCGCCGCAGCGCCGGGGCGGTCCCTCGTCAGTGCTTTGGTGCTGTCGAGGTCGACCTGGCCGCGCGAAGTGCCGGCCTCGATGGCCGCCCCGTCGAGCTGACTGCGCGCGAGTGGGCGGTGCTCGAGGCGCTGGTGCTGCGCGCCGGACGCATCGTCTCCAAGGCTGAGCTCGAGCAACTGGTGCTGGGCCTGGATGCGGTGCTGGCGAGCAATGCGCTGGAGGTGCATATCTCGGCGCTGCGCCGCAAGCTCGGGCGTGAGCTGGTGGAGACGGTGCGCGGGCTGGGCTATCGGGTGGGCAGGGCGGCATGAAGACGCTGCCCTCGATCCGCCAGCGTGTCTCACGCGCCGCGCTGGCGTGGTCTTTGGTTTGGAGCGTGGCGGTCTCAATGGCGGTGGGGCTGGCCTTGCAGCACGAGTTGGACGAGCAGTTCGATGACCAGTTGCAGGCCACCGCGCAGGTGCTGGCGGTGCTGCTTGAGCCAGCCCATCTGCAAAAAGCCGCTGCCGAGGGCTTCGCTATGCCCAAGATGCCAACCCACGTCGGTGCAGCCGAAGTCCGTCTGGCCTGGCAGGTGGTGGCCGCCGAGCAGGTGATCTTGCGCTCGGCCGAGGCGCCGCAAGCGCCTGTGCTGCCCAGTCAGCGCAGCGGCTTTGCCGACACCGCCGACTGGCGTGTGTTCGGCACAGCCCTGGCCGCGCCTGGACACATGCTCTACGTGGCCGAGCTTCGGGCGACGCGCACGGAGGAGCTCGCCGAGATCATGCTGAGCACCACGCTGGCGGCGCTGGCCGTCGTTTTGCTGGCCTATGTGTGGATGGCTGCGCGATTGCGCCGTGAGCTGGCGCCTCTGCAGGTTCTGTCCGATGAATTGGCCGCTCACGATCCCCTGGATGACACCTCGCGCCTTGGGCCTGCCCAGCGCCAGGAGCTGGTGCCGGTGCATGCGGCCATCGACGCCTTGGGTTTGCGCCTGCGGCAGCGACTGCGGCGCGAGCAGGCTTTTAGCGCCCATGCGGCGCACGCTCTGCGCACGCCACTGGCGGGCATTGACGCGCAGCTCAGTGTTGCGCTGCGCGAAGCGCCAACCGCATTGCAGCCGCGGCTGCAGCGGACACGCGAGGCGGCCGATCGCTTGCAGCGCGTGGTGCTTGCTCTTTTGGCGCTGTTTCGCACCGATGCGCCGCCGCAGCTGGAGGCAGTCGACTTGGAAGAGTTGGCGCAGCGGCTGTTGATCGCAGGCCTGACCGTGACAGTGGACTCACCGGCGCGGCTCCAAGCCGACACCGACCTGCTGGCCGCCGCTTTGCTCAATTTGCTCGACAACGCGCAGCGCCACGGCGCTCACCATGTGGCCATCAGCCAGCCGCAGCCTGGGTGCGTGCGCGTGCACGACGATGGACCGGGCATTGAGCCGGCGCGTCGCATCGAGCTGCAACAGGCGCTGCAGACCCAGGACTACGCCCGCCTGCCGGGTCTGGGCCTGGTCTTGGCCGACGCCGTGGCCCGCGCACACGGCGGCCGCCTGATATTCGCCCCAGTGGACCACGGCTTCGCGGTTGAGCTGCAGCTGACGAGTGATACGACGGCCGCTGGATTGCTTCGTTCCTCGCAATGACGGGCCTGGGGCGCAATGACAGGGCGGGGGTGCAATGACGGGGCGGGGGTGCAGTGACACGCTATCCCGTCATGGCGAGACGCGCACGGCTCCTCCGTCATTGCGAGGCGCGCAGCCCTCTACTCCGTCATTGCGAGGCGCCCCCGCGCCGTGGCAATCCAGGTCGTTGTGCGACCGCCGATGGATTGCTTCGTTCCTCGCAATGACAGGTCAGCGGGTAATGCCGCGGTGAGCCTGAGTCACACAAGTGTTCAGCGCGCCTTGAGTCCCATCTGCTCGATCAGCTGCTTGTACAGCGCGCTGTCGTTGGCGATCTGCTTGCGAAAGGCTTCGCCGTCGGCCACCGAGTAGCCCAGGTTCTGCTTTTCCATGGCCTCCTTGACCGCTGGCTCATTGGCGGTTTTCAGGGCGATGGCGCTCAGGCGCGCCAGCACGTCGGCGGGCAGGCCTTTCGGTGCGGCCAGGCCGCGCCAGGTGCCCACCGACAGGTCGATGTTGCGCTCTTTCATGGTTGGCACCTGGGCGAAGGCGCCGCCAAGACGCTGGTCGGCCAGCACGGCCAGTGCGCGCAGCTTGCCCGACTGCACGAACGAGAACACCTCCGACGGGGACGCCGTCACCGCGTCGATGTGGCCGCCCAGCAGTGCTACCACGGCCGGGGCGTTGCCCTGGAAGGGCACATGGTTGAACGTGGTGCCGGCTTTTTGCGCCAGTGCCACGGCTGCCAGGTGCGAGACGCCGCCCGTGCCGGCGTTGCCAAATTTGAGCGGATCTTTGGACTTTTTGGCAGCATCGACCATCTCTTCGATGGTTTTCCACGGTGAGGTGGCGCTCACGGTCAGGACCACTGGGTCGGCATTGAGGCGCACCAGCGGCGTGAAATCGGCCTCGGGCGAAAACTTGGCGATGCCCATGTGCGGAATGATGGCCATCTCGACCGTGATCATCGCGATCTTGTAGCCGTCAGGGCGCGCATTGACGACCTCGGTCAGGCCGATGCTGCCGCTGGCACCGGGGCGGTTGACCACGGTGATCGGCTGGCTCGAATGTTTTTTGGCCGCCTCTGCGGTCACACGCGCCAGGATGTCGGTCCCGCCCCCTGCACCAAAGGGCACGACCAGCTCGATCGGGCGGCTGGGGTAATCCGATGCAGCCTGCGCGAAGGCTTGCATCGGCGCTGCGGTCAACAGGCTTACGCTGGTCATCAAAGCCAGCAGCTTGCGGTTGTAAATCACGGGCAGGGTCATCATGGCGGTACTCCTTTGGGTTGGCAGGGGCAGTAAACGGGCACAAAAAAAGGGGTTGGTGTGGTGGGGTTAGGCGGCTTGGTTTGTGGGCGCAGGCGATGGCGCGCGCGGCGGCGCAGGGTCTTGGGGCGGCACCAGGCTTTGGGTCATGCGCCAAATGGCGACCATGCCCGGGTCGTTGCGGTGGGTAGATTTGGCGGCAAACATGCGCGCCCGGCCCGCGCGGCAGGGCTGGGCGTGAAAGTCCTTGAGCGCCTGCTCGGCCGCATCGCGCGCCACAGTCGCCAGCGCGGTCTGCGGCGGCGCCCGCTCGATGGCCTGCGCGATGGCGTGCAGCGCATCGAGCATGGTCTTGTCGCCCAGGCTGGCTCCACCGCGTGCGCTGAGCTTGTCGATGACGTGCATCAGCAGTTGGGGCAGGGTGTTGTGATCGACCGCTCGGCCGCCTTCGAGCCACTTGGCCGCGCTCAGCAAGCCGCTGGCCAGCAGCGTGCCAAAGCTCGAGCCGGAGGCATCGGCGCAGGCCTGCGCGGCGGTGCGCAAGAGGCCGGGCACTGTATCGGGCGCCTGGGGCAGGGCGACTCGCACGTTGTGCGCACATTGGCTCAGGGTGACGCCCAGATCGCCATCGCCGAGCTCGCCGTCGAGCGCATTGAGCTCGGGCGCGGCCTTCTCCATCGCCGTGGCCCAGCGCAAGAAGGCGTCGTGCAGTTGTGCGGTGTTCATGCGCGTGCGACGGGGCCGTCAGACCTTCCAGAAGGGGCAGTCGGCCGGGGCACTGAGCAGGGTGTGCAGCTCGTCATCGAGGGGCATGAGGGTCAGGGACAGGCCTGTCATCTCCATCGACGTTGCGTAGCGCCCGATCAGCGGCATGGCCGGCCGCACCCCTCGTGCGGCCAACACCTGGGCCACGCGGCGGTAGACGATGAACAGCTCCTCATGGGGCGTGGCGCCCAGGCTGTTGACCAAGACGGCCACACGATCGCCTGAAGACAGCGGCAGCTCGGGCAGCAGCAAATCGAGCATCTCGTCTGCTAGGGCGTCGGCCGACTTCAGCGGCCCGCGCCACAGGCCTGGCTCGCCGTGTATGCCCATGCCAAATTCGATTTCGGTTTCGGCGATCTCAAATGAGGCCTGGCCCGATTCGGGGATGGTGCACGGCGTCAGGGCCACCCCGATGGAGCGACAGGCCTGCGCGGCCTTGCGGGCCACGCGCGTCACGTTGCCCAGGTCGTGACCGGCGGCCGCGCACGCACCAGCGGCCTTGAAGGCCAGCACCATGCCGGCCACGCCACGGCGCTTGTCACGCTCGGCGGGCGAGGCGCTGGCCACGTCGTCGGCAACCCGCACCGATGCAATGGCCAGCCGGTCTGATTCGAGCTGCTCTTGCGCCATCTCGAAGTTCATGCGGTCGCCGCCGTAGTTGCCGTAGAGCGTGAGCACGCCGGCTCCACCGTTGGCGGCTTCGATCGCGCCGATGCAATCGGCCACGCGGGGGCCGGCAAAGACATTGCCCACGGCACAGGCGTCGAGCAGCCCCTGGCCGACATAGCCCAAAAAGACAGGCAGGTGACCGGAGCCGCCTCCGGTGACGATGCCCACCTTGCCCTGACGCGCCCCGCCCGTGCGGGCGAGCACCCGGGGGCTGGCCAGTCTGTAGTGCTCGGGATAGGCGGCGCAAAGACCGGCGAGCATGTCGTCGACATAAGCGGACGGCTCGTTGAGGATCTTTTTCATGGCAGCGCTTGCTCCTGGTTGGGCCGGCGGTGCAGGCCGACTCAGGCCAGCAGGGGTTTGAGCGCCGTCTCGATGGCCCGTTTTTGCGCGTCGGTGACTCGCATCATGGGTGCGCGCGGCTCAAACATGGGGATGCCTTGCAGGTGCTGGACGTACTTGATGCAGGCAGGCAGGTTGTCGTGGCTCATCACGTTCCACAGGGTGTTGAGCTTGAAGTGCAGGTCGCGCGCGGTGGCGTGGTCGTTGGCCTGAACCGCTTTTTGAATTCGCACGACGATGTGTGGAACCCCGCTGGTCAGGGCCGAGATGGCGCCATGCATGCCCATGGCAAACCCGGGGTAGAGCAGGGCGTCGACGCCCGAGAGAACCACGTTCTGTGGCTTGCAGTGCGTCAGCAGATCCGAGATGGACTTGAGGTCGCCGCCGCTTTGCTTCATGCCCACGACGCCGGGCACCTCGTCCATGATGCGCAGCATCATCTCCACGCTCAGGTAATTCCAGGGGATGACGTTGTAGATCAGGATCGGGATGCCGGTGGCCTCTGCGATGGCCCGAAAGTGATCGATGGTGGCCTGCGCGTCGGGCTTGAACAGGTAGTGCACGGGCGTGACCTGCAGGGCCGCAATCTTCATGCCCTTGAGCATGTTGGCCCGCTCGATCGCGGCGCGGGTGCTTTGCACGATCAGCCCGGCCAGGAAGGGCACGCGTCCGGCGGTCGCGTCGTGGGCTTCCTTCATGACGGCTGCGAACTCCGAGTCGGTCAGGGTGTGGCCTTCGCCGGTGCTGCCCCCGGCCACGATGCCGCTGGCACCGCTTTTGACGATGAAGTCGATTTGTTCGCGCAGTCCCCCTTTGACCAGATCGCCGTTGGCGTCGAATGGCATGGTGATGGGGGGCATGACGCCGGTGAGGTGCTGGCGGGCGAAAGAAACTGAGCCGGTCATGGGTCACTCCTGAGGGTTCTGATCAGCCCAGCTTGAGGGCCATTCTGTGTGAAAATCCGGAATACGGAATGAATTTCCGGAATACGATTTAACTGTAGGTAGGCACCCAGCACCCGTCAAATGGGGTTTTCCCTGCGTGGGGTCAAAAGCAAGGTCGGCGGCTGGTCGGCCGCGCCGGTGCTTGCCGCTTAGGCGGCGGTGGGCTCGTGGCCGATCTGGCGTGAGATGGAGGTGGCGGTCTGCACCACCAGCGGTGCGAGGCTGTCGATCTTGGCGTCGGTCATCCGATCGGCCGAGCCGGTGACACTGATCGAGGCAAAGACGTGACCCGAGGCGTTGCGGATTGGCGCTGCGACGCAACGCACCCAGATCTGATGCTCCTCGTTGTCAATCGCATAGCCGCGCTCGCGCACCAGGGCCAGCTCGGCGCGCAGCGCTTTGGCGGTGCACAAGGTGGTGGGCGTGTAGGCCTTCAGTCCGATCGCAATCACCTGTTCGATCACTTCGGCCCGTTGAAAGGCCAGCAGCGCTTTGCCCACGCCAGTGCAGTAGACAGGCGAGTTTTCACTGGGACGCAGACCCCGCGTCGAGCGGTCGCCAGGCTCCTCGCGCTCGACCACGATGACCTCGAAGCCATTGAAGACGCCCAGGTGGCAAGACTCACCGGCGAGCTTGGAGAGTCGGTCCATGAAGGGCTTGGCCTCGCGCAGGATGTCCATATTGGCCAAGGCGATGCTGCCCAGCTCGAACAGCCGGATCCCGAGTCCATAGCTGCCGGAGCGTGCCTCCTGCTCGATGAACCCGATCTCCTTGAGCGCCGCCAGCATGCGGTGGGCGGTGGGCCGAGGCAGCCCCGACAGCGCAGCAACTTGCGCCAGCTGCAGGCGCCGATTGACCGAAGAAAAGCACTCGAGGATGCCCATCATCTTGCTGATGGACTGGATGCGACTCTTGTCTTCGTTGGAGACGACCCGCTGGGGGGGCTTGCTGGCAGGCATGGGATGGGTGGTCAAAATTCGAGCAATTATATTTCGTATTCCGGAATCGCTGGCTTGGTGTAACGTGTCCGCACCGCCGTTACGAGTCGCTCAGCAATCCGTCGTTGCGAGGCGCGCACGGCCCCTGCGTCATTGCGAGGCGCGTAGCGCCGTGGCAATCCATGTCGTTGTGCGACGGCCGATGGATTGCTTCGTTCCTCGCAATGACAGGCCTGGGGCGCAATGACAGGCCTGGGGCGCAATGACCCGACCCCCGTCATTGCGAGGCGCGTAGCGCCGTGGCAATCTAGGCCTTCGTGTAGCCGCAGATGGATTGCCTCGTTCCTCGCAATGACTGCCCTGGGGCGCCATGACAGGCCCGGGGCGCAAAGACTGGGCTGGTTCGCAAGGCAGGGCACTCGGCCGCGGCAATGCACAGCTCGCTGCGGCGGTGCTGGCTCGGTCAGGGGCCTTGCAGAAACTCGGTGGCCTGCCGCTCAGTGAGGGCTTGCAGTTGCACGCCGTCGCCGAGCTGCTTGGCGTTGGCCTGCAGATGGGCGATCAGGAGCTGAAAAAAGGCGATGGCTGAGGGCATCAGGTCGCGCTGCGGGTTGCGGGTGACATCGATCATGCGGTGGTGATCGCCAAAGGCCAGCGCCTTGTGGATGGTGCGGGCGTCGCCCGAGGCCTGGCAGCT
>JAIXWZ010000035.1 GCA_027491035.1 Comamonadaceae bacterium | reverse complement strand
GCGCAGCCGATGTGGTCGGCATGTTCGTGCGTGATGAATATCGCGTCGATCTGCCCGGGCTCCAGGCCGGCCCGGGCCAGCCTTTGCGACAGCACCCTCAGACTCATGCCGCAGTCAATCAGCACGCGCCGCGTGCGCAGGCCGCGGGCCTCGATGACGGTGGCGTTGCCCGTGCTCCCGCTGCCCAGGCTGCGCAGTCTGAGCACCGGCCGACTTACTTCAGGTCGTCGGCGATGAGCTGGACGATGCGTCGGGCATTGGCCGAGGCGTCGAGCGCGCCGTCTGCGGTGAGTACCGAGACCGTGCTGCCCTGGCCCTGGCTGCGCACCGCGATGCGGTACTTCAGCGGCGCAGCGGTGGTGCTGCTGCCGAACACGCGCGACAGCAGGCTGGGCTCTTTTTTGTTGGCTGTGGGCTCGACGTAGCGCACGAAATACAGGCCCTGACTGCGGTCGCGGTCCTCGACGGTGAAACCGGTGCGGTCCAGCGACAGGCCGACGCGCCGCCACGCGCGGTCAAAGTTCTCGTCGATTTGCAGCAGAGGCTGGTTGTTGGCGGCGTTGACCACCCGGGCGATCGGCTGCTGAGCCTGCGCGACGGCCGCGCGGGTCTGCTCGGCGCTGGCGCCGAGCTTGAGCATCAAGCGGCGCAGGAACTCGGTCTCGAGTTCCGGGTCGGCCGGCTTGGGCTGCCAGACCGAGCTGCCGGTGGTGCTGTTCGGAATGGTTTCGATCATGCCGCGGTGGCTGATGTAGATCTCGCTGCCACGCCCGGTGCGCTCGAGCCGGGTGCGAAACTTGTCTCGCTCGCCGGTCGAGTAGATGCCGTCAAACACCCGGCCGATGGTGCGCCGAATGAAGTCTTGCGGCAGCTTGGCCCGGTTTTCGGCAAAGTCCGTCTCCATGATGCCGGTGCTTTCTTGCTCAATGGTCAGTAAAAAGCCGCTCTCCTGCCAGAACTCGCGCACCGCATCCCAGAGCTTTTCGGGCGGGCGATCGACCACCAGCCAGCGCTGATTGCCCGATCGCTCGATGCGCACGTCGCCCACCTGGGTCGTGGCGGTGGCGGCCGGTTTGGCGGCGGTGGCAGCGGCCTGACTGGCCTGAAAGCCACTGGCCGTGACGTTGCCGCCGGGCACGCTGTAGCGCGATTCGCGCGTGAGCTGGGTCAGGTCGGGCGGCACATCGAGCGAAGGCGCCCTGTTGCCCGCCGATTTGTAGTCAATCTTGTCGCCGCTGATCAAGTCGCTCATGGTGGAGCAACCGGCCAGGGCAAGGAGGGCGGCGGCAAGCGCCGAAAGCCGGATGCATCGGCCGATACCGGGTTGGGACAGGGTCACTTGGCTTCCTTGCGGGAGGTGAGGGCGGGCAGACGACGGCATGCGGTCAGATCAGACCACTGGCGCGCAAAGCGCCTTCGACGGTGGCGTGATGGCCGGGCTCCAGAGGTGTCATGGGCAGGCGCAGGGTGGGGCCGCACAGGTTCATGCGGGCCATGGCCCACTTGAGCGGGATGGGATTGGCCTCGACGAACAGATGCTTGTGCAGCGGCAGCAGAGAAAGCTGGATCTGCATGGCCCTTTGCACGTCGCCGGCCATCGCCGCCTTGCACAGCTCGTGCATCTGGCGCGGCGCGATGTTGGCGGTGACGCTGACATTGCCTTGTCCGCCGCACAGCATCAGGGCAACTGCGGTGGCGTCATCGCCCGAATAAAGGGCAAAGTGCGCCGGCTTTTCTTTGATCAGCCACTGGGCGCGCTCGATGTTGCCGGTCGCTTCCTTGATGCCAACGATGCCCGGCACCTGGGCCAGGCGCAGCACGGTGGCGTGGGCCATGTCGGCCACCGTGCGGCCGGGCACGTTGTAGAGCACCATGGGCAGCTCCACGGCTTCGGCTATGGCCTTGAAGTGGCGGTACTGCCCCTCCTGGCCGGGCTTGTTGTAGTAGGGCACGACCTGCAACTGGCAATGCGCGCCGACTTTTTGGGCATAGCGCGCCAGCTCGATCGCCTCGGCCGTGGAGTTGGCGCCGCAGCCGGCCATGATGGGCACGCGGCGCGGGTGCTTGGCCGCCTGCTCGACCGAGACGCGGATGATTTCGCAGTGTTCTTCCACGCTCACCGTGGGCGACTCGCCGGTGGTGCCCACGACGCCGATGCAGTCGGTGCCCTGCTCGCTGTGCCAGTCCACCAGCTTGCGCAAGGCGGGGTAGTCGACGCTGCCGTCTTCGTGAAAGGGGGTGGCCAGTGCAACGATGCTGCCGGTGATCATGGACATGAAGATCGCTTGGGTTGGGTGAACGGGCAGGTACGCAGCCTAGGGACCGCATCCGGCACAGATTTCGATTCTACTGGGCCCGCGGGCCTGACAAAGACCCGGTGGCGCTCATGCCGCAGATGGGCCGAGCCAGGGTGCATGCTCGGCCGGATCGAGCGGGCGCAGCGCGGCGATGCGCTGCAAAAACCGCGTCGGCCGCCCTTGGTGGTCGCATTCATGGCCGTCTTCATAGGCGACCACGCGCAATGGGGTGCAGGCCGCAAGCAATTCACCCGGCCGCAGCAGAAAGTCGGCGCGCGAGGGCTTGCCCACGCTGGCTTGTCCGAGCGCGAAGGTTTCGTAAATCAGCACGCCCCCGGGGGCCACGCTGTCCACCAGGGTAGGCAGCAGATCGCGCCAGAGGTAGTTTGTCACCACCACGGCGGCAAAGCGCTGGCCCGGCAGGGGCCAGGGCCCGCTTTCTATGTCGGCCAACACACTCTGGCAGCGGTCCGCTGGCACAGCGACGGCGGCCAGCGCCTGCTCCGATCGGTCGATGCCCACGACCGGATGGCCGCGCCCGGCAAACCAACGCAGGTGCCGACCCTGACCGCAGGCCACATCGAGCACGGTTTGACCGGCCGGCACCAGATGCGACCAGCGTTGCACCCAGGCACTGGCCAACTCGTGATTGCAGGCGATTGGGCTCGTCATGGCGGGGGGGCGGCCTAAAAGCAGGCCCAGATCTGCTCGGCCAGCATGACCATAAAGGACGGCTGCAGGTACAGGCCGAGCACGCCCAGGCTCAGGGCCGTGCAGGCCGCCCACAGGCTCAGGCGCTGGATCAAGGCTTTGGACATGGTTCGGTGGCTTCAGGCTTGCGCGGTTTGGGGTTTGCGCTCGATCGGCCCCTCGCGCATGGGCAGGTTGATCAGTGCGGCAAAGACGCCCAGGCCGATGGCGATGTACCACACCACATCGTAGCTGCCCGTGCGGTCGTGCAGGTAGCCGCCGAGCCAGACACCGAGAAAGGAGCCGATCTGGTGGCTGAAAAACACCGATCCGCCAAGCATCGAGAGGTATTTGACGCCGAACATATGGGCCACCGTGGCGTTGGTCACGGGCACCGTCGACAGCCACAGCAGGCCCATGACGGACGCAAAGACATACACGCTCATCGGTGTCAGTGGCGCGATCAAAAAGCCTGTGATGGCCAGCGAGCGCGCCAGATAGATGCCCGCCAGGATCATTTTCTTGGAGTGCTTTTGCGCCAGCGAGCCAGCCATATAGGTGCCCAAGATGTTGAACAGGCCGATCAGGGCCAGCGCCGTGCTGGCCACACTGGGCTCCATGCCAGCGTCCTTGAGGTAGCTGGGCATGTGGATGCCGATAAACACCACATGAAAGCCGCACACAAAATAACCGGCGGTCAGCAGCTGAAAGCTCGGATAGCGCAGCGCCTCGCTCAAGGCCTGCGCAATGGTCTGCTCGCTCTGGCCGGTTGCCGGTGCCGCGCTTTCATTGAGGCCGCGCGCCAGCGGCAGCATCAGCAGGCAGGCGCCTGCGAGCACCAGCAGGGCGCTTTGCCAGCCCCAGTGGCTGATCATCCAGCCTTCGATCGGCACCATCAGAAACTGCCCAAAAGAGCCGGCGGCGCCGACCACGCCCATGGCCCAGGCCCGCTTGTCGGCCGGCAGGTTGCGACCGATGACGCCGTAGACCACGGCGTAGGTGGTGCCCGCCTGCGCCGCACCGATCAGCACACCGGCGGCCAGCGTGAATTGCCAGCTCTGGCTGGCCAGCGCCATGCCGCTCAGGCCGACCAGATAAAGCAGACCGCCGACCATCACCACGCGCATGGCGCCCAGCCGGTCGGCGGCCATGCCGGCGAAGATGCCCAGCAGGCCCCAGCACAGGTTTTGCACCGCAATGGCCAGCGAGAACGTCTCGCGGCTCCAGCCGTGGGTTTGGGTGACCGGCAGCAGCCACAGGCCAAAGCCGTGGCGCACCCCCATGGACAGGGTCACGATCAGGGCGCTGCACAGCAGCACCTGATGCATCGGCAGCATCGCCGGCGGTGGATGAGAAGGCATGCCCGAACTGTACCGCCCCGGCACCACCAGGGCGGTCGCGCAGCTTGCGCCTGGGGCCCTGGGCTGCGGTTAAACTGTATGGATATCCAGTAAAGAGCGCCCCGCGCACTACAATCGCGCCACTTTTGCGCTGCCACCATGACTGTCAAGCCACCGACTGATTACTCCGAAAGCTCGATCCGCGTGCTCAAGGGGCTCGAGCCCGTCAAACAGCGGCCGGGCATGTACACCCGCACCGACAACCCCCTGCACATCGTGCAGGAGGTGATCGACAACGCCGCCGACGAGGCGCTGGCCGGCCACGGCAAGAAAATTCGCGTGAACTTGCACACCGACGGCTCGGTCAGCGTCGAGGACGACGGTCGGGGCATCCCGTTTGGGCTGCATCCTCAGGAAAAGGCGCCGGTCATCGAACTCGTGTTCACCCGCCTGCACGCCGGCGGCAAGTTCGACAAGGGCCAGGGCGGCGCCTACAGCTTCTCGGGCGGCCTGCATGGCGTGGGCGTGAGCGTGACCAACGCCCTGGCCAAGCGGCTTGAGGTGACCAGCCACCGCGAGGGGCAGGTTGCCCGGCTTGTGTTTTCGGGCGGCGACGTGGTGGAGAAGCTGCATTTGCGCAAGGCGCTCGAGGGCGACCGCAAGCAGGGCACCAGCGTGCGCGTGTGGCCCGATGCGCGCTATTTCGATGCGGCCGCGCTGCCGCTGCCTGAACTGGTGCATCTGCTGCGCAGCAAGGCCGTGCTCATGCCGGGCGTGAGCGTGAGCTTGCTGCAGGAGAAAACGCGCGAAACGCAAACCTGGCTCTACAAGGGCGGCTTGCGCGACTACCTGATGCAAACCCTCAGCGCCGATCCGGTGATCCCCCTGTTTGAGGGCGAGGGGTATGCCGACGCCGGTCACGAGAGCTTTGCCGAAGGCGAGGGCGCCCAGTGGGCCGTGGCCTTCACCGAAGACGGCCAGAGCGTGCGCGAGAGCTATGTCAACCTGATTCCCACCACCGCTGGCGGCACCCACGAAAGCGGCCTGCGCGACGGCTTGTTTCAGGCCGTCAAGGGCTTTATCGATCTGCACGCCTTGTTGCCCAAGGGCGTCAAGCTCATGCCCGAGGACGTGTTTGCGCGCGCCAGTTATGTGCTCTCGGCCAAGGTGCTCGACCCGCAGTTCCAGGGTCAGGTCAAGGAGCGGCTCAATTCGCGCGATTCGGTTCGTTTGGTCTCGGGCTATGTGCGGCCGGCTCTTGAGTTGTGGCTGAACCAGCATGTCGACTACGGCCGCAAGCTCGCCGAGCTGGCCATCAAGGCGGCGCAGACGCGCCAGCGCGCCGGCCAGAAGGTCGAAAAACGCAAGGGCTCGGGCGTGGCGGTGCTGCCGGGCAAGCTCACCGATTGTGAAAGCCGCGACCTGGCGCTCAACGAAGTCTTTCTGGTCGAGGGCGACTCTGCCGGCGGCAGCGCCAAGATGGGGCGCGACAAGGAAACCCAGGCCATCTTGCCGCTGCGCGGCAAGGTGCTCAACACTTGGGAGGTCGAGCGCGACCGCTTGTTTGCCAACACCGAGATCCACGACATTGCAGTGGCCATCGGCGTCGATCCGCACGGCCCCCGCGACGAGCCTGATCTGGGCGGGCTGCGCTACGGCAAGGTTTGCATCCTCTCAGATGCCGACGTCGACGGCTCGCACATCCAGGTGCTGCTGCTGACGCTGTTTTTTCGGCATTTCCCCAAGCTCATCGAGCGCGGCCATCTGTTTGTGGCGCGCCCGCCGCTGTTTCGGGTCGACGCGCCGGCGCGCGGCAAGAAGCCGGCGGCCAAGATGTACGCGCTCGACGCGGGCGAGCTCGCCGCCATCTTGGACAAGCTGCGCAAGGACGGCGTGCGCGAGGGCGCCTGGACCATCAGCCGCTTCAAGGGTCTGGGCGAGATGAACGCCGAGCAGCTGTGGGAAACCACGCTCAACCCGGACACCCGCCGCCTGCTGCCGGTGACGCTGGGCGCGCTCGACTTTCTGCAGACCGAGCAACTGATTGCCAAGCTCATGGGCAAGGGCGAGGCCGCGGCTCGCCGCGAGCTGATGGAGTTGCATGGCGACAGCGTGGAAGTCGACATCTGAGATGAAACGGCCCGCCCCGATCTTGCTGGCCTTCGCACTGGCCATGGCCTGCGCGGCGGGGGTTCGTGCCGAAATGTGGGTCTGGGTGGACGAGCGGGGCACCTCGCACTGGGCCGATCACCAGGTTGATTCGCGCTACTGGCTTTTTTCAAGGGGCAAAGCGCCCAGCCAGGCAGTGTTCGTGCAGCCGCTGGCCTTGCCTTCGTCCGAGCTGGCCGGGTGGGTGCGCGCGCAGCCGCCGGCTGCCGCGGCCTCCCCGTCTGGCGCTGAGGGGTCGTCGGGGCCCCCTGCAGCCTTGCCCATGCCGCCGGTCGGTTCGGCGCTTGGTGGGCCGGCTGGTGGGCCGGCTGGTGCGCCGGTTGGCGGCTTGCGGCCGCGCCTGCTCAACTTGGCGGAGAGCTCCGCCGCCTCTTTGCGGTTTCGGCCCCTGGTCAACGACGTCGCCCGTCAACTCGGCCTCGACCCGAACCTGGTGGTGGCCCTGATTGCGGCCGAGTCGGCCTTTGATCCGCGCGCGGTCTCGCCCAAGGGCGCGATTGGCCTGATGCAACTCATGCCGGGCACCGCGCAGCGCTATGGCGTGCGGCCGGTGCCGGGGGCCAGTCTGCGCGATCGGCTGATGCAGCCCGAGATCAATGTGCGCGCGGGGGCTCAGTTTCTGCGTGACCTGCTGCTGATGTTTCCCGGTCGGCTCGATCTGGCGCTGGCCGCCTACAACGCCGGCCCGGGCGCGGTGCAGCGGGCCGGTCTGCGCGTGCCAAACTATCCCGAGACGCAAAACTATGTGCGGGTGGTGACCGAGCTGCTGGCCCACCTGCGCACGCCAGGATCTGCGGCCGTGCAGCCGGTGGCCAATCAGCCGCCGCTGGCGGCAGCCCCGGTCATTGAGCCGGTGGCCAGCGCGCCCGCTGCAACCGTTTGGCTGCCCCGGCAGACCGCCGACGCGGTCGAGCGCGGTATTTTGCTGGCGCCGGCAGGCATCCCTCTGGGCCCTGCGCGGCCCAACCCGACTTCTGATCGATAGTTTTCAAGATGGATTTGTTCACCCCCGACAGCGCGCCGGCCGTCCCGGCCGACGACGACAGCCTGGCCCGCTATGCCCAGCGTGCCTACCTTGAATACGCGCTCAGCGTGGTCAAGGGCCGTGCCTTGCCCGATGTGTGCGACGGCCAAAAGCCGGTGCAGCGGCGCATTCTCTACAGCATGTCGCGCATGGGCCTGGGCTTTGGCGGGCCCAACGGTGCCTCGGGGGCCAAACCGGTCAAGAGCGCGCGCGTGGTGGGCGATGTGCTGGGTCGCTTTCACCCGCACGGCGACCAGGCCGCTTACGACGCGCTGGTGCGCATGGCGCAGGACTTCTCTCAGCGCTACCCGCTCATCGACGGGCAGGGCAATTTCGGCTCGCGCGACGGCGACGGCGCTGCGGCCATGCGCTACACCGAAGCGCGGCTGGCGCGCATCACCAGCTTGCTGCTCGACGAGATCGACGAAGGTACGGTGGACTTTGTGCCCAACTACGACGGCTCGACCGAGGAGCCTTCGCAATTGCCGGCGCGCCTGCCGTTTGTGCTGCTTAACGGCGCCAGCGGCATTGCAGTGGGCCTGGCCACGGAGATTCCCAGCCACAACCTGCGCGAGGTGGCCGACGCCTGCGTGGCGCTGATCAAAAACCCCAAGCTCAGCGATGAGGACCTGCTGACCCTCGTGCCCGGCCCTGACTATCCGGGGGGCGGGCAGATCATCTCGAGCGCTGCCGACATCGCCGCGGCCTACGCCGGCGGGCGCGGCTCGCTCAAGGTGAGGGCGCTGTGGAAGATCGAGGACCTGGCGCGCGGCCAGTGGCAGTTGGTGGTCCACGAGTTGCCGCCCGGCGTGAGCTCGCAGCGGGTGCTCGAGGAGATCGAGGAGCTCACCAACCCCAAGGTCAAGGCGGGCAAGAAGGCCTTGAGCGCCGAGCAGCTCATGCTCAAGCAGACGGTGCTGTCGGTGCTCGACGGCGTGCGCGACGAGTCGAGCAAGGACGCGCCGGTGCGCCTGGTGTTTGAGCCCAAGACCAGCCGCATCGAGCAAAGCGAGCTCATCAACACCTTGCTGGCCCACACCAGCTTGGAGACGTCGGCGCCGATCAACCTGACCCTCATTGGCCTCGATGGGCGGCCGATGCAAAAGTCGCTGCGCCAGATGATCGAGGAATGGATCGGCTTTCGCCAGGCCACGGTGGAGCGGCGCTCGCGGCATCGCCTGGGCAAGGTGCTCGATCGGATTCACATCCTCGAAGGCCGGCAACTGGTGCTGCTCAATATCGACGAGGTGATCCACATCATCCGCACCGCCGAGGAGCCCAAGGCCGCGCTCATCGCACGCTTTGCGCTCAGCCAGCGGCAGGCCGAAGACATCCTCGATATTCGCTTGCGCCAGCTTGCCCGGCTCGAAGCCATCAAGATCGAGCAAGAGCTCAAGGAGTTGCGCGCCGAGCAGTTGCGGCTCGAAGAGATCTTGGGCAGCCCCGCCGCGCTGCGCCGTCTCATGATCAAAGAGATCGAGGCCGATGCCAAGGTCTTTGCCGATCCGCGGCGCACGCGCATTCAGGAGGACAAGAAGGCCATCGCCGAAGTCAAAGTGGTTGACGAGCCGGTCACGGTGGTGGTCTCCGAGAAGGGCTGGGTGCGCGCCCGTCAGGGCCATGGGCACGAGCCCGCCAGCTTTGCCTTTAAGGCGGGCGACGGTCTGTACGGCACGTTTGAGTGCCGCACGGTCGACACGCTCCTCATCTTTGGCAGCAACGGCCGCATCTACAGCGTGGCGGTGGCCACGCTGCCCGGTGCCCGTGGCGACGGCCAGCCCGTCACCACCTTGATCGACCTCGAAAGCGGAACGCAGCCGGTGCACCACTTTGCGGGGCCGGCAGGTGCCACGCTGCTGCTGTCGGGCTCGGGCGGCTACGGCTTTCTCGCGACGGTCGAGTCCATGGTCTCGCGCAACAAGGCCGGCAAAGCCTTTGTCAGCCTGGCCGAAGGCGAGAGCCTGTGCGCGCCCTCGCATGTCAGCCTCAGCAGCGCCACCGTATCGCCCGATCGGCAGGCCATGCCCGCCGCCACCCACGTGGCCTGCGCCAGCACCGGCGGTCGCGTCCTGACCTTTGCCATCGAGGAGCTCAAGCTCATGGAAAAAGGCGGCCGCGGCCTGATGCTGATTGACTTGGAGGCCAAGGACACCCTGGCCGGTGCCGCCGCCTACACCCGCAGCGTGAAAATTGAGGGCATCGGCCGTGGCGGCAAGGCGCGCGAGGAAACCCTGGAGATCCGCAGCCTCAACAATGCCAAGGCCGGGCGGGCCAAAAAAGGCCGGGTGGCCGATCTGGGCTTCAAGCCCAATCGGGTCAGCCGGGTGGAATAAGTCCTGCCGGCCGAGCCGGGCTTGGCGAGGCTGGCGTTTTTTTGATGGCGGTTGACCCATGACCCATGAGCAAGCGGCGCAGATCTTGAGCGGGCATTGGCTCGCGCGTGAGTCGATCGACTCGCTGCCCGATGACTGCCGTCCGGCCACGCGGGCCGAGGGCTACGCGGTGCAGGCGCTTTGGCCGGCCCGCATTGGCCCCATCGCCGGCTGGAAGATCGCTGCCACCAGCCTGGCCGGACAGCGGCACATCGGCGTCGACGGACCGCTGGCCGGGCCCGTGTTTGCCAGCCGCGTTCGGGGCGATGGCGTCGCCGTGTCCTTGAGCGGCAACCGCATGCGCGTGGCCGAATGCGAAGTGGTGTTCGGTTTTGCCCAGGCGATCGAGCCGAGGGCGCAGCCCTGGACCCGGGCGCAGGCGCTGGCGCAAGTGGCCCAGGTGATGCCAGGCATCGAGGTGCCCGATTCGCGCTTCGCGCAATTTGAGCGGGCCGGGCAGGCGCAGCTGATTGCCGACTGCGCCTGCTGCCACGAGATGCTGCTGGGCCGACCCTCGGCGGCCTTGGACCGTCTGGACGAACTGGCGGCCTTGCCGGTGCAGGCCCGGCTCAGCGATGGCCGCCGCTTCGAAGGCGTGGGCGCCAACGCCCTGGGCGATCCGGTCGAGGCGCTGCGCTGGTTTCTCGGTGAGATGAGCGCTGTAGGCCAGCGCATCGAAGCCGGTCACTTTGTGACCACCGGCGCCTGCGTCACCCCCATTGCAGTCGAGCCCGGTCAGGCGCTAGAGGCCGATTTTGGTTGGCTGGGCGCCATGAGGCTGCGCTTTGATTGATGCCCAGAAACACCGGAGGAAGTCCCTGTGCAGTTCGATACCTACAAAACCCTGAGCTTTGCGCGGCGTGGGCGCATTCTTGAAATCACCATGAATCGGCCGAGCACACTCAATGCGGTCGACGAGGTCATGCACGAGGAATTGGCCCGGGTCTTTACCGACGCGTCCAATGATCCCGATTCGGACATCGTGGTGCTCAGCGGCGCCGGCCGGGCGTTCTCCTCGGGCGGCGATGTGGCGTTCTTCCAGAAAATGATCGACGAGCCAGCCTCCTTCGAGAAGACCGCGCGCGAGGCCAAGCAAATTGTCTTTGCTCTGCTCGACTGCGAAAAGCCGGTGATTGCCAAGGTCAACGGCCACGCCACCGGCTTGGGCGCCACCATCGCGCTGTTTTGCGACATCGTGTTTGCTGCCGATCACGCCAAGATCAGCGATCCGCATGTCTCGGTCGGCCTGGTGGCCGGTGACGGCGGAGCGGTCATCTGGCCTCAGCTGATCGGCTATGCCCGCGCCAAGGAGTACCTGATGACGGGCAAGCCGATGACAGCCCTTGATGCGGCCAGTATGGGCCTGATCAATCATGCGGTGCCACTGGCCGAGCTCGATGCGCAGGTGGCGCAGTTTGCCGACACGCTGGCTGGCGGCGCCATCAAGGCGATCAAGTGGACCAAAATGTCGGTCAACATCGGCCTCAAACAGCTGGCCAGCAGCATCATGGACGCCTCGCTGGCCTATGAAGCCATGTCCAACATCACCGTTGACCATCAAGAGGCGGTCAACGCCTTTCGCGAAAAGCGCAAGCCGGTGTTCAGCGGTCGCTGATGCTCAGCACGGCCAGCGATCTATCGAGTCAGG
>JAIXWZ010000029.1 GCA_027491035.1 Comamonadaceae bacterium | reverse complement strand
TCGGTGGTGCGCGAATACGACCGGCGCTTTGTCGAAGAGGTGTTTCGCCCCGCTCTGGCCCAGCCGCGGGGCCTGCCGCGCTTGCGCGCCCTGTTTGCCAACTGGATGAAGCGCGTGTCGCTGGAGTTGCAGTCGGGCTGCATCTTCATCAGTGGCGCGGTCGAGTTTGACGACCGGCCGGGACCGGTGCGCGATGCGCTGGCCTCGACCGTGCAGGCTTGGCTGAGCGCGCTGTACCGGGCCATCGTGCTGGCGCAGCAAGAGAAGCATTTGCGCGCCGATGCCGACGAGCGGCAAATCGCCTTCGAGATCCACGGCCTGATTCTGGCCCTGCATTACGAAAACCGGTTCTTGCACAACCCTGGATCGATCGATCGCGCCCTCTTGGCCTTTGAAAGCATCGTTGAGCGCTATGCCAGCGCCCCAGCCGCGCCCCGCTCGCCCGAGCCCGCGCCCCCTTAGTTTTTTTGTTTTGTTGAGGAGACACCATGCCCATTTACAGCCCGCCGCTGCGCGACATGCAGTTTGTGTTGCACGAGGTGCTCAAGGTCAGCCCTGCGCTGGCCCAGTTGCCGCCCCATGCCGAGGTCGATGCCGACACCATCAACGCGGTGCTCGAGGAGGCCGGCAAGTTTGCCGCCGAGGTGGCGCTGCCGCTCAACCGGGTGGGCGACCAGCAGGGTTGCGTGCTCGATCCCGCCACGCACGAGGTCAAGACGCCCGAGGGCTTCAAGGCCGCCTACGCGCAGTATGTGCAAGGCGGCTGGCCGGCCTTGTCGTGCGACCCGCAGTACGGCGGTCAGGGCCTGCCTTTTGTGATCAACAACTTTCTCTATGAGATGCTCAATTCGGCCAACCAGGCCTGGACCATGTACCCCGGCCTGTCGCATGGCGCCTACGAATGCCTGCACGCGCACGGCACGCCCGAGCAGAAGGCGCTCTACCTGCCCAAGCTGACCTCGGGTGAGTGGACCGGCACCATGTGCCTGACCGAGCCGCACTGCGGCACCGATTTGGGCCTGCTGCGCACCCGGGCCGAAGCGCAGGCCGACGGCAGCTACCGCTTGAGCGGCAACAAGATCTTCATCAGCGCCGGCGAGCACGACCTGGCGCCCAACATCGTGCACCTGGTGCTCGCCCGCCTGCCCGATGCGCCGGCGGGCAGCAAGGGCATCAGCCTGTTCGTGGTGCCCAAGTTCCATGTGCAGGCCGATGGCTCGATCGGCGCGCGCAACGGCATTTATTGCGGCGGGCTGGAACACAAGATGGGCATCCACGGCAACGCCACCTGCCAGATGGTGCTCGATGGCGCCGTGGGTCACCTGGTGGGCCAGCCGCACAAGGGCTTGGCGGCGATGTTCGTGATGATGAATGCCGCCCGCCTGGGCGTGGGCAACCAGTCGCTGGGCCTGACCGAGGTGGCGTTTCAAAATGCGCTGGCCTATGCCAAGGACCGCGTGCAGATGCGCTCGCTCACCGGCCCGAAGGCCAAGGACAAGCCGGCCGATCCCATCATCGTGCACCCCGACGTGCGCAAGATGCTGCTGACGGCCAAGGCCTACGCCGAGGGCGGCCGGGCGCTGTCGAGCTACTGCGCTTTGCTGCTCGATCAGGAGTTCAACCACCCCGACGAAAAAACGCGCAAGGACGCGGCCGAGATGCTGGCCCTGCTCACGCCCATCGTCAAGGCCTTTCTGACTGACAACGGCCACATCGCCACCAACGCCTGCCTGCAAGTCTTTGGTGGCCACGGCTTCATCAAAGAGTGGGGCATGGAGCAGTTTGCGCGCGACAACCGCATCAACATGATCTACGAGGGCACCAACACCATCCAGTCGCTCGATTTGCTCGGGCGCAAGGTGCTGGGCAACAACGGCGCGACGCTGCGCAAGTTTGGCAAGCTCATTGCCGCGCTGGTCGAGGAAGAAGGCGTCAATGAGCAGATGGCCGAGTTCATCAACCCGCTGGCCTACCTGGGCGAGCAGATGACCAAATTCACCACCGAGCTGGGCTTTCGGGCCTTTCAAAACGCCGACGAGGTGGGTGCGGCCGCGGTCGATTACCTGCGCGTGGCCGGGCATCTGGTGTTTGGCTATTTCTGGGCCCGCATGGCGCAGGTGGCGCTCAAGGCCATCGAGGCCGGCAGCACCGACCCGTTTTACACCGCCAAGCTGCAAACGGCGCGCTTTTACTTTGCCAAGCTCTATCCGGAAACGGCCACGCTCATGCGCACCGCGCGCAGCGGCAGCAAAGCCTTGATGGACACCGACGCCGCCCTGGCCTGAAAGGACACGCATGAACCGCTTATTGTTTGTCGCGGCACTGCTGGCTGCAGGCCCCGCTCTGGCCCAGATGACGCCCGTGGGCCTGTGGCGCAGCATTGACGACCACACCGGCCAGGCCCGGGCCGAGATTGCCATCAAGGACAACGGCCGCGGCGGTCTCAATGGCAAGGTCGAGCGCAGCTTGCAAGCGAGCCCCAGCCCCGAGCCCAATTGCAACTTGTGCACCGACGACCGCAAGGGCCAAGCCAAGATCGGCCTGGAGATCATCCGCGACGCCAAGAAGTCCGGCGCTGAGCCCCTTTGGGAAGGCGGCACCATCCTCGATCCGGAAAACGGCAAGACCTACAAACTCAGGCTCACGCCCATCGAGGGCGGCGCCCGGCTGCAGGTGCGTGGTTACATCGGCCCCTTCTACCGCACCCAGGTGTGGCAGCGGGTTCAGTGAGGACAGCGCATGAACCGCTTTAACGTCAAACAAGTGGCCGTGCTCGGTGCCGGCATCATGGGCGCGCAGATCGCTGCGCACCTGGTCAACCTCAAGGTGCCCGTGATCCTGTATGACCTGCCCGCGCAGGAAGGGCCCAAAAGCGGCATTGCCCAACGCGCGATCGAAGGCCTGAAAAAGCTCAAGCCCGCGCCCCTGGGCGTGCCCGAAGACGCAGCGCTGATCCGCGCGGCCAACTACGAGGAACATCTTGAGCTGCTCAAGGACTGCGAACTGGTGATCGAGGCGATCGCCGAGCGCATGGACTGGAAGCTCGAGCTCTACCGCAAGATCGCCCCGGCCCTGGCCGCGCACACGCTGGTGGCCAGCAACACCTCGGGCCTGTCGATCACCTCGCTCAGCCAGGCCCTGCCCGAGGCCTTGCGCGCGCGCTTTTGCGGCATTCACTTCTTCAACCCGCCGCGCTATATGGAGCTCGTCGAGCTCATCGCGACCGATTCGACCGACCCACAGGCAATCGACGCGCTCGAAACCTTTGTCACCACCGGATTGGGCAAGAGCGTGGTGCGCGCCAAGGACACGCCCAACTTCATCGCCAACCGGGTCGGCACGGCCGGCATGCTGGCCACCATGGTCGAGGCCGAAAAGTTTGGTTTGAGCTACGACGTGGTCGACGATCTGACCGGCAAGAAGCTTGGCCGCGCCAGCTCGGGCACGTTTCGCACCGCCGACGTGGTGGGGCTCGACACCCTGGCCCATGTGATCCGCACGCTCCAGGAAAACTGCACCGACGAGCGCGATCCTTTTGCCGCCATTTACCAAACGCCGCCGGTGCTCGCTCGGCTGATCGAGGCCAAAAGCCTGGGCCAGAAAACCGGCGCGGGCTTTTACAAGAAGGCCGGACGCGAGGTGCTCAGGCTCGATCCGGCCAGCATGGAATACGTGACGGGCGGGGCCAAGGCCAACGAGGTGGTCGCCCGCATGCTCAAGAAACCGGCGCCCGAGCGGCTCAAGCTGCTGCGCAACGCGCAAGGGGCCGAGCCGCGTTTCCTTTGGGCGCTTTTGCGCGACCAGTTCCATTACGCGGCCGTGCATTTGCAAGAGATCGCCCAGACCGCGCGCGATGTCGATCTGGCCATGCGCTGGGGCTTTGGCATGGCGCAGGGCCCTTTCGAGCTGTGGCAGGCAGCGGGCTGGCGCCAGGTTGCCCGCTGGGTGCAGGAGGACATCGACGCGGGCCAGGCCCTGTGCAAGGCGCCGCTGCCCGATTGGGTGTTCAAGGGCCCGGTCGACGAGGCCGGCGGCGTGCACACGCCCGAGGGCTCCTGGTCGCCAGCGCTGGGCCGCTTTGTGCCCAGGCGGCTATTGCCGGTGCACGCCCGGCAACTGTTTGCGCAAGATGTGATGGCGACGCCGGCGCGGGCTGCGGCCCAAGCCGGGGTGACGCTGCACGAGGACGACGCCATTCGCCTGTGGACGCTTGACGAGCAGGTGCTCATCGCCAGCATCAAGACCAAGATGCATGCCATCAGCCCCGATGTGGCCGAGGGCCTGCTGCGTGGCGTGACCTTGGCCGAGGAGCGCTATCAGGGCCTGGTGATCTGGTCGCCCGACGATGTGTTTTCGGCCGGTGCCGACTTGCAGGCCATGCTGCCGGCCTTCATGCTCGCGGGCGTGTCGGCCATCGAGGGTGCCGAGCACGAGTTGCAAAAACTCATGCTGCGCCTGCGCTATGCCAGCGTGCCGGTGGTGGCGGCCATCCGCGGCCTGGCCCTGGGGGGCGGCTGCGAGCTGGCGCTGCACTGCGCCCGCCGCGTGGCGGCTCTGGAGAGCTATATCGGGCTGGTGGAAGTGGGCGTGGGCCTGGTGCCCGGTGCCGGTGGGCTGGCCTATATTGCGCGCCGAGCGGCAGAAAACGCACAAACCTCGACCAGCAAAGACTTGCTGCCTTTCCTGAGCGAAGGCTTTACTGCAGCAGCGATGGCCAAGGTGGGCACCAGTGCGCTCGAGAGCCGAAAGCTGGGCTATTTACTCGACAGTGACCTCATCGTGGCGCACAAGGACGAGCTCCTCTTCGTGGCTTTGGGTGAAGCGCGGGCCATGGCCGCTGGCGGCTGGCGGCCGCCGATGCGCAAGCCCTTTGCGGCGGCCGGACGCCACGCGCTGGCCACCATCGCCGGTCAGTTGGTCAACATGCGCGACGGCGGCTTCATCAGCGCGCACGACTTTCACATCGGCAAGCTGATCGCCGGCGTTGTGTGCGGCGGCGATGTGGACCCCGGCACCCTGGTGAGCGAGGAGTACCTCATGGCGCTCGAGCGCAAGGCCTTTTGCGAGCTGGTGGCCCATCCCAAGAGCCAGGAGCGCGTCATGGCCATGATGAGCACGGGCAAGCCGCTGAGGAATTGATTTCTTTCTCCCTCCCCCTTTGGGGGAGGGCTGGGGAGGAGGCACTATGCAGCACCAATCGACCTTGAACGCACAACGTCACGCCAGGAGCCTGCGTTCGAGCATGACCGATTCGGAGCGCGCGCTCTGGCGCCGCCTTCAGGCGGGGCAGTTGGGCGTGAAGTTCCGCAGACAACACCCCCTAGGCAGCTACGTCGCAGACTTTGCTTGTTTGAAGCCGCGGCTGATCGTCGAGCTAGATGGGTCGCAGCACGCTGAGCAGGCGGGCTATGACCACAGGCGGGATGCCTTCTTTTATGCGCAAGGGTTTGAAGTCTTGCGCTTTCCGACGGATGCGCCCTTGCGGCATATTGAAGGCGTGCTGCAAGTCATTGTTGAACAACTGAAGGTGTTGTCGGGCGATGCCCCCACCCCAACCCTCCCCCAGAGGGGGAGGGAGTAGAGACAGGAGAAATTCATGAAACAAATCCAAGACGCGTACATCGTTGCTGCCACCCGCACGCCCATCGGGCGCTCGGGCCGTGGCTTTTTCAGAAACACCCGGCCCGATGAGCTGCTGGTTCACGCCTTGAAGGCGGCGCTGGCCCAGGTGCCCACGCTCGACCCGCTGGCCATCGAGGACGTGATCGCCGGCTGCGCCATCCCCGAAGGCCCGCAGGGCCTCAATGTGGCGCGCATTGCGGCCGTGCTCGCCGGTCTGCCCACCGGCGTGGGCGGCATCACGGTCAACCGCTTTTGCGCATCGGGCCTGTCGGCGGTGCAGATGGCCGCTGACCGCATTCGGGTGGGCGAGGCCGACGTGATGATCGCCGGCGGCACCGAGAGCATGAGCATGGTGCCGATGTCGGGCAATACGCCCTCGCTCTCGCCGGCCATGTTTGCCAGCGACGAGAACGTCGGCATCGCCTACGGCATGGGCCTGACGGCTGAAAAAGTTGCCCAGCAGTGGAAGGTCACGCGCGATGCGCAGGACCGCTTTGCCTGCGAGTCGCATGCGCGGGCGCTCAAGGCGCAGCAAGCCGGCGAGTTTGCCGCCGAAATCACGCCGGTCGAGGTCACTGAGCGGCAGGTCGATCTGGCCAGCGGCCAGGTCAGGCTTGGGACGCGCACGGTTGCCCTTGACGAGGGCGCGCGTGCCGATACCTCGATGGAGGGCCTGGCCAAGCTCAAGCCGGTGTTTGCGGCGCGCGGCTCGGTGACTGCTGGCAATTCATCGCAGACCTCAGACGGCGCGGGCGCGCTCATCCTGGCCAGCGAGAAGGCGATCAAGACCCATGGCCTCAAGCCGCTGGCGCGCTTTGTCAGCTATGCCAGCCGGGGTGTGCCGCCGCACATCATGGGGATCGGCCCGATCGAGGCGATTCCGCTGGCGCTGCGCCATGCTGGCCTCAAGCAGGACGCAATCGACTGGATCGAGCTCAACGAAGCCTTTGCTGCGCAGTCGCTGGCCGTCATCCATACTCTCGGGCTCGATCCGGCCAAGGTCAATCCGATGGGCGGCGCGATCGCGCTGGGCCATCCTTTGGGCGCCACCGGCGCGATCCGGTCGGCCACGGTGGTGCACGCCCTGCAGCGCCACCGCCTGCGCTACGGCATGGTGACCATGTGCGTCGGCATGGGGCAGGGGGCGGCGGGGATTTTTGAGCGGGTGTGAGCACAAGGGGACAATTGCACCGGGTGGCGCTACACCTCACGAGCGCCTGATCAAGGACTGTAGGAGCCGCGCCCTCGCGGCGATCATCAAAAAAAGGAAGCAGACCCATGAGCGATATTCTTTCCCACACCGAAGGCGGCGTGTGCACCCTGACCCTGAACCGGCTGCAGCGCAAGAACTCGCTGACCGCGGCCATGTACGCCGCGCTGGCCGATGCGCTCGAGCAAGCCCGCGACGACGCAGCCGTGCGCGTGGTGGTGCTGCAGGGCCACGAGACGGTGTTTTCGGCGGGCAATGACATCGGCGACTTTCTGGCCACGCCGCCGACCTCGCAAGACGCGCCGGTGTTTCGTTTTCTGCGCGCCATCAGCACCTTTGCCAAGCCGCTGGTCGCGTCGGTCTGCGGGCCGGCTGTGGGCATCGGCACCACCTTGCTGCTGCACTGCGACTTGATCTATGCCGGTGACAACGCGGCGTTTTCCATGCCGTTCGTCAATCTGGGTCTGTGTCCGGAGGCCGCGTCGAGTCTGCTGGCGCCGCGCCTGTTTGGCCACGCCCGCGCGGCCGAGACCTTGCTGCTGGGCGAACCCTTCATGGCCGAGACGGCGCTGGAATGGGGGCTGATCAACCGCATCGTGCCGCCAGCCCAGGCCAATGCACTGGCCCAGCAGCAGGCACGCAAGCTCGCCGCCAAGCCCATGGCCTCTCTGCTCGAGACCAAGCGCCTGATGAAGCAGGGCAGCGGGGCCGACGTGGCCCAGCGCATGCAGGAGGAGTCGCTGAGCTTTGGCCGCATGCTCACCGAGCCGGCGGCCAAGGAGGCCTTCACCGCCTTCATGCAAAAGCGCCTGCCCGACTTTAGTCAGTTGTGAGCCTGCGGTAAGTCCCGCTGTGCCTGCGCCGCGTCCAGCGCCGTGGCGGCCGGTGTGACTGCGAGACAATAAGGCCATGACCCCATCTGTTGCCCCGTCCGATGCGTCGCTCGATCCGAAGTTTCGCCAGTACCTGCGCACCTTGTTTGAAGAGCAGATCGTCTTCAACCGGCTGCTGGGCCTGAAGATGCTCGATGCGGGGCCCGATTGGTTTTCCTGCAGCATGGACATGCGAGCCGACCTGATCGGCAACTTTCTGCACGACAGGCTCCATGGCGGGGTGATCAGCGCGGTGCTCGACGTGATCGCCGGCATGGCCTGCATCGCCGCGCTGGGCAATCGTCACAGCGACAAGCCGATTGAGCAGCGCATGGCCCACTTCGACAAATTGGGCACCATCGATCTGCGGGTCGACTACCTCAGGCCGGCCGTGAGCGAGCGCTTCGAGGCCAAGGCGCGCGTCACCCGCCTGGGCTCCAGACTGGCCAACACCCAGATGGAGTTTTTCTCTGACAGCGGGCAGTTGCTTGCCACCGGCTCAGCCGCCTACATCATCTCCTGAGCCCGCATCGCCGCGAGGGCGCGGCTCCTACAAGGTGCATTCCCTGGCCGCTTTGCGCCCTGTAGGAGCGCCGCCCCCGGCGCGATAGGGCCTGCGATCAAGCAACGCATCGCCGCGAGGGCGCGGCTCCTACATCTCGATCTCCATCCGGCTTTTCCCTTGTAGGAGCGCCGCCCCCGGCGCGATGGAGCCTGTGATCAAGCACCGCATCGCCGCGAGGGCGCGGCTCCTACAACTGCTGGGCTCAAACCAGGCCCCCTGGTTCATTTGTCATGCCAGGCAGCCCCTGAAAACAGGTGCTCTGTCATGGCCACAGCGGGACGCTGCTCTCATGCTTGTCAGAGGGTGCGGGGCTACATTTTTCCTCAAGGAAAGACGACAGCCCAACGCGCCATGACCACCCTCAGCCACTGGTTCTCATTGTTTGTGCTCGAGCAGCCGCGGCTGCTGGTGCTCGCTGCTTTGCTGTTGGCGGCGGCCTGGATCGACAGCTATGCCTGGCGCATTCCCAATGCGCTGACCTTCGGCGGCTCGGCTGCTGCCCTGTTTCTGAGCGTGCTCGAGCCGGTGGCGCCGGGGCAGGCCTTGCTTCTGGCCTTCGGTGGCCTGGCCCTGGGGCTCTTGGTGATGTTGCCGATGTACCTGCTGGGCGCACTGGGCGCAGGCGACGTCAAGCTCATGGCCATGGTCGGCGCCTACCTGGGCGCGGTGCACACCATCGGCGCGGCCTTGCTGGTGTTCATGACCGGCGGTGCGCTGGCTTTTGCGTTGGTGATGCGGCGCCAGGCCTGGCCGCAGTTGCGCGCCGCGCTGGGTTCGCGCTGGCGTGCAGGCGGGCAGGGCGCGTCACCGCTGGGGCGCATGCCCTACGGTGCGAGCATTTGTTTGGGAACGGTTTTGTATGTGGTGTGGGTCGAGCCCGAGGGCTTGCAGTGGTCGCGCTGGTTCGCGGCGTGAAGAAAGGGCTCAGGATGAAGAATGTCAAGGCCATCGGCATGCTGCTTGCAGCGCTGGTGCTCGGTTTGGTGGCCGCGGTGTATGCGGCCAGTTGGGCCAGCCGCCAGTCTGATGGAGCCGCCACCCGCGTGGTGGTGGCAGCGGTCGATGTGGAGCTGGGCACGCGCCTGACCCCCGAAATGTTGACGCTGGTCGATTGGCCGACTGGGGCGGTGCCCACTGGCGCGTTTGCCAGCCTGGACGCCTTGCAGGGCCGCGTGCTGCGCGTGGGGCTGCTCAGGGGCGATGCGCTGGTTGAGCGCAAGCTGGCGCCGGCTGGCGCACAGGGCGGGCTGTCGGCGGTGATCACGCAGGGCAAGCGTGCCATGACGGTGCGTGTCAACGATGTGGTGGGTGTGGCGGGCTTTGCCCTGCCCGGCACCTTCGTCGATGTGATGGTCAACACCCAGAGGGGCCGCGGCGATGACGGGCACATCAGCAAGACCGTGCTCGAGCAGGTGCTGGTGCTGGCGGTGGCGCAGGAGGCCAGCCGCGACGAGACCCAGCCCAAGGTGGTCAGCGCGGTCACGCTGGAGTTGACGCCCCAGGATGCCGAAAAGCTCGACCTCGCGCGCAGCGTTGGCACGCTCTCGCTGGTCTTGCGCAACCAGGTCGACCGCCAGAGTGTGAACACGGCGGGAACCACCAAGCAGCAGTTGCTTGACCCATCGGCTCAGCCGCGGCCAACCGCGGCCCCGCTGCTCGGACGCCCGGCCCGCTCTGTGGCGGCGGTCCATCGGTCCAAGCCGCCCGCAGCAACCGAGCCCGCCCCTGTCGACCATGCCGCTCATGCTGAACCTGCCGCG
>JAIXWZ010000113.1 GCA_027491035.1 Comamonadaceae bacterium | reverse complement strand
TGCGCTACGGCAACCTGTTCTACAACCCCTTCCACGCCCTGTCGATCGCTTTCCTCTACGGATCGGTGCTGCTGTTTGCGATGCACGGCGCCACCATCTTGGCGGTGGGCCGATACGGCGGCGAGCGCGAGATCGAGCAGATCGTCGACCGCGGCACAGCCAGTGAAAGAGCCGCCCTGTTTTGGCGCTGGACCATGGGCTTTAACGCCACGATGGAGTCGATCCACCGCTGGGCCTGGTGGTTCGCAGTGCTCACCACACTGACCGGTGGCATCGGCATCTTGCTGACCGGCACCGTGGTGGACAACTGGTACCTGTGGGCCGTCAAGCACGGCGTCGCACCGCCCTACCCCGATGTCTTCCCGGCTGTCAGCGACCCGGCTTTGCAAGCTGCACCTTCTGGAGTCAAGCCATGAGCAAGAAGTCCTCTTTCCTTGTGCCTGCAGCCCGGCTGCTGAGCCTGGCCGGTCTGGCCCTGCTGGCCGCCTGCGAGAGGCCACCGGTGACCAGCGTGCAACACGGCTATGCCGGCACCGGCATGGTGCAGGTCTACAACCCGCGCGCCGTCGAGCAGCAAGCGGCCAGCAACGAGGTGCCCGAAGCAGCGCCGCCAGCGTCTGCCGATGGCCCCAAGGCCGGCCAGGTTTACCAAAACGTCAAGGTGCTCGGAGACCTCAGCGTGGGGCAATTCACCCGCCTGATGGCCAATATGACGACCTGGATTGCGCCTGAGCAAGGCTGTGCCTACTGTCACAACCCGGCCAATTTCGCCGACGACAGCAAATACACCAAGGTGGTGGCGCGCAAGATGGTCGAGATGACGCAACACATCAACACCGACTGGAAGAACCACGTCGGGCAAACCGGTGTGACCTGCTTTACCTGCCACCGCGGCAACCCGGTGCCCAAAGAAATCTGGTTCACCGCCGACAACGCGCCCAAAGGGGCCAACTTCATCGGGGATACGGCCGGGCAGAACAAGCCCGCCAAGACCGTCGGACTGAGTTCTCTGCCCAACGACCCCTTCACGCCCTTCTTGCTGGGCAAGGAAGAAATCCGCGTCAACGGCAACACCGCCCTGCCCACCGGCAACCGGCAGTCGATCAAGCAGGCCGAGTGGACCTACGGGCTGATGATGCACATGTCGGCCTCCCTGGGGGTCAACTGCACCTACTGCCACAACACCCGCAACGTCGCCACCTGGGAAGGCGGGCCGCCCCAGCGCGTGACGGCCTGGCACGGCATCCGCATGGCGCGCGACCTGAACCTGAGCTATCTGGAGCCGCTGACCGAGGTCTTCCCGGCGCACCGCAAGGGCGAACTCGGCGATGTGGCCAAGCTCAACTGCGCCACCTGCCACCAAGGCGCCTACAAACCGCTGTACGGAACCGGCATGCTCAAGGATCACCCGGAACTCGGACGCGACACCACCCTGGCCGAGACTGCACCAGTCAAAGCCGCAAAAGCTGCCCTGCAAGCCTCCGCCGCCGCTCCTGCGGCCAAGCGTTAGGCTTGCTCTTCTGGCCGGGGCGCTTCAACGCCCCGGCTCTTTTTTTTACTCCGATCATGAACGCCGCACCTGCCGACGCCAACTCTGGACTGAGCGGTGTGGTGGTGGTGGTTCTGATCAACTACCTCGATGCGCACCGCCGCTGGGGCTGGTTGCGCCTGATGCAAGGCGGCTCCGGCCTCAAAGGCACACCGGGCCTGCTCTTCGGTAAAGTCATGGGCAGCGGCAGCCAGGGGGGCTTTAGCCTTCGGCCTAGCAGCTCGCACCAGGGAATCGTCGCCTTATTCGATCAGGCTGAAAACGCCCTGGCTTTTCTCAAGGGTCCAATCGTAGCGGCTTTTCGCGATCGTGCCCAGAACTTTTGGAGCGGGCTGCTGTCGGTTGAATCGGCGCGCGGCTCCTGGGACGGACAAGGCTGGGCGCGCAGCCCCCTGCCCTCGCCCCTGCCCGAACTGGTCCAAGCCGAACCGCAGCCGCAACTGCTCGCGGCCCTGACCCGTGCCAGCATCCGGCCAGCCAAGGCGATGTCGTTTTGGAAGCAGGCGCCCGCGACGCAGGCCGACCTGTTGGCCAGCCCGGGCTGTCTGCTGGCCATGGGCCTGGGCGAGGCGCCGCTGCTGCGCCAGTGCACCTTCAGCGTCTGGCTCGACACCGCCTCGATGCTGGGCTATTCGATGAACGGGGCCCACCGCAAGGCGGTCGAGCTGGCCTACAGCAAGGGCTATTTTTCCGAGTCCATGTTCGTTCGCATGCGGGTGCTGCACCACCAGGGCCACTGGCCCAGACCTGAGGCGAGCGAGCCGGCCCTGGCCCATGGCTGAGCACCAGGTGGTGGTGGTGGGCGCCGGCATGGCCGGCCTGGTCAGCGCGCTCGAGCTCGCCCGCCAGGGTCTGCAAGTGACGGTGGTCGAGGCGGCCGACGCGCCCGGCGGCAAGATCCGCCAGCCCCGGGTCGATGGCGCGCCCATCGACAGCGGCCCGACGGTGTTCACCATGCGCTGGGTATTCGATGAAATCTTTGCCGCGGCGGGCACCACGCTCGAGGCCGAGCTGGGCTTGAACGCGCTGCCCATTTTGGCGCGCCACTTTTGGAGCGATGGCAGCTCGCTGGACCTGTATGCCGATCCCCAGCGCTCGCTCGATGCGGTCGCAGACTTTGCGGGGGCGCAGGAAGCGCGGCGGTTTGCCCGCTTCTGTGCCACAGCGCGCGAGGTCTATCAGGCGCTCGAAGGCCCCTACATCCGGGCAGCCGCGCCCAGCGCCCTGGGCCTGAGCGGCCAGCTGGGCACGCGGGGCCTGGCCACACTGGCACGCATCGGTCCGATGCGCAGCCTCTGGGACAGCCTGGGGCACCACTTTCAGGACCCACGGCTGCGCCAGCTCTTCGCCCGCTACGCCACTTACTGCGGATCGTCGCCCTGGCAGGCACCGGCCACGCTGATGCTCATTGCCCAGGTCGAGCTCGACGGGGTGTGGTCGGTGCAAGGCGGTATGCATGCGCTGGCCCGCAAACTGGCCGATCTGGCCCAGGCCCGCGGCGCGCGCTTTCACTACGGCGTGCGCTGCGAGAAGATTGAAGTGCAAGGTGGACGGGTGCAGGCCGTGCATTTGGCCGACGGCCAGCGCCTGCACGCCGACAGCGTGGTGTTCAACGGCGACACAGCCGCCTTGCGAGGCGGCCTGCTCGGCCAGGCGCTGCGCACGGCGGTACCGGCCAAGGCGCCGCAGCGCTCGCTGTCGGCGCTGACCTGGTCCATCCATGCCCCCACGCAAGGGTTGGCGCTGGATCGCCACAATGTCTTCTTTCAGGCCGACTACGCCAGCGAGTTTCGCGAGATCTTTGACGGCGGCCGACTCCCCAGCCGCCCCACTGTCTACGTGTGCGCCCAGGACCGCGGCAGCGGCGATGCACCGCTGGGCGCAGAGCGGCTGCTGTGCCTGGTCAATGCGCCGGCCAACGGCGATCAGGCCCACAGCCCACTGACCGAGGAGGCCCTCGAACAATGCCAAACCACCAGCTTCCAACTGATGCGCCAATGCGGCCTGCAGATCCAGGCACAAGACCATCAAGTGCTGCGCACGACGCCGCAGGACTTCGCCCGCCTGTTTCCAGCGACGGGCGGGGCACTGTACGGACAGGCGACCCACGGCTGGATGTCGGCCTTTGCCCGACCGGGGGCGCGCAGCCCGATCCCGGGCCTGTACCTGGCCGGGGGCAGCGTGCACCCGGGCCCGGGGGTGCCGATGGCGGCACTGTCGGGCCGGCAGGCGGCCGCGGCCCTGATGGCCAGCCCCGCTTTGACCAGGCGCTCGCCTCGGGCGGCTACCTCTGGTGGTATATCGACGCCCTGAGCGACGACGGCCGCCACGGCCTGACCCTGATTGCCTTCATTGGCAGCGTGTTCTCTCCCTACTACGCCTGGGCCCGGCGCGGCGGCGCGGCCGATCCCATGAACCACTGCGCGCTCAACGTCGCCCTCTACAGCCCGGGCGCGGGTCGCTGGTGCATGACCGAGCGCGGCGCCCGCCACTGCCAGCGCGATGCCCAGAACTTTGTCATCGGCCCGAGTCGCCTGCACTGGGACGGCCAACGCCTGATCGTGGACATCGACGAAGTGGGCATGCCCATTCCGCAGCGCGTGCGCGGGCGGGTCACCCTCGAGCCCACCCGGCTGTTTCAGTTCAGCACGCCGCTGGAGGCCAGCGCCCGCCACCGCTGGGGCCCGATCGCGCCGCAGGCGCGCGTGCAAGTCGAATTGACGCAGCCGCAGATGAGCTGGCAAGGGCACGCCTATCTGGACTCCAACGAAGGCGACGAGCCCATCGAGCGCGGCTTTGGGCACTGGGATTGGTCACGTGGCCAACTCTCAGACGGCAGCACTGCGGTGATCTACGACATCGAGCCCGACGACCCAAGCGGCCACGTGCTGGCCCTGCGCTTCATGCCCGACGGCCGAGTGCTGCCCTTCGACGCACCGGCTCAACAGCCACTGCCCCCCACAGGCTGGCGCATTGCCCGCCGCATGCGCAGCCAAGGCCCGGTGCAGGTACTGCAGCAACTCGAAGACACGCCGTTTTACCAGCGCAGCGTGCTGCGCAGCCGCCTGCTCGATGAAGAGGTGACCAGCTTTCACGAAACGCTGAGCGTGCCCCGCCTGGTCAACCCCATCGTGCGAGCCATGCTGCCTTGGCGCATGCCCAGAAGGCCATGAGCTGATCCATGGCTTGCCACGGCGCTGCACACCGGCTCCGTCATTGCGCCCCACCCCGTCATTGCGCCCCTGCCCGTCATTGCGAGGAACGAAGCAATCCATCAGCGGTTGCACGAAGACATGGATTGCCACGGCGCTGCGCGCCTCGCAATGACGGACGTGGGTACGTCAACGTCCCTGCCCCGTCATTGCGCCTCTCCCCGTCATTGCGAGGAACGAAGCAATCCATCAGCGGTCGCACAAAGACCTGGATTGCCACGGCGCTGTGCGCCTCGCAATGACGGACGTGGGTACGTCAACGCCCCTGCCCCGCCATTGCGCCTCCCCCCGTTCTTTGCGAGCGACGAAGCAACCCGTCGG
>JAIXWZ010000167.1 GCA_027491035.1 Comamonadaceae bacterium | reverse complement strand
GCGGGCACGGACATCACGGCCAACGCCGACGTTGCCAGCGCCAGCGGCAACATCAGTGTGATGGCTGCGCGCAGCGTGGCGCTCACCGGCACGGCCGACATCCGCACGACAAGTACAGCGGCGACCAGCGGCAGCATCGATGTGCTGGCCGGCACGGGTTCGATCACGCAAAGCGCGGGAAGTCTGCTGCTGAGCACCGGCGCAACGGCCACGGCGCGGCTGCTGGCGGCCACCGATGTGACGGTGGGTGATATCGAACTCACGCTGGGCCGGGTGAGCATCACGGCGACAGCGGGCAGCGTGCTGGACGCAGATCCGGTCAGCACGAGCAACGATGCCGATCAGGATGTCACGGCCGCTGGCCTGAGGGTCAGCGCCGGCACGGCCGTGGGTGAAACGGTAGACCACCTCGAGACGGCGGTGGGCACGCTCAGTGCGCGGGCGGCCAATGGCGGCATCTTTTTGCTTGAGGCCACCGAGTTGGTGGTGGGCGACGTCGGTTTGAGCGTGAACCGGCTGGGCAGCGACGGCGCCACACTCACGGCAACCACCGATGCCACGCAAAGCGATGTGCGCACCACCGGCGGCAATGGCTCCATCGTGCTGCGCACGACCGCCGGCTCGATCACGCTGAACAACGGCACTGCGCCGGGCGCTGCGACGAATCCGGGGGACGATGCCGCCATTAGTGCCCATGGCAGCGGCAGTCTGCTGATTCAATCACAGGGCGCAGGCAGTGACATCACGGCCAATGCCGACATCACCAGCACCAGCGGCAACATCAGCGTGATGGCCGCGCGTAGCGTGGCGTTCACCGGTACGGCCGACATCCGCACGACGAGCACGGCGGCAAGTAGCGGCAGCATCGATGTGTTGGCCGGCACCGGCTCGATCACGCAAAGCGCCACCAGCATGCTGCTGAGCACAGGCACCAGCGCTGCGGCCCGGTTGCTGGCAGCCACCGATGTGACGGTGGGCGATATTGATATCGGCGGTGGGGTCAGCATCACCGCGACGGCCGGCAGCGTGCTCGATGCCGACGCACTGGTGGCTGGGACCAACGATGCAGACCTCGATATCTCGGCTGCGCGGCTGAGGCTGAGCGCGGGCGCGGGTTTGGGCGAGAGCGTCGATCACCTGGAGACGGCGGTGGGGACGCTGAGCGCGCGCGCCGCCGGCGGCGGCATCTACCTTTTGGAGGCCGACGATCTGAGCGTGGACGATGTGGCAGTGAGCGTGAACCGCTTGGTCAGCGATGCGAGCACCAGCAGCGCCAGCGATGCCACGCAAAGCGATGTCCGCACGACAGGCGGTAACGGCAGCATCGTCTTGCGCACCACCACCGGTGCGATCACGCTGGGCAACGGCACGGCGCCTGGGTCCGCCAGCACGCCGGCGGACTCTGTGGTGGTCAGCTCGCACGGCACGGGCAGCGTCCTCATCGAGGCGATGGCCGGTGTGATGACCGTCAATGCAGACGTGGTCAGCGGCGAGTTGCTGACTCTTGTGGCTCAGGGCAATTTGGTATCGGGCACGGGCGGGCGCTTGCTCGCAGCCGATGATTTGTACCTGCAGTCCATCACAGGCTCAGTGGACCTGGGCGGCAGCGCGGCAACCAGCGCGGGCAATGCCTTGGTGCGCGCCGGCACGTCGGTGTCCATTGAGACCGTCGCGGCGCTCGAGGGCCATGCGCGACTGGTGGCCGATTCGGGTTCGGTCAGCGGCAAGGCCGCAGCGATCGATGTGCGGGCCAGTGAGTTGAGCGTTTTGGCCTCTGCTGGGATTGGGACGCGCACCGCCCCTTTGCTCATTGCAGTGCTTGACGCGGCGCTCAGCGCAGGCGCTGGCGGCATCCATCTGCAGCATTCGGATCTGGATGCGGCGCGCAGCTTGACCGGCCTGGGCATCGTGAGCCTGAGCAATGTGGCTTTCGAGCGTTTTTCGGCCAGCGGGGCTTCTTCCGAAGTCACCGTCAGCCAAGCCGGGTTGGCCACCACACAAGGGGGCGATCTGAACCTGACGGTTGCCAGTGACCTCTTGCTGGCGTCGGCTGTTACTGTGGCGGGCAGTGGCTCGTTTGAGGCCGCTGGTGACCTTTTGGTCAGCAGCGGGTCGACCGTCACCGCGGCAGGCCGCTTGGCTTTGAAGGCCGACCTCGTTTCGATCGCCTCAACCGTGCAGTCCACCGGCCAACAGCTTGGGGTGCAAGCGGTGTCCGCGCTGGGCTTGGGCACCTCGGGGCGCCTGCAGTCGGGGCCCGATTCAAGCCTGGCGGTGGCCGTCACCGGCGGGCAGCTCAACCTCAGCGCCGGTGGTGTGCTGTCTGCGGGCAGCGGCGGTTTGTCGCTCAGTGTCTCAGGCAACGCCAACCTGCTGGGCCAGTCGCTCAGTGCCGGCTCGGTCGACATGGTCGCTGCCCGTCTGCTGATGAATTCGGGCAGCGGCAGCGCGCGGGTCGAGGGCTCGATCAGCGCGGCAGGCGATGTGCGCTTGCAGTCGGCAGCCGATGTGGCCTTGGGCAGCATCGTCGCTGCCGGGCGCAATGTGGCCTTGGTGGCGGGCAGCTCGATCACAGACGGTGAAGCGGCCCTTGACATCACCGCTTCTGGGCTCTACCTGCAAAGCGGAACGGCTGGTGGCATTGCCACCAGCGCAGATAGGCTGGAGACCTCGGTCGATCGCTTGGCACTGAGTGTGGGCAGCTTGGGCGCTCACCTTCAAGAGAGCAACAGTGTCGCCGTCGACACGGTCCCCGTGCAGGTGGCCCGGCTCGCGCCCGATGGCTCATCGAGTGTCGTTGCCGGGGGCTGGCAAGATCTGACGGGCTTGAACAATGGCTCCATCAACCTGCTGGCCGGCGGTACGATCACACTCAAGGACGGCACCGATGTCGCAGGCCCTCCTGCCCAGGACAACACCGATGGGGCGGCCGCCAGGCTCAGCGGCACTGGCGCGCTGCGCTTGGAGGCGAGCAGCTTGGTGGTGCTCAGCGACGTGCTGAGCGCAACCGGCGCCCTCACGCTCGATGCGCAGGCCGCAGATCTGGCCATGGCGCCCGAGGCCAGGATCACGAGCACGGGCGGCAATGTGAATTTGAAAGCCGCCGGCGATGTCACGCTGGGGCAGGTCAGCGGTCAGGGCGTGAGCGTGGAATCGGTCGGTGGCTCCATCCTCAAGGCTCAGGGCAGCGACCGCAACCTGACGGCTGCTCAGTTGCAGTTGCGAACCGGCCAAAGTGGAGGCGTGGGCACGGTGGCTGCGCCGCTGGACTCGCAGATCACCTCGCTCGATGCCAACCTGGGCAGCGGCGGCTTGAACCTGCGTCAGGCCACCGCACTCAATGCCAGCAGTCTGGTCAGCGGCGGGCCCGTGGCGCTCAGCGGTGGTGGACCAGCCACCATTGCGGGTGATTTTTCTGCGCCGTCGTCGCAGGCCTTTGCTGCCCCGGTGACGGTGCGCAGTGCCAACGTGGACGTCGATGCGCCGCTGACGGGCCAGCGCATCGACATCCAGTCGCCCAGCTCCGGTTTGCTGCCCATGGTGATCGGCACGCCCAAGGCGGGTGTCACGCCGGTGCCGGGCAGCTCGGGTGGCGCTCCTGTGGCGATTTTCCTGGACCCGGCCGAGGTGTCCAACCTGCGCTTTGATGACATCGTGCTGGGCAGCTCGCTGGCTGGTCAGCAGATTTGGGTGCACACGGCCAGCGACAACCCGGCCGGCAAAGTGAGCTTTGAGGGCCGGTTGACGCTCAATGCCTCGCAGGGCGTGACGCGTTTTACCGGCCTGGTGGAAGGCAAGGGCATGACCCTCAATGGGCGCGGCCAGACCACCTATTTCCAAGGCGTCGACATGCGCCAGACGGGCGACGTGACGATCAATGACGCCCTGGATGTGACCGCCAGCTCGATCCTCGAATTGGACGACGACTCCGGCAATGGCGTGTTGACCGTCAACGGCAACATCACTGTGCGAGCGGGGCAGACTTTGCAGCTGCTGGCCGATCAAATCGTCTTTAACCCCTATCCCGGCGCCGCGAGTGCCCGCATCGTGGTGGAGGCGGGCGCGACCTTGGTGCTGGGTGCGGACACCATCACCCGCAACGCGGTGAGTTTTGACAGTGCGGGCGGCCATCTGGTGCTGCGAGGTTCTCCGAGTGCCACGGCCGTCACCTCGGGTGGGCTGATGCAGCCCGATTTCGTGCCCGACGCGTTGCACGTTGACCAGGTCGTCGACTGGACCGGCTGGGCGCTGGGCTGGCTCAACGCCGACACCGATGCCGATGGCGGCTTGCTCACGCTGACCCTCGGTGATGCGAAGGCCGACACGGTGGTCCTGAGCCCGGATGCGTGGAACGGTTTGGACCAGGGCGCGATCATCTTGCGCGGCGCGCACGTGCATCTGGGTCAAGCCGGCGCCGCCGATTGGACCTTCAACCGCGATGCGGTGGTGCGCGCCAGCGCCGGTGACGTGCATCTGCATGTGGATGTGCAGGCCCAGGGCGATCTGACGCTGGCATCGAATGCGGGGCAGGTCCAAATGGATGCGGGCGTGCGCATTGAGGGTGTGGGCGCGGTGGCGGTGATCGCCGCCACCGGGATTGATGTGGCCCAGATTCAGGCCGATCAGCGGATTGATCTGTACAGCTCCGCCGGCCAGATCACGGCGGTTGCGGCCCTGGGCAGCGGCCAGGCCCATTTGCAAGCGCCTTCTTTGTCTTTCCACGGCTATGGCCTGTCCATGCCGCTGGCCGATCAGGTGCAGCTGGTGGTCGATGCCCAGGCGCTGCAGGTGTCGGCGCCAACCGGTGTGGCCTCGCGCGGGGTGTTGGCCGATGGCAGCTTGTACTACCGCTTGGTCGATCGGCAAGGCTCCTACCATCAGTTGCGGGTACTGGGCGATGCGCCGCAGCGGGTGATGGAGGCACGCGCCGAGCTGGTGAGCCAGGCCGATCAGGCAGCGCAAGGGGTGAGCTTGTCGCTGCTGCGCGTGGAGCCGGTGAGTGTGGCCGCCTGGTCCGCTTCGCTCGATCTTTTCAGAAGCGATAATCAGTCTGCCACCTCGCGCTATCTGGCTGAGCCGGCCCAGGCCGCCTCCAGCAGCTTTGCCTTCATGTCCTTGCAGGCCCCAAGCCTGGACGATGAGCTAGAGGGCATCGACTATGGCTACGATGGCAACTCGCTCAATGGGGGCTTGGTGCTGTCGAGCGAGGGCGACTTGCTGCGCAGCACCGGTCAGGCCGTCGCGCCTGGCGTCTGGTCGACGGAGGTCGGCGGCCTCTGAGAGGCGCTCCCGTGCTGGGCCGGCCAGCGCGCTGTTCGATTTTGATGGATCTCGGAAACAAGCTTCATGTTCAAAAAAATGGTCCCCGTCTCCCTGGAGCGGCATCAGAAGAAGAGGGTGCGCAGCACCGTGGGTTTTTCCTATGCATCGGACTTTCACATTGCCTATGTGACGATGCATGAGTTTGCGCGCGCATCGGCCGTCTACCCCATCGTGTTCCTGGAGGAGCCGGCCATCAACGGTTTTCGCCCCGTGGTCCTCATGGGTCTGGAAAGTGGCGAAAACCTGTTTGTCGGACCGCACGGATCCTGGAGCGCCTCCTACATCCCGGCCATGATCCGGCGCTACCCGTTTGCTTTGAGCAAGGGTGCGCAGGAAGGGCGCTTTGTGGTCTGCCTGGACGAGGAGAGCCCTTTGCTCAGCGAAACCGAGGGCTCGGCCCTGTTCGACGACAAGGGGCAGCCCACGCAGGTCATAGAGAACGTCAAGCGTTATCTCTCCGAGCTGCAACAAATGGATTTTGTGACCCAGGAGTTCGTCAAGTTCCTGCAAAGCCACAACCTCCTGACGTCCTTGAACATGCGTGTCAACACGGCGTCCCAGGTCAAGAACATCACGGGCTGCTTTGTCATTAACGAAGAGGAGCTCGACAAGCTCGGTGATGACGTGTTCAAGCAGCTGCGCGAGAAGAAGTACCTGCCAGCTGTTTATGCCCATTTGTTGTCCATGCCGCAAATCGAGCGCCTGATACAGCTGAAAAATGAGCGCGCCCGTGCCTCTGCCGCCCCCTTGGCCTGAAGCGGCCCGCCTGGCTGAGCCGCAGCCTGCGGCAGCTGGCTGTGCACTGCGTCGCTGGTGCTACCGTCTGCCTTTCATCGTCTCGTGGCTGGCTGTGGCTGTTGCGCCGGGGATGGCTGCGGCCCAGAGCGTGCGCCAGCCGGCCCCGCCCGGGCGCATCGAGTTGGCGCCGGTGGAGTTTGCCCAGTTGCTGACGCTGCGCAACCTCGAACTGACGTTTGGCCGGGAAACCGTTGAGGTCAGCCGTGCCTTGGCGCAGGCCGAAGCGGCGCTCTACGAGCCCTTGTTGTTTGGCAACACCAAGATCAATTCCATCGAGAGGCAGCGCACGATCGAGGAAAAGACCAGCAACTTTGCGGCGGCCACCCAAAATGTGCTCGATGAAGAGGGCAAGACGTTTGAGGTGGGGGTGCGTCAGCGCTTGCCCACTGGCGGCGAGCTCAGTTTGAGTGCCCGCACCGTGACACGCAGTAGCAATGTGCTGGCCAAGGCGGGGACCGATTCGGAGGTCAATTCCGGTCTTGTGCTGCTGATCAAGCAGCCCCTGATGCGCGGCCGCGGCGTGGGGGTGACCGAAACGGATCGCCGGGTGGCAGAGATCGAATGGGTGATCGCACAGTGGCAGTTTCGCCAGCAACTGCAGAAGGTCATCGCCGAGTCGATGTCGGTGTTCTGGCAGGCCCATGCCGCCAGCGATGTGTTGAGCTTGCGCGAGGCCCTGGTGGCCAATGCCGAGGCCCTCGTGCGTGATGCGCAGGAGCGGGTGGCGGCCGGTCGTCTGCCGCCCAGAGCCGTCAGTGAGGCGCAGCGTTTGCGCCTGGTTCGCCAGTCCGAACTCAGTCGGGCAAGGCAGGCCCGCGATGAACTCGTGATCAAGCTGATGACCAGCATCGATTTGCCGCACACCCGGCTGGCCGATTTGAGTTTGCGGGCCAAGCCTTTGGCCGACGTGGACTCAGCGGTCGATGTGGGGGAGGCGCTGTCGCAGTGGGCGCCCTACCGCATTGCCGGGCTGCGCCATTTGCAGGGCCAGGTGCGGCTCAATTTTGCGCTCAACCAGCAGCGCCCGGCGGTGGACCTCGTGCTCTCGCACAGCCAAAGCGGCCTGTCGGAGTCGACTACCACGTCCTTGTCGACCGTGCGCCGCGGCCGGTACCCGGAGTGGTTTGTGGGCTTGAATGTGGAGCTCGGCGCCGGTGGTAACGCCAAGGCCCGCTTGCAGGCGCAGGCCCAGCAGTGGCGCGTGACGCAGTCTGAGACCGAGCGCACCGCCATCGAACAGGCGTTTCGCAACGATTTCCAGTCCAAGAAGGATGCCTTGCACAGTGTGTTGGCCGAGCTGCGCTTGATCGAGGACGACGCCGCCTTGCGGGCAACCTTTTTGGCCCAGGAGAAGGCGCGCGTGACCCTGGGCGGAACCACCTTGGCCAGCCAGGTACAGGCCGAGCAGGACCTGCTGGAGGTTCAGGTGCGATTGGCTGAAGCGGCGGGGCGTCGCGAGGTGGCACGCTTGTCGTTGATGCTCGCTGAGGGTCAATTGCTGCGCCTGCATGGTGTGGAAACGCCCCTGCCCACCGAGCCCTGAGGCGGTCGATCTTGAAATGACATCATGAAGCAATTTTTCCGATTTTTATGCGTCTGCGGCTCGGTGGCGGCCCTCGTCATGGGCGGGGCCAGCAAGCTGCACGCCACCGAGTTTGTGGGTCTGGTGCATCCTGTGGCCGATGTGAAGTTTGGCGTGGCGGTGGCGGGCGTGGTCCAAAAGGTGCAGGTCAAGCCCGGTCACATGGTCGCCGAGGGACAGACCTTGCTGGACTTAGACAGCAGCACGCAAAAGCTAGAGCTTGAGCGGCGCATTTTGATCGCGCGCGACAGCAGCGAGCTCGATGCGGCCCAGGCCCGCTTGAAGGTGCTCGACGAGTTGCTCACGATTGCCGAAACGGTGGCCAGTCGGTCGCAGGCGGTTTCCCGCGAGGAGTTGCTCAAGCTCAGACTGGAACACCTGAGCGCGCGGGGACGGCTTGAGCAGCTGATGGCGCAAAAAAACCGGGAGCGTGTCGAGGTGCAACTGGCTCAGGTTGAGCTCGATTTGCGCACCATCCGCGCGCCGCGGGCAGGCACGGTGGTGGAGTCCGAGGTTGACGAGGGTGCCTGGGTCAAACCCGGTGACCCGCTGTTTCGCCTGGTCGACACCGCTCAGGTGGAGTTGCGGCTGAACCTGCCTCTGCGGGTCGCGGGCGCCCTGCGGGCAGGCATGCGCCTGAAGGCCAGTTTCGAGACCTCCGGCCGCGAGCCCATGCTTGCGGAGGGCGTGGTGCAGTTTGTGTCTCCGCTGGCCGACAATGCCAGTGGTCTGGTTGATGTGCGCGCAGTCTTTGCCAACCCCAAGGCAGTGATACGCCCCGGGGTCAAGGGCAGGCTGCTCAGCTCGCCCGTGCGCAGCACACCCTGATCTTTGTCCATGTCCGACACATCCGATTCCGGCGCCAAGCGTCCGACGCAGGCCTCTGCGGTCATCGACGCCCTGCATGCGCTCTTGAAAGGGCCTCGGCCGGCTGATTTTTATGAGCAGTATGCGCAGCTGATGCAGTCGCTGTGCGCTGCGCAGGCCACGCTGGTGCTGTCGCCGACCGGGCCGTCGCCGGTTGCACTGGGTTCGGGGGGTTCGAGCGCAGATGTGCGGGAGCTCGAGGGCTTTGTGACGGCCGAGCGTTTGCAGGCGATGCAGGGCAAGGGTTACAGCCACGAGACGCACCGGCTGGCCGACGGATTGGGCGTTATCGTGCTGATGATCCAATTGGTCGATGTCGGCGCGACCGTGCTGGTGCTGGCCTTGCCGGAGCGGGACAGGGCGCATCTGAAAGAGGCCCTGGTGCGCGCCATGCTCGTGCGCGATTTGCGGGCGGGCCCTGTCGTCACGACGGCCGTACAGCACTTGCCCGTTGCCGGCTCGCTGCAAGATGCCCACGGACCTGGGCTGCTGGACATGCTGGCCTTGAGCACGCAGGTGATGCAGGCCCCCCGCTTCGGTGCGGCGGCTCTGGCTCTGGTCAATGGCCTGATTCGCTTGCTCGGCTTGCGTCAGGCGGTCTTGTGCTGGCGCGTGGGTGCCCGTGCCGAGGTGGTGGCCATCAGCCACCTGGAGCGGTTTGAGAAGACCTCCCGCCTGGTGCAGGCCATGCAAGAGGCAGCCGCTGAGGTGTTGTCGGTCGATCGGGTGCTATCGGTGAGCCAAGACGCGGTCAGCGATGCCCTGCTGGTGCTGCCCCCGGCGCACCTGGAACTGTTGCGCGTGCTCGACGGCGCGCAGGGGCTGACGGGCGTGCCGATGCGCGACGCCTCGGGTCAGACGCAGGCGGTGGTGCTGTGTGCCACCGAGCGCGAACCGATCGAGGCTGAAACGCTCAACCAGTTGCTGCTCATGCTCGAGATGGTCTTGCCGCGCTTGATCGACGCGCGCAACCGCCAGCTCAACCCTTTCAAGCGGTTTCGTCTCTACGCCCTGGACAAGCTGTCGATTCTGTTTGGGCCCAAGAGGCCCTGGATCAAGTTCTGGGCCGTGGTCTGCTCGATTTCGGTGGCGGTTTTGCTGTTTGGCCAGATGCCCTACCGCATCGAGGCCTCGGCTCAGCTGACCACTGACAGCGTGCGGGTGATCACGCCGCAAATGGACGGGCGCTTGCAGGACGTGCTGGTCGATGTGGGCGACCTGGTCAAGCAGGGACAGACCTTGTCGAGCCTCGACACCAGCGACCTCAAGCAGCAGGAGCTCGAGATTGGCTCGGAGCTGCAGCGCTTTCAGGCTGAGGCCGACAAGGCCAGGGCGGCTCGGGCCCTGGCCGACTTGCAGGTGGCCATGTTCCGAGGTGCGCAGGCCGCGGCGCGCCTGCAAAGGGTGCGCTACCTGCTGGAGCAGGCCCAGTTGCGCGCGCCGTTTGACGGCGTGGTGGTCGAAGGCGAGCGTCGCAAGCTCCTGGGCGCATCGGTTCGGCGCGGTGATGCTGTTTTCAGGGTTGCGCAAGTCCAGGACCTGTACCTGGTGCTGCAGGTGCCGGAGCGCGATGTCCGCAGCATCGGCATCGACTCACAAGGTGAGTTCGTGCTGCTCAGTCAGCCCGGCGAGCCGATTGCCTTTAAGGTGTCAAACTTTGTGCCGATGGCCCAGGTCAAAGGCGAGGAGGGCAATCAGTTCCTGCTCAAGGCGGTGGTGCAGGGCCAGGCGCAGCCGTGGTGGCGGCCGGGCATGACGGGGCTGGCCAAGATCGATGTGGGCTATCGCAACATCGGCTGGATCCTGTTGCACCGGACCTACGACACCCTGCGTCTGTGGTTCTGGCTGTGATGGATGCGATGAGCGGACGAGGCTGAACATGTCGGGCGCCATCTACAGCGATGCTTGGTACAAGATTGCCGACGCACATGTGAGTCTGCTGCCGGGCGTCAAAGCGACGCCGCAGTCCTACCGCGGCCAGGCCTGGATCGTGCTCGAAGATGCCTATGCGCATCGGTTTTTTCGAATCACGCCGCACGCCCACGACTTTCTCAAGACGCTCAATCACCACACCAGTGTGGACCAGGCTTGGCAAAGTTACCTGCAGCGCTATCCGCAGCATGCCCCAGGTCAGGAGGAGGTGGTGCAGTTGCTGTCTCAGCTGCACGTCTCCAACCTGCTTTACTTTCGCGACGAGGCCGATACCCGGCAGATTGACAAGCGCGCCCAGGAGACAGCTCAGAAGGAGCTCAAGGCCAAGGCACTTTCCTTCCTGTATTTTCGGCTCCCTCTCGTCGATCCGGACAATTTTCTCACTGCGCTGGACCGCAGGCTGGCCGTGCTTCCATCGGCCGCGCTTTGGTTGGTCTGGGTGGTCGTTTTGCTTGCCGGCGCCTCGGCTGCCATTTCAAACTGGGACAGTCTGGCCTCGAGCAGCCAGGGCGCGTTTGCCTGGACCAATCTTCCCTGGCTTTATCTGTGCCTGTCGGTCATGAAGGTGGTGCATGAGGTCTGCCACGGCCTGGTGTGCAAGCGCTACGGCGGCAACGTGCACACGTTTGGCCTGATGTTCCTGGTGACCACGCCGCTGCCATATATCGACACCACGGCCAGTTGGTCGTTTGCCAACCGGTGGCACCGCATGTTCGTCAGCGCGGCGGGCATGATGGCCGACATCTTCATGGCCGCCCTGGGCGCCTTGGTGTGGGCAGCCACCGGCCCCGGCTTGATCAACAGCCTGGCCTTTAACGTGATGCTGATTGGCTCGGTTTCGAGCGTGGTGTTCAATGGCAACCCGCTGCTGCGTTTTGATGCCTACTACGTGCTCGCCGATTTTCTGGATATTCCGAACTTCTACCAAAAGGCCCAGTCGTACTGGTTTTATCTGGCCGACAAATACCTGCTGGGCAGCCACGCCGCCCGCACGCCCATTGATGCACCTGGCGAGCGCCGGTGGTGCTTGGCCTACGCGCCGGTGAGCCTTTTTTACCGCCTGCTGGTGTCCTATGCGATTGTGCTGTTTGTCATGGACCTGTGGTTTGGGCTGGGCGTGGTTGTGTTGTGCATCACCGCCTATTTGCTGCTGCTCGCACCGATGGGCAAGGCCATCAAACATTTGGCCGGACCGCGTGTACAAACCCATCGGCTCAGGGCCTGGGGGATCACCGGCCTGCTGATCGGGGCGATTGCGCTGGCTTTGGCCATTCCTTTGCCTTACTCGATTGTGGCGTCCGGGGTGGTGCAATCGAATCGGGCGGCCGTGCTCTATGCGCCGGTTGACGCCCGTCTGGAGCAAGTCACGCTGGGCAATGGGCAATGGGTGCGCGCGGGCGAGGAGTTGATGCGCTTTGACCCAGCGCCCTTGCTGCTTGAGATGCGTCAGCTTCAAGGCGAGCTCGACGAGTTGTTCGCCCTTCAGCGCCAAGCGCTGGCCACGCGCATGGCCGACCTGCGGGCGGTGGAGGATCAGATTTCGACCAAGCAGCAGCGGCTGCAGCAATTGCAGCGCAGGCGGCAGGACTTGACCGTTCGAGCCCCCCACGACGGGCGGTTCGTGACGCTGGAAGGGCGCGAGCGGCTCGGCGCCTGGGTCGCGCAGGGCACCGAACTCGGGCATGTGCTCGATGCGCGCAGCGGCTATCAGTTCGTGGCGGTGATCACTCAGGAGCGCGCGCAGGATTTGTTTGGCGTCAGCCTGGGATCCATGCAGGTTCGCTTGCGCGGTCAGGCGCAGGACTCTTTGGCTGCTGGGCAATTGACAGTGCTGCCCTATCAGCGGGGCACTTTGCCATCGGCTGCCCTGGGCTGGTTGGGTGGCGGCGAGTTGCCGGTGGCCAACGATGACAAGCGCGGTGAAAAGGCCGTCGAGGAGTTTTTCGAGGTGCGCCTGCAACTGCAGACGCCACCCGATCCAGTTGAGCTGGTGCACGGCCTCAAAGGGGCTTTGCGCATCGAGCTGCCCGAGCGCAGCGTCTACGAGCGGGTCAGTCAATCCGTGCGTCAGCTCATGCAAAAGCGTTACCAGCTCGGCTGATCATGTCCAAAGGGCTTGAACGGGAACAGTGGTACCCACCGCGCGATCGCAACGCCGAGCATTCGGTCTGGCGGCAGTGGCAGGTCAGGTGGCGGGCCTGCAGTGGCATCGCCAGACGCCAGACCGAGCGCGAATTGCAATGGGTCAGCGACAGTTGGAAGCAGGCCAGTGCCTTGTCTCTGGCGCAGCTGTCGCAAACGCTGGCTCAAAAGTCTGAGCGCCTGCAGTACCTGGCGGCCAGCCCGCAGGCCGGCGTGGCCGCGAGCCCGCAGTGGCTGCGCCAGCGCAGCGAGCTGCTGGGCTTGTGGTGCTGCGCGGCAGAGCATCGGTTGGGCATGAAGCCGCACTTGACGCAGGTGCGTGCGGCGCTGGAGATGCACAACGGCCACCTGGTTCAGCTGGCCCCTGGGGAGGGCAAGACGCTGGCCATTGGCCTGGCTGCTGCGCTGTACGCCAGCAGCCGCAGGCCCTGCCACATTGTCACGGCCAACGACTATCTGGCCGAGCGCGATGCGCAGCTGATGGCGCCGCTGTTGTCGCTGGCCGATTTTTCGGTGGCCTCGATCACGCCGGAGACTCCACCCCATGCGCTGGCCGATGCCTACCGCTGCGATGTGGTGTATGCAACGGGCAAGCAGTTGCTGGCCGACTATCTGCGCGATGAGTTGATTCTCGGCGGGGTCAAGGATCCCGTGCGTCGCCGCCTCTGGGAGATGCAAAGGCACGACGCGAGCCCAAGGCCGGTGGGGCGGGGTTTGTGGGCGGCCATCGTCGACGAAGCCGACAGCGTGCTTATCGATGAGGCCACCACGCCCCTGATCATCTCTTCGGCCGATGACAACCCGATGCTCATCGACGCGGTGCTGGCGGGAAAGCGGATCTTCGAGAACCTGCTGATGGGGGTCGACTACCAGGTGCAGACCGAGCCTGTGCCCGACATCCGATTTACCGAAAAAGGCAAGCGGCGGGTGCAGGAAATGGTTTATCTGCTGCCCCCGTTCTGGCGTTTTCCAGAGCGCTCCGAAGGCATGGTGGCTCTGTCTATCATGGCCCGTCATGTTTACCAGCGCGACCGCCACTACCTGGTCGATGAGGACGGCAAGGTGGTCATCGTCGACGAGAAAACCGGTCGTGTCATGGCCGGCCGTTCCTGGAGCCACGGTATCCATCAGGCGATCGAGGCCATGGAGGGCCTGCAATTGAGCAGCCCGCCCAAGACCGTGGCGCGCATGACCTTCCAGACTTTTTTCAACCGCTACCACCGCCTGTGTGGCGCCAGCGGGACTTTGCAGGGCATCCATGGCGAGCTGTTTCGCACCTATGGCACCTGGGTGGTGCCCCTGGCGCCGCGGGTGCCAAGCCGGCTCGAGCATGCACGCCCCTTGCTGTTTGCCAACCCCGACAAACGCTTGGAGGCGGTGGTGCGCGAGACGCTGGCTTGCCACCAAGCCGGTTTGCCTGTGCTCATTGGGACCCGAAAGATACGTGACACCGAAGCTTTGTCGCAGGCCCTTGATGCGCGCGGGGTGCCGCACCAGATGCTCAATGCCAAGCATCATGCCGAGGAGGCCCGCATTGTTGCCATCGCCGGCCAGCCCGGTGCGGTCACCGTTTCAACCAATATGGCCGGACGCGGGACGGACATCCTCGTCAGCGCGCTGGTTTCAGAGCGTGGCGGCTTGCAGGTGCTGATGTTCGAGCCGCACGATGCCGCCCGTATCGAGTGGCAGCTTTACGGCCGTGCGGGCCGGCAAGGTGCGCGTGGCCGTGCGCTCGCGCACGTCTGCTTGTCCGACGAGTTGCTGGTGCGAGGCCTGGGCAAACTCTATGCCCACCTTCTGCCGCTGTTGACGCCCCTGCTTCTTGAGCGCAGGATAGGCTGGTCGGCGATGCGTCTGGCGCAGGTGCTCACGCAATGGGCCGCTGCCGGTCAGCGCAAACGGCTGGCACAAAGGGAGCTGACCGTGGCCAACCAGCTTTCCTTTAATGATTGATCAGCAAAGGGGTTATTCATGACGATGGTCAAAATCAACGGTGTCACTTACGAGTTTGAGGAGCTCAGCGAGGAGGTCAAGAACCACCTGAAGTTCCTGGCCTTCATCGATGCCGAGCTCGAGCAGCTGGCCATGCGCCGCAGTGTGCTGCTGATTTCTCGCGAGCAGATCGGGCATCGGCTTGACAAGGCCATGGTGCACCAGAGCATTCAGCAGTCGGCCCAGGCCAGTGACGCACCGACCGATGGGGCGCAGGCGCTGTGAGCCTCCTGCCCCAGTTTGACACGGCGATCGCGCCAGATCTTGGCCAGGTGATCCAGTGGCTCGCTCGCCTGCGGTCGCAGGAGGGCGTGGAGGCAGCGCGTGAGGCGGCCGTGATGCTGTCGCGGCGATTTGCGCAGGTCGATCTGCTCCACGAGCTGGCCCAGTGGCACGAGGCGAACTGGTGGCGGCCTTTGAGTTTTGGTGCGATTCGGCTCGAGCGGCGACGGCCCGAGCATTTCGAGTTCGTCTGGTCGCTGGTTGTCGACCAGGACTTTTCTCACCGACTCAAGAGCATTCCATCGGATTTGACGCCCCGAGATCTGCTCGAGATCCTGACGCACGATTACACGTCCTTGCTGCCCGACAGCCGGTCCATCCAGTGGGTGGTCTTTCACGGCCAGACGCCCATTGGCCTGTCGATGTTCGTCAACATCAACTTTCACAACCGATCGGTCGAGCAGATCATGGGCATCTTGCCGGCATACATGGGCTCATTTCTGGTGGCCGACGCCTATTGCGCCAGTTTGTCCTTTGCCTACAACAGCCTGGGCATGCACAAGGTGCAGGGCGTGATCTACGACAGCAATGTTCAGGTGGCCCAGCTGCAAGAGCGCTTTGGCTTCAGGCGCGAGGGCCATTTGCGCTCGACCGTCTGGAGCGATAGCCGGCAGGCCTATGAGGATGTGGTGCAGATTGCCTTGCTCGATGAGGAGTTTGACCGCAACCGGGTGCTGCAGCGCTACATCTCGCGGCAAGCGCGTGACCCTTTTCTGGGGGTGCGGCGCTTGTGGCCTCGCCAGCCGCTCAAAGTACCTCGGGAATAAAGCGTGCGACGTATTGCAGGTTGAGATCGAACGAGATCACGATGCGCTCGTGCGTGCCGCTGTGCTCCACGCTGTGCGGATACGGGCCTCCATCCTTGAAGGCCAGCAGCTGGCCGGCTTTCCAGGTGCGGGTGATGCCGCCGACGGTGATGCGGCACCCTGGGTCTGGCACCAGGCACAGGTGAATGCGCAGGTAGTCAGGCGTCCAGCCGCGATGCGGGTTGATGATGGATCCGGGGATCAGGCGGCTGACAAAAACATTGCGCAGATGGCCTTGCGATTCGAGCGGTCCGATCAGGCTTGAGGTGACGGGCACCTTGGTCCTGAACATCTGGATCAGCGGCGTCATGCTGACCGAGAGCTTTTCTTTTGACAACTCGATGTGCTCGCCCTGGAACACCGACAGCGGGAAGGCGTCCCAGGTGTTGTTGTACAGGTTGCCGTACTTGGGGTAGGGCATGAAGGGCCTGAATTTTCGGATCAGCTCAAGAATTTCCTCGGCGATGGATGCCCCCTGGGCCACCAGCTCTCTGCACCAGGGCAGTCGGTGCAGTTCCTGGTCCCAAAAGGGCGGCTCCGGTCGCAGCGGTGCCGAGCGGTCAAGGCGACGAACTTGTTCACCGAGCTCGCGGGCGCTGGCCTGCGGATCGGGCGCGGCCACCAGGGCGCGCACCACGGCGGCCGAGCCGACGCCGCTGGCCATGACCTCGGGCAGTCGCTGCGCATCGATGCCGCCGATGGC
>JAIXWZ010000083.1 GCA_027491035.1 Comamonadaceae bacterium | reverse complement strand
GCGGCCAAGACGTTGAGCGCTTGGCGCACCGAGGTGCGCGAAACAGCAGCCCGCTCGGCCACCGCCACCTCGCGGATCCAGGATCCGCCCGGGTACTGCCCGCTGCGGATGGCCTCGCGTATGACCTGGCAGGCCTTGTCGACGCTGCTGGTGACCCCGTTCATCGGCGACCTTCAGCGCCAGTACTCAGGCCGCGAAAAGCCCTTGGCCTTGGGGTCGGTCTCGACGAAGCGCCGGTACTCAGCCGACTTGTAACCCGTGACCAGCTTGGCCATCAGGTCCGAGCGGGCCACGTCGTCGCGCGCCACCAAAATGATGCGGTACTGGGGCGCAGGATCTTCGAGCGCCAGCGCCGACGACAGCACCATGCCGGCGGCGATCACGTGGTTGCCCAAGATCGCGGCGGCATCCATCTCCACCATGGTGCGCGGCATCTGCGGTGCGTCAATCGGAACCAGCTGGATGTTCTTGGGATTGCCGGTGACGTTGCGCTCGGTGGCGCGGCCGGCGGGCACCGCCGGATCGAGCGTGATCAGCCCCTGGCTCTGCAAGAAGGCCAAGGCTCGGCCCATCGAAGTCGGGTCGTTGGGAACCGACACCCGGGCGCCGTTGGGCAAAGCGCGCAGGTCCTTGTGCTTGCTCGAGTAAATGCCCAAAGGCGCGCTGGGCACTTGCAGCACTTCCACCAGCCGGGCTTTTTGCTGGGTATTGAAGGTGTCCATGAAGGCCCGGTTTTGGAACACGTTGGCGTCGAGCGCGCCGTCCATCAAGGCCGAGTTGAGCTGAATGATGTTCGAAAACTCAGTGGCCTGCACCTTGATGCCCTGGCTCTCAAGGTAGGGCTGCACCCCGCGCTTGAATTGGTCGGCATAGGGGCCGGGGAAGAAGCCGATGCGCAGCACCTGCTGCTGCGCCCAGGAGGCCGATGCGGTGACAGACAGGGCCACCATGGCAGCCAGAAGATGACGTTTTTTCATGACAAGCTCCTCAGGTTAAAAAAGAAAATCAACGCTTATCGGTGCGTCGCACCAGCCAGTCACCCAGCAGTTGCGTGCACTGAACCAACACAAACATGATGACCACGCACCAGATCATCACCGAGGTCTCAAAACGGTAATAGCCGTAGCGTATGGCCAAATCGCCCAGGCCGCCGGCGCCCACTGCACCGGCCACAGCCGAGTAAGCGATGAAGCCGGTTGCGGTGACAGTCAGGCTACCCAGCAAGGCGGGCAGGGCCTCGGGGATGAGCACCTTGAGCACCGTTTGCAGCGGCGTGGCGCCGCAAGCGCGGGCCATCTCGACCATGCCGCGCGGCACATCGCGCAGGTTCTGCTCAACCAAACGCGCGAAGTAGGGAATCACCGCAAACGACAAAGCCACTGCCGCCGCCTTCGGGCCGATGCTGGTTCCCACCACCACCCGCGAAAACGGAATGAGCAGCACCAGCAAGATGATGAAAGGAAACGAGCGCAGCACATTGACCAAATAAGCCGCCACCCGGTTGAGCACCGGCTTGGGGTAGAGCCCCTGCGAGGATGTCACAAACAGCAGCACACCCAAGGGTGTGCCCAAGAGCACTGCGCTGACCATGGTCACACCGACCATCAAAAAGGTGTCGGTGGTGGCTTTCCAGAGCGCGGGGCCGAATTCGACCAAAGCGCCGAATAAATCGTTCATGCATCCTCCTGCGGCAACTCGGTGTCATCGGTCCAACCCCGGGCGGTTTCAAAAAAGAACTTGCCCAGACGGCTCACCGGTTGCGGATTGCCCATATCAATGCGGTCGACCACCCTGCCCTTTTCGAGCACCACCGACTGCTCGCACAGATAGCTGGCCACCTTGATGTCATGCGTGACCACCACCATGGTCATGCCCCGCTCGCGCTTGAGCTGCTTGAGTAGGCGCAGAATCGACAAGGCCGTGTGCGGATCGAGCGCCGAAGTGGCCTCATCGCTGAGCAAAATCTTCGGGCGCATGGCAAGCGCCCGGGCAATGGCCACCCGCTGCTTCTGGCCGCCAGACAACTGGGCCGGGAAGGCGGCCTCCTTGTCGCTCAAGCCCACGGCCGAAAGTGCCTCGCGTGCACGTTCGCGGCGTACCGAGGCCGCAAGCCCCGCCACCTCCAGGGCAAAAGCCACGTTCTCCAAAGCCGTGCGGCTGCTGAGCAAATTGAACTGCTGAAAGATCATGCCCACCTGCTGGCGCGCCTGCCTGAGTTCGGCCGCCGTCAGTCCGGTGAGGTCTTGTCCGCCCAAGCTGACCCGACCACTGCTGGGCGTCTCGAGCAGATTGACCAAACGCAGCAAGGTGCTCTTGCCCGCCCCAGAAAAGCCCAGCAGACCCACCACCTGCCCCTCGTCGAGCTTCAGGTCGGTCGGGTGCAGCGCATGGATGGGGGCCTGCGCAGTCCCGTAGGTTTTAGAAACGCCTGACAGTTCAATCATGGTCACGGTTGTTCAGAAGGGTCGTTGGGCTTGGTGGCATGCATCAGCGCGCTTGCTGCGCCGCTCGCCAGGCGTCGACCACCTCGCCCAGGCGCGGCATCCAAACCTGATCGAGCGACTGCGCCACGTCAAGCACCCGCTCAAACAAGGCAATGCGGGCCGATGAACCCAGCACCCAGGGTCGCACACAAAAATGCAGGAGCCGCGCCGACTGGACCGCGTCGCGATTGAGCTGGCGCAAAGCCTTGCCAAAGTGGTCTTCCAAAATGACGGGGTCGCACATGCGGTTGATCAGCACCGTTTGGTCGTCGAAGTCAGCCCAAAGCGGCGTGGCCACCAGATCGCCTGGCGTGCTCATGCGGTAGGGCTGCTCGTCGTTGGCCCAATCGGACAGGTACTGCACGCCCTGCTCGCCCAGCAATTGGGGGGTGAGGGTCGATTCACTGTAGTCGGCGCCAAACCAGCCACGAGTCTGCACCCCGCAAGCGGCCAGTCGCTCCAGGGTCTCGATGATGTAAGCGCGCTCCTGCGCCACGCTCATGCGGCTCGTCTGCGGCCGCGTCACGGAAATGCCATGCGCTACGAACTCGGCACCGTCTTGCTGCAATCGATCGAGCAGGTCGGGGTAGCACTCGGCGCTCAAGGCGTCGATGGCCACCGTGGGCTTGATCCCGCGCCGGCGCAAGGCATCGAGCAGCCGGAAGATGCCGACTCGATGGCCATATTCACGGGTCGAGACCCGCGAGATGTTGGGAAAGTCTCGGATCAGGCCGCCGCCCACGCTGTGCACCTGCGGCCAGTTTTCCGGCAGTGGGTCCTCGTAGGCTTCAAGCACCAGCAACGGCACCACGGCCAACTGCCCCGGGGCCTGCCAACGCAGCGGTGTCCGGCTCGGCCAGGGCGACCAGGTGCAATGCGGGTGGTCATACCCATGGCGCCGCTCGGCCGGCCAGGGTCCGGGCTGCATGTCTTGCACCGGCCGGGGCGCGCGCACTACAGCCTGTTTGGGGCGGGCCACGCGGCGCGCCTCGATCTCTTGGGCATGCGCCACATGCTCGTCGTGGTGATGGTCCAGGAAATGGCGGGCGATCTCATCGCCGGTGGCCCACCACACCCCGTCATGCCCGGCCATGTGGTCGAGCACCTCGCGCAAGTGGCCCACATGGTGCGGCTGACCAATCTGATAAGGATGCAGGGCCACGCAGAACACCCGCCCGCCGTCGCTGCTCTCGGCGTAAAGCCGATCGAAAGCCGCCTTGCATGCGTCGACGAAATAGCGCGCGCCATAGGGGCGGCCGTCCCACAAGGGGGCGTCGTTCAAGTCGTAGCTGTAGGGAATCGACACCAGCCGACGGCCCGGTACATGAATGGGCACCGGCACATCGTCATGCACCCAGTCGGCGTGATAGGTCATGCCCGACTCGGCAATCAGCGCAGGCGTGCGCGCCGTGTTGGTGATGGCCGGCGTCAAGATGCCCTGCAGATCGCCCCCGGTGTGGCGTTTGAGGCTGTCGATGTTGTCGCGGTAAAACGCTCGTTCCTGAGCCTCGTCCATGCCATACAGAAAGCGGGTGTTGTACAGGCCATGGCTCATGACCGCCCAGCCGCGATCGCGGATCAGTTGCGCAATTTCCGGAAAGTGGTCGAGCAAAGCGAGGTTGAGCGATACCGTTGGGCGCACCGGGTACTCACGCAAGACCTCGTCCATGCGCCAGATCCCGACCCGGTTGCCGTAGTCCCGAAAGCCGTATTCGCGCACATCGGGATGCACCGGCACCCGGTCCCAGGTTTCGCGGCCGATGGCCGGTGGCGGCGTGTACTCGTAGAACTCGACGTTGGGCACGATCCAGACCGCCAGGCGTTTACCGCCGGGCCAGCGCACCGGGGGGCGACTGGTCACCGGCGCGTATTGAACAAAATCACGAATAGAGGGCATGGTCAGTCGCTTCAATCCGCATCAAGCCGTGGCCGCGCCAAACTCAGGCAGGCACAAGTCGCGGGCATCTTTGAGCTCAGGCAGCCGCTGCACCTGCTCGAACAAGGCCTGAGCTGCGGGCTTGGCCACTCCGGCCGCTTGGGCGCAGCCCATGAATTTTTCATGCATTTGCTCGGCAGGCAGTGGCGTGTCGGCATGGCCCGTGGCGCGGCGCACCTTGGGCGAGGCCAGAGTGCGCCCGTCGTCGAGGTGCACAAAAATCTGGTCAAAGGGCGCGGCATCGCGCCAGCCCGGCTCGAATTCTTCCGTGGTGTGGATCTGCACCAGAGACATCAGCCGCACGATGAGCGGATCGCGCACCACTTCGTCGCGCAGCTGAGCCAGTCCCACCGCGCCATGCACCAAGGCGCTGGCGATGGCGAATTCAAGACTGAACTTGGCTTGCAAGGCATCGGTTGGCCGGTGGTGCGGCATGACGGCGGCGTGGCGCTGGCTGATGTGCGCGTCGATGCGCACGATGCGAGCCATATCGGGCGCATGCTCACGCCGCAAGCCCAGGCTGGCGTCAATGCCCCGCTGGGCCGAACCCACCACCGGGTACTTCTTGATGTTCAGGCCCAGCTGGGCCAAGCGCCACTGCCCCGCCACCGGCGCAGGGCTTTGCAAGTCGACCCGGCCATTCGGAGAAAACGCGCGCAGCAAGCCATGACGGCCCTCAATGGCGGTGGCCGACGCTTGCAAACCGCAGCGCGCCATGCCAGCAGCTTGCAGCCCCACCCAGGCGGCCCGCCCGCCATGAAAGGGCTTGGCCATGGTGCCGAAGTTCTCGAACACGCCGCCGGCGCTCGAGGCGGCCAGCGCCAAGGCGTGACGGGTCTGCTCGGCGCTCATGCGCCAGATCACACAGGCCGCCGCTGTGGCGCCCAGGGTGCCAAGCACCGCCGTGGGGTGCCAGCCCTGGTCGTAGTACAGGTCTTTCTCGCGCAAAAAGGCGTCTGACCAGACCTCGTAGCCCACCGCGTAGGCGCGCATCAGGGCCGCGCCGTCGGCCTGCGCCGTGTCGGCTGCCGCCAAGATGGCTGGCACCAGCACCGCGCTGGGGTGGTTGGAAAAAGCAAAGTCGTCGTAATCGAGCGCATGGGCCGCCGTGGCATTGAGCATGGCGGCCACCGCCGGTGGCACACGCCATGTCTGGCCCACCACCCGAGCCGCTTGCGGCCCGCCTTGCTCCTGCACCCAGCGCGCCAGCGCGAGCACAGCCGGCTCGTGCGCTCCCGCCAAGGTCACGCCCAGGGCATCGGTAAAACCCAGAACGGTCACCTCGATGGCACGTGGCGACAAGTCGTGCGAGCCGACAATGAACTCGGCATAGGCTTGCGTCAAGGGAGCCGGATTTGTATGCAATTCACTCATGCAATTGGACCATTGGTGCAAATCCTCTCTTGGATAAGCTCAAATTAGCGGCTATTATGCATACAATTTTTGAGCCACTCAAGATCAAATGGGTTCTCTTTCCCCACTGTGGCAACTCACAGCCAGCCAAGCCAGTGCCCTGATGCAGCAAGGGCGCCTGAGCAGCGAACAATATGTGCGCGCCTGCCTCGAGCGCATTCAGGCGCGTGAGCCCCAAGTTCAGGCCTGGGCGCACCTCGACCGGCAAGCCTGCCTGGCCCAGGCCGAAGCCTGCGACGCGCAGCCGCGCCGCAGCGCCCTGCACGGCATACCGGTCGGACTCAAGGACGTGATTCGCAGCCTGGACCAGCCCACGCGCTTTAACTCGCCCATCTACGCCCAGCACCAGCCCAACGAAGACGCGCATTGCATGGCCGTACTGCGCGCCAAAGGCGCCGTCCTGATGGGCAAGCTCCAGACCCTCGAATTTGCCTGCGGCGGGCAGTTCCCGCCGACGCGCAACCCCTGGGACCTGCAGCGCACGCCGGGCGGCTCTTCTTCGGGCTCGGGGGCGGCAGTGGCCGACGGCATGGTGCCGCTGGCACTCGGCACACAAACGGGTGGCTCCACCATACGCCCCGCCGCGTTTTGTGGCGCGGTCGGCATGAAGCCCACCTGGGGCCGCATCCCCTTTGATGGCATCAAGAGCTTTGCCGCCCACCTCGACACCCTAGGCCTGTTTGCCCGCAGCGTGGACGATCTGGCGCTGTTGCTTGACGCCTATGGCCTCATTGAACCCAGCCTGCCCCCGGTGCCGCCTTGGCCCCAGCTCAAGCTGATGGTCTGCCGCACCCCCCTGTGGGACCAGGCCGAAACGCCGGCGCAAGCGGCCTTTGACGCCCTGCTCGAGCGGCTGCGCAGCGCCGGTGTGCAATTGCGCGAGATGCCTTGGCCGCAGGAGCTGGCCGCCATCAACACCTGGCAAGACGAGGTCATGCAAGATGGCGGGCGCAGCGCCTTTTTGCCGGAGATGCTCACCGCCCCCGATCTGCTGCACGCGGACTTCAAGGCCAAGCTGGCCAATCATCTGCAGTTGACCCCGGCGGGTATGCGCTTGGCGCTCGATCGCATCGCGCAGGCCCGCATCGCCTTTGAAGCGGCCATGGACGATGCCGATGCCGTGATTTCGCTCAGCGCCCCAGGCCCAGCGCCCTTGGGCCTGCACAGCCAGGGCATGGCCACCTTCAACCGCCTGTGGACGGCGCTACAGGTGCCCTGCATCAGCCTGCCGCTGCTGTGGAGCCCAGAAGGCCTGCCCATGGGCCTGCAACTCATACACCGCCGCTACGAGGACCACCGGCTCATTGAAGTGGCCCGCACCATTGAGGCAGCCTTGCCTGAAGAAAGACACCCATGGAACTGATTGCCCGCGGCGCAGAGCCGCCCGAGGCGGTGCAAATCGCAGATGCCCGCCACGCCTTTCGCACCATGGCCAGCGGCGGCGTAACGCTGCTGCCGCTGAGCGTGTCCTATGCTATCTTTGCCCACACCGCGATGGCGGTTGAGCGCATTTATGCGCTCAAGAAACGGCCGCAAACCAAGCCCAATGGCGTGATTGGCAACTGGGATATTTTTCAGGAGGTGCTGCAAGTCGAGCCGCGTGACCGCGACCTGGTGCGCTGCCTGACGATCGACCACAACCTGCCCCTATCGGTGATCGCGCCCTACCGGGCCGACCACCCATGGCTGCGCACGGTCCAGTTCGGCGCGATCAACCGCTCGACCAAGGTCGGCACCATGGATCTGCTGATGAACGCCGGCCCCCTGCACAACGAGCTGGCGCGGCTGAGCCTGGATGCGGCCGTGCCGCTGATGGGCTCATCGGCCAACATCTCGGGCTCGGGCAGCAAGTTCCGCTTTGAAGATGTTCAGGAGAGCCTGCGCGAAGGCTGCGACCTGACCATGGATTACGGCACCTCGCGCTACATCAACGATTGGCAAATGGGCAGCACCATCATTGAGCTGCCCTCCTGGCGCGTCCTGCGCTGGGGCGGGCTGTTCGAGCAACAGGCGCAGATCATCGAGCGCCAGTTCGGCGTGGCGCTACCGGCACGGCCCACCAGCGGATCATGGACCTTGGTCTGATTGTGCCCGCGACACCCGCCGATCCGAGGACTGAGCGGCTGCAGCAGCTGGCCCGCCTGGTCGGGCGCACCCCCCTGCTGGCCATCACCCTGCGCTTGGACAGCCAGGTGCGCACCGTCTACGCCAAAGCCGAAACCTTCAACCTGACCGGCAGCATCAAGGACCGCATGGCCTTGCAGGTGCTGTCGCATGCGCTGCAGACGGGGCAGTTGCCCGCGGGCGCCTTGGTGGCCGAGGCCACCAGCGGCAATGCCGGCATTGCCCTGACTGCGATGGCCACCGCCCTGGGCCATCCGGTGAAAATCTTCATGCCCGACTGGATGAGCCCGGAGCGCATTGCGCTGATGCAGCTCTACGGCGCGCAGGTCGAGTTGATCAGCCACGAGCAGGGCGGCTTTCTGGGCAGCATCGCCCGCACGCGCGAGCTCGCCCACACGCACGGCCACTGTTTTTTGCCCTCGCAGTTTGACAACGAAGCCAATGCCCTGGCCCATGAACGAGGCACCGCGGTCGAGCTGATGGCGCAGTTGCGCACACGCGGCCTGCAGCCCGACGCCTTCATCGCTGGCGTGGGAACAGGCGGCACGGTGCTCGGCGTTTCGCGCCACTTTGGGCGCGTGTGCCCGCAAGCGCGGGTGCATCCGCTCGAGCCGGCCGAGTCACCGACGCTGTCGACCGGGCACAAGGTGGGCAAGCACCGCATTCAGGGCATTTCTGACGAGTTCATTCCCGCGCTGTGCCGGCTCGATCAGCTCGCGCCCGTGGTGGCGGTGCACGACGGCGACGCCATCGTGCTGGCGCAGCGCCTGGCTCGGGAGTTGGGCCTGGGCGTGGGTGTGTCATCGGGCGCCAACCTGCTCGGCGCGCTCAAGGTGCAGCAGACGCTGGGCCCCAAGGCCGTGGTGTGCACCGTGCTTTGCGACGACAACAAAAAATACCTCTCCACCGACCTGTGCCGCACCGAGCCGCTGCGAGAAGGCTACCTCAGCCCCAGAATCGAGTTGCTGGGCTTCGAATCGATCGACTGCCCTGCGGTCGAGCCGCCTTTGCCCGCTTGAATGCAAGAAATCACGGGCCAGCAGACAATCGCCCGGCTTTAAATGCGATAAAGGCCCCAGTGGCCCCAGCGATTCAAAAAAACGGCCCGAAGGCCGCCCCACCCACAAGGAGACTTTCACCCATGGCCCTGGAACACATCACCGTTCTGGACCTCACGCACATGCTGTCGGGGCCCTATGGCACCATGCTGCTGACCGATATGGGCGCGCGCACCATCAAGGTCGAACCCCCAGGCACCGGCGAAGGCACGCGACGTCTTCTGGAAAAAGACCCCGACCATTCGCGCGATGGCATGGGCGCCTACTTCCTGACGCTCAACCGCAACAAGCAAAGCGTGTGCATCGACCTCAAGAGCGAGGCCGGGCGGGCGGTGTTTCTCGACCTGGTTCGCCAGGCCGATGTGGTGTTTGACAACTTCAGCGTCGGCGTGCCCAAGCGGCTGGGCATCGACCATGAGGCACTGGCGGCCGTCAACCCGCGCATCATCACCTGCTCGGTCACCGGTTTTGGCGAGACTGGCCCCGACATCGACCGCCCAGCCTTCGACCAGGTGGTGCAGGCCATGGGCGGCGGCATGTCGATCACCGGCACCCAGCAGTCGGGCCCCACACGCAGCGGCATTCCCATCGGTGACCTCGGCGGCGGCCTGTTCGGCGCCATTGGGGTGCTGGCGGCGCTGGCTCAGCGCGAGCGCACGGGCCGCGGCCAGCATGTCGACATTTCGATGCTCGACGCGCAGATTTCCATGCTCAACTACATGGCCACCATGTACCTGATGTCGGGCATCGTGCCCGAGGGCATCGGCAACGGTCACTTCGTGCACGTGCCCTACAACAGCTTTCCGACGGCCGACGGGCATGTCATCGTGGCCTGCATCGGCGACGCCTTTTTCGAGCGTTTTGCCAACTTCATCGGCATCGAAGAGTTGCGCAAGCCAGAGTACCTCAAGCAGCCGGTGCGCTATGCCCACAAGGAGCGCATCGAGGCCCTGATCAGCGAAAAGTTTCGCACGCAAACCACCGCCTATTGGGTCGAGCAGCTCGAGGCCGCGCGCATTCCCTGTGGCCCGGTCAACAACTTTGCCCAGGCGCTCAACCAGGCCCAAGTTCGCGCGCGAGACATGGTCGTTGAAGTCGAGCTGTCCAACGGCCAGTCACTGCCGCTGCCAGGCAATCCGGTCAAGCTCTCAGACAGCCCGCAGCACCACTTTGTGCGCCCACCGGCGCTGGCCGAACACACCGACCAGGTGCTCTCGGGCTTGGGCTACAGTGCCGAGCAACTGGCCAGCCTGCGCGCCCAAGGCGCGATTGCCTGAACACCGAAAGCACCACCATGGACCGCCTGATCATCACCGACGTCGCGCCGCGCGACGGCCTGCAAAACCAGCCCGTGACCATCGCCACGGCCGATAAACTGCGCCTGATCGACCTGCTCGTGCAAGCCGGCGTGCAAAGCGTCGAGGCCACCAGCTTCGTCTCGCCCAAGGCCGTGCCCCAGATGGCCGACGCCGCCGAGGTCACGGCGCAACTGCTCGAGCGTCAGCCGCAGCTGCGCAGCTCGGTGCTGGTGCCCAACCTCAAGGGCCTGGAGCGCGCCCATGCGGCAGGTGCCCGCGAGATCGCGGTGGTGCTGTCGGCCACCGAAACCATGAACCGCAAGAACATCAACATGGGGCTCGATCAGGCCACCACCGTGAGCGAAGAAACCGTGCGGGCGGCGCTTGGCCTGGGCATGCGCACACGCGCCTATGTGGCCGTGGCTTTTGACTGCCCGTTTGAAGGCGCGACGCCGCAGGCGCGGGTGGTCGAGCTGGCGCGGCGCATGCTGGACTGCGGCGCGCAGGAGGTGGTGATTGCCGACACCATCGGCGCGGCATCGCCGGGCATGGTGCGCGAGCGCACCCGCGCGCTGCTTGAGCACATCCCGGCCGAGCAGCTGGCCATGCATTTTCATGACACGCGCGGCATGGCGGTGGCCAATGCCTGGGCGGCGGTCGAAGAAGGCGTGCGCCGCTTCGACGCCAGCGTGGGCGGCATCGGAGGCTGCCCGTTTGCGCCCGGAGCTGCGGGCAACGCGGCCACCGAAGACCTGGTGCTCATGGCCGAGCGCAGTGGCCTGTCCACCGGCATCGACCTGATGGGCCTGTTGGCCGCGGTCGATTTTGCGCAAGATTTGCTGCAGCGACCGCTGGGCGGACGCAGCGCCACCTGGCTGCGGCGCCAGCGCGACAAGCAGCTCGAAAGCCTGGCGGCTGCAGCCTGAAGAACAGCAGCCGCGCCGGCCTTCGTAAAATACAACCTCGTCAATCCCAACAAAGCACACCCCATGGCACGCACTGTCAATTGCATCAAGCTCGGCCGCGAAGCAGAAGGCCTGGACCGTCCGCCCTACCCCGGGCCCCTGGGCCAGCGCATCTGGGCCGAGGTGAGCAAGCCCGCCTGGGCCGAATGGCTCAAGCAGCAGACCATGCTGGTCAATGAAAACCGCCTCAACCTGGCCGATGCGCGGGCCCGCCAGTACCTGGCCCGCCAAATGGAAAAGCACTTCTTTGGCGAAGGCGCCGACGCAGTCGCCGGCTACGTGCCGCCGCCCCAGTCCTGAGTCGGCGGCGCAATGGCCGAGCCGGTGGCCTGGCTGGAAGACGGCACCCCGGCCAGCCCGCGCTTTGAGGACCGCTACCGCAGCAGCGTCGGGCACGGCCTGTCGCAGGCCGAGCAGGTGTTTTTTGCCGGCTGCGGCCTGCCCCAGGCTTGGCAAAGTCAGCCGCAGTGGCGCATTCTTGAAAACGGCTTCGGCCTGGGCCTGAACTTTCTGGTCAGCTGGCAAGGCTGGCGGCAAGATGCGCAGCGCCCTGCCCTGTTGCACTACACCGCCACAGAGGCCTTTGCGGTCAGCCCTGCCGACCTTTTGCAAGCCTGTCAGCCCCACCCCGACCTGATGCCTTTGGCCGAGCAACTGGCCCGGGGCTTCGAGGGCCTGCTGCCCGGCGTGCACCGGCTGTCTTTCGAGGGTGGGCGGGTGCTCTTGACGCTGCTGATCGGTTCGGCCGAGCGCATGCTGCGCACGATCGACGGGCAGTTTGACAGCATCTACCTCGACGGCTTTGCGCCCGAGCGAAACCCCCAGATGTGGAGCCCCGAGCTGCTGCGCGCCATCGGCCGCCGCTGCCGACGCGGCAGCTCGCTGGCGAGCTGGTGCGTGGCGCGCAGCGTGGTCGATGCGCTGGCCGAAAGCGGCTTTGAGGTGCGCAAGGTCGAGGGCCTGGCGCCCAAACGCCATCAGCTGCGGGCCCGCTACCAGCCCGCCTGGCAGCCGCGCCAGAGCGCCCGCAGCCGGCCTGCAGAGCCTGCAGAGCGTGCAGAGCGTGCAGCAGGTGCGCCAGGCCGCGCCTTGGTCATTGGTGCGGGCCTGGCCGGATCGGCCGTGGCCGCCAGCCTTGGGCGCAGAGGCTGGCAAATCAGCCTGCTCGAAGCCGATCGGCCCTCGGCCGGTGCCTCGGGCCTGCCGGTGGCAATGCTTGCCCCCCATGTCTCGCCCGATGACGGCCTCCTGTCGCGCTGGAGCCGCGCCGGTGTGCGCAGCACCTGGTCCGAGGCCCGTCGGCTGCTGCGCGCCGATGTCGACTACAGCGCCTGCGGCGTGCTGCAGAAACGGTGGGATGCCACCGGCGCCCTGCCCGCGGCCTGGCCCGAAGCCGGCCGCTTCTGGAGCCAAAGCGCGGAGGCAATGCCAGACGGGGAGCCGCAGTGCGAGCACCGCGCGATCTGGCACGCCAGCGGCGGCTGGATACGGCCTGCGGCGCTGGTGGAGGCCTGGCTCCAACAAGCAGGCCTGGAGCCGCAGTGCGTCGGCACCTCAAGGGTCGAGCAACTGCAGCGCCAGGACGGCCAATGGCTGGCGCTGGACGCCACCGGAGGGGAATTGGGCCGCGGCGATTTGCTGGTGCTGGCCAACGCCAGCGACTGCATGCGTCTGCTGGCCTCGGTCGGCTTGGGGCTTGAGGGCACGCAAATCCTGCGCGGTCAGGTGTCGTGGGCGCCCGTGCAAGCCGATGACGTGCTGCCGGCGGTACCGGTCAACGGCCACGGCCATCTGGTGCCCCGCTTTACCAACGCCCAGGGGCAGCTGTGCTGGCAATTGGGTGCGAGCTTCGAGCGAGACCAAACCGGGCTGCAGCCGAGCGCGCAAAGCCACGCCGAGAACCTGCGCAAGCTCGAGCGGCTGCTGCCCGCAACGGCCAAGAGCCTGGCGATGCGGCAGACGCAAGCATGGGTCGGCCTTCGCCTGGCCTACAAAGACCACCTGCCCCTGATCGGCCCGCTCGACGAGAGCCGCTGGCCCGGCCTGTGGCTGAGCACCGCCTACGGCTCGCGCGGTCTGGCCGGCACCGCCCTGGCTGCCGAACTGATCGCTGCCTGGCTGCACGACGAACCGCTGCCGGTCGAGGGCCGATTGGCGCAGGCGGTGTGGGCGGGGCGGGTGATTAAAAAGGCGGGTTGAGGCCTGTACAAGCTCGAGATGCCGACTTCACGGCCCGCGTGCGGCCAGCGAGCTGTAGGAGCGCCGCCCCGGCGCGATGCGGCCTTTGGCCAGATATAGGCGGCACAGACTACAACTTGAGCGTCATGAAGACGCTGTAAGGATCGGGCTTGTAGTCGGCAAAGGCGGTGCAGTGGATGAATCCGAAGCTCTCATAGAGGCACCACGCCGGGCGAAAGGCTTGCACCGACCCTGTCTCCAGGCTCAAACGCCGGTAACCACGTCGGCGAGCCTCTTCAATGATGTGCGCCAGCACTGCCCGCCCGGCCCCGCGACGCCGCAGCGATTGCGGCGTTCGCATCGACTTGACCTCGCCATGCGAGCGGTCGAGCTCCTTGAGCGCGCCACAGCCCAGGAGCAGGCCTTCTTGGCGAACCGACCAAAAAGTGATCTCAGGCCTTTGGAGCGCCGAAACGTCCAAGGCATGAACGCTCTCGGGCGGGGACAACTCGTGCATGTGGCGCAGGTGCTCCTCTAAAAGAGCCAAGACGTCGGGGCGGGAGGGGTCGTCTGGTTGGATTTGCATGGTCTGTCTAAGGATATCCCGAGGCAGTCACTCCGATAGCAGGTCACTCAAGCAGCCGGCGCATGAGGCGAGAAGTGGCTCCCCTTGGTGAGACAAATTTCGGGCGCCCCGGGCGACATGGGACTGCGCCACCTCGCAGGCCGGCACGGGCGGGGGAGTTTGAAGTGCCCGTCGGGGAGCACATGGTTGGCCACATTGATATCTTGACAACTCATAGATATCATTCGATATATTATGATATCTTCAAGACACCATGAGATCATTTCAGCAAATCACCCTTCGCCTGCCGCAAGACTTGGCCCAGCGACTTGCGGCGCACACCCCTCCACGCAAACGCAACCAGTTTGTTGTGGATTTGGTGCGGGTCGAGCTGGACCGCGAAAGCCGTGAACTTCAAGAGGCGGCCATGCGCCTGTCCTCGCTCGAACTGGGGCAAGTCGTCGACGACAGCCAGTGGCTGGCGCTCGATGGCGATGCCGCTTGGGGCGAATTTGACGAAAAGCGCTTCCTAGAAGAGCTGGACGCTCAAAGTGGCCGTCGGGTCAAAGCCCAAAGCCTGAATCGGCAAGCCAAATGACAGCGAGCATCCTGCGCGGAGAGGTCCATTGGGTGCAACTGGACCCAGGTCGCGGATCGGAGATGGCCAAGCGCCGCCCCTGCGTGGTGCTGTCGGTCAGGGAGGTCAATGACCACCGCCGCACCGTGGTGGTCTTGCCGCTGACAACCACAGACACGCCACCAGTATTCCCGCTGCTGGTTGCAACGCCCTCAGTCAGCGCCAGTTCGAAAGTGCGAACAGAACACATCAGGGCCATCGACAAGACCCGGCTGGCCGGCTATGTCTGCAGCATGGGTGAAACCGACTTGGCCGAGATTGAGCGGGCGCTGTGCAAGGTGTTGGGCATCAAGCCCCAACAGACCGCCCTCAAGTCTTGATGTTCACGCAGTGAGCCGACCCTGCGCAGAGCAGGACGACCGCCTTCAATGGCATTCCATCAAGTTGCCAAACCCTGCCACCTTGTCGTTGATGCCCTGCGCGCGCAGCGCGTGCCAGTAGGTGGCGGTGTTGATGGCGATCACCGGCTTGCCCAGAAAGACTTCGGCTGCGGCGGCCAGGCGAATCATCGACAGGTTGGTGCCGACCTGCACAATGGCATCGACATCGTCGCCGTCGAGCTTTTTAAGGGTCTGGCGGCAGATTTCGTCGGTGGTGTGGGCAATCTGTACGGGGCTGGGCCGCTCTAGGCAGATGTCGCGCACCACGGTAAAGCCGCAGTCGCTGTAGAAACGCCGCACCTCCTTGTTGGCCACTTCAAAGTAAGGTGACAAGAAGGCGATGCGTTTGGCCTTGTAGAGGTTGAGCGCCGCCTCGGTGCCAAAGGAGCCGCAGCTGACCTTGACCTGAGCACGGTCTTCCATCATCTTGATGTACTGCGCGGCCCCCTCACGGCCATTCCAGAAGGTCGCTGCCGACATGCCCATGATCATGTAGTCCATCTCGCAGGTGCGCAGCACATCAATGGCATCGAGCGTGGCCTTGTTGATGTTGTCAACCAGCTTGAGAAAGCTCTCGTTGTCATTGACCGGGTTGTTCGGAATCGCAATGCGGCTGTAGTGGTTGGTCACGCCAACCGGGCGCAGGTCGTCAAAGTCGGGCTGGACGATGGTGTTGGTCGACGGTCCGAGAACGCCAAATTTTTGTCGGTAGCCCAGGTGGTCGGCCATGTGTCAGCTCCTAGTGTGTTGTGCGATGAACTCGTCGCGGGTCATCACGTCCGCATATTTCTGCTGCATGTCAAACAAATTGGCCTCGTGCGGCTCGATGGCGCGGTCGCCCACGCAGTCGCTGATGACCACGGTGCGCAGGTTGTGCTGCAGGCTGTCGACCACGCTGGCGCGCACGCAGCCGCTGGTGGTGCAGCCCACAATCACTGCGGTGTCCACCCCACGCTGCAGCAGCCAGCCGGCCAGGCCGGTTTCAAAAAAGGCCGAGGCCGACTGCTTGCGGATCACCCACTCGCCGGGCTGCGGCGTCAGCTGCGGCACGATCTGCGAGCCTGGCGCGGTTTCGGTGAGCTTTTGCAGCGGCGGCACGCGCAGGGCAAAGACGTTGTGGTTAGAGCCATCGTCTGCGAACACCACCCGGGTGTGCGCGATAGGCAGTTGCTGCGCCCGAAAATGCGCGAGCAAGGGCACGGTGGCGTTGGCCGCATCCAGGATGTGCGGGCCGCCGAGTTGGTCAAAGTCGACAAAACCATTGACGAAATCAACCAGCACCAAGGCGCAGCGCCGGCCAATGCCGGAGGTGCCGCCCAAGCCTTGGTGCTTGTAGATGGCGTGTTTGTCCATGATCGCGCCCTCCTGCTCAGTTTTGCGAATGTTCGCTGTCAAATTGCGCCACCCAGTCAAAGCCCATCAGTTCAGAGAACTTCTGGAACTCGTACAGCGGCGTGCTGGCCCCCACGGTCGAGCCGTTTTCCTGTATGGTGCGGTACACCCCTTCGAAGGCGGCGCCGGCTGCCAAAAAGGCAGCGGCCGGAAAGATGGCCAGGCGGTAGCCCAACGACTGCAACTCTTGCCGGCTGAGCACCGGCGTGCGGCCGCCCTCAACCATATTGGCCACCAGGGGCAGGTCAAAGGTCTTGCCGATGCGGGCCATTTCTTCGACCGACTCGGGGCTTTCGACAAACAGCAAATCGGCACCGGCGCGGGCATACATTTCAGCGCGCCGCAGGGCCTCGTCCAGGCCATGGGTGGTGCGCGCATCGGTGCGGGCAATGATGAGAAAGTTGGGGTCGCTGCGGCTTTCAACGGCCACCCGGATCTTGTCGGCCATGGCCTGCGCGTCGATGACGCGCCGGCCCAGCATGTGGCCGCATTTCTTGGGGAATTCCTGGTCTTCGAGCTGAATCGCGCAAGCGCCTGCGGCCTCATAGCCACGCACCGTGTGCATCACATTGAGCAGGCCGCCGTAGCCGGTGTCGCCGTCGCAGATCATGGGCGTGGCGGTGATGCTGGCGAACTGCTGCACCCGGTTGACCATGTCAGAGTAGCTGGCCAGGCCCGCATCGGGCAGGCCCAGGTAAGAGGCCACCGTGCCGTAGCCGGTCATGTAGAGCGCCTCAAAGCCCATGCGATCGGCAATCTTGGCCGACACCATTTCAAAAACACCGGGGGCCGACAGGAGGCGCTTTTCGCGAAGGCGAGCGGCCAGTTGCGCGCGGCGCTCGGCGTGGCTGACGCGGGAGATGCCGCGAACGATTTTGTCGCTCATGCGATGGCCTCGGCCCGGGTCAGGGCGTCGAGCATGGACGATTTGCGCAGATAAGCACGCGCTGCTGCCGGGTCGGCAGCGGTGGCCCGCAGGGCGTCTTGCGTCTTCTTGCGCTGCACCGGGTCGCGCTCTTCAATTTCAGCCTTGTTGCGCGCCGTGCTGGCATTGATGTATTCAATGGCGATGGTGCGGCGCTGGCGCTCATAGCGGTCGAGCAGGCTCACATCTTGCCCCTGCTGGATCACGGCCAGCAGTTTTTCAGACAGGTTGAAGGCGTCGTGCACACCGCCGTTCATGCCCATGCCGCCCAGCGGATTGTTGATGTGGGCCGAGTCGCCGGCCAGCAGCACGCGGCCCCGACGGAACTCTTTGGCCACCCGCTGGTGCACCTTGTAGAGGGTGCGGTGGATGGTCTTGTAGGGCTGTGGCTGCGCCAGCAGGTTTTGCAAACGCGCTTGCACCGCCTCGTCGGTGAGCACCTCCTCGTCGCTCTCCTCGGGGCGGGTGGGAAACAGCACGCGCCAGAGAGTGGGCACGCGCAGCAGCACGCACCACTCTTTGGGGTCTGAGCAGTAGTTCACATAAGACAGCTTGGGCAGGTGATTGGCGTACTCGAAGTCGGTGGAGATCACCAGGAAGCGCTCGGGATAGGTGTAGCCCTCGAACTCGATGCCCACACTGCGGCGCACCGCACTCCAGGCGCCGTCGGCACCGATCAAATAATCGCCCTCCAGGCGCAGGCTCTCGCCCTCTTGCTGGGCCACCAGCTGCACCTTGTCGGCGGTTTGACTGACCGACTCGACCTTGGCGTTAAACAGGATCTTGACGTGGGGCAGCTGGGCCAGTTGGTCTTTGATGGCCTCGGTCAGCTTCCACTGCTCGCACTGCAGCCGAAAGGGGTGCTCGGTGTCGTTCTTGAGCAGATCCATGTCGAACTCGGCGATCACCCCCTCGCTGCGGTCGCGCTGCTGGGTGTAGCGCGCAACCAATCCCTGGGGAATGATGGTCTGCGACAGGCCGTAGCGCGCCAGCATATCGAGCGTCGGCGGATGAAAGGTCGAGGCCCTGAGGTCCATGCTCAAACCCGGCGCGCCCTCGAGCAAGGTGACGGCGATGCCAGCTTTGCCCAGGACCAGTGCGCTGACCATGCCTACGGGGCCGGCTCCGGCGATCAAGATATGCGGTTTCATCAATTGAGGCTCCAATCTAAGACGGCCAACTGTACACAACTTTCCGAAAAACCGGCAACACTCTTATCTCGATGCCCTTCATCGGAGGTCGATCACCGGGAATTTCTCAGAGGGAAAACCCGGAATCCACTCAGTGCAAACCCTGAGCATGCCCCTGATCTGATGATTGTTATGGCTTGATTTGTACACAATCACTTATAGTCGCTCGAAGACTCAAACCCCACCCATGTCACGCGCCAGCAGCCTTGCCTACGACAGCGTTCGCCAGTTCATCCTGGACGGCCGCTTCCTGCCCGGCGAACGGCTGGTGGAAGAAGATCTGGCCCAGCGCGTGGGCGTCTCACGCACCTCCATCCGAGACAGCCTGCGCCGCCTGGCCGGCGAGGGCCTGGTGCGCACCGAGGCCAACCGCGGCACCTTTGTGGCCGAGATGAGCAGCGCCGAAATCGACGAGATTTTTCAGCTGCGGGCGGTGCTTGAAGGCCATGCCACCGCGCTGGCGGCCCTCAATGGCAAAGAAGAGCACTGGGGGCAGTTGGAGCAAAAGGCCGACGAAATCGACGCCCTGCTCGACCAAGACCTCGACCCCAAGGCCTTCTTCTTGGGGTTTCAGTCCAGCAACACCGCTTTTCATGCCATCTTGCTGCAAGCCAGCGGCTCCGTCAGGCTGCAAAGCCTGGCCAAGTCCTTGATCGAGTTGCCGCTGGTCACGATGAAGCAGCACAACTGGCCCGGTGAGGTCAAGGTGCGACGATCTAACGAGCAGCACCGCGAAATCATTGCCGCACTGCGAGCCCGCGACCCACTGCTGGCCCGTTTGCAGGTGCAGTCCCACATCATTCATGCACGGCCCAAAGCCATGACCGAACAACCCTTGGCGCCGGTGGCGCTGCTGTGAACCCCATGAACGATCAAACCTCGAAAGCCATCATCATCACCGGCGGTGGCCGCGGCCTGGGCTGGGAGATGGCCGACGCCCTGCTGCAAGCCGGACACCGTGTGGTGGTCACTGGCGCGCGCGAAAGCGCTGAGCTCGAGGCGGCATGCGCAAGATGGAATGCGGGCCTCGATACACCGCGGGCCATAGCAGTGATCGCCGATGTATCTGACTGGGCGCAGTGCCAGCAGGTGGCCAGCCGCTGCCTCGAGGCCTTTGGCCGCATCGACGCTCTGATCAACAACGCCGGTCGCGGCATGCTCGAGATCAGCCAGACCTTCAACACCGAGCCGGCCTTGTTCTGGAAAGCCGACCCACAAGGCTTTCGCAACATCGTCGATGCCAACGTGACCGGTGCCTTTCTCATGGCCAGGGCCTGCGTGCCGGCCATGGTGGCGCAGGGCTCGGGTCGAGTGGTCAATATCTCCACCAGCCAGGTGACCATGGTGCGAACCGGCTACTGCCCCTATGGGCCGAGCAAGGCGGCCCTGGAGGCCATGAGCGTGGTCTGGGCCAAGGACTTGCAAGGCACCGGCGTGAGCGTCAATGTGCTGCTGCCCGGCGGGGCGGCCGACACCCGGCTGCTGCCCGGCAGTGGCTCGGGCCGGCGCGGCGCCGACGGCAACTTGCTCTCCCCGGCCTTGATGCGCGCGCCCATCGTCTGGCTCATGGGCCAGGCCGGCACCGAGGTCACCGGACAGCGCTACGTGGCTCGTCTGTGGCCCGAGGGCATGGACGGCGAGCAGGCAGCGGAAAAGGCCCGCAGCCCGGCACACGAGTTGCCGGCCATCATGTGAGGCCAAGGTCAGCACGCATGAAAACCCAGCGCATCGGCCAATTCACCATCGACCGCGTGGTCGAGACCGAGGGCGCTTTTTCTGGCGTGGACTTTGTGCTGCCCAATGCGGACATGGCTCGTGTACAGGAGCAGGCCGACTGGCTGATGCCGCGTTTTGTCAACGCCGAGCACCAGCTCATGATGAGCTTTCACAGCTTTGTGCTGCGCACGCCGCAGCACAATTTCTTGATCGACACCTGCGTGGGCAACCACAAAGAGCGCCCGCTTCGCGCCAGTTGGCACCACCAGCAGTTTGCCTATATGGAGGCACTGGCCCAGGTGGGCCTGCGCCCCGATCAGATCGACTTTGTGTGCTGCACCCACCTTCACGCCGACCATGTGGGCTGGAACACCGAACTGCGAAACGGGGCCTGGGTGCCGACCTTTCCCAAGGCCCGCTATGTGTTCTCGCAGACGGAATACAGCCACTGGGAGGCCGAGCATCGGCAAGCCCTGGCACAAGGCAGGCCGGCGCCCAATCACGGCTCGTTTGCCGACAGCGTGCTGCCGGTGGTCGATGCGGGTCAAGCGCTCATGGTCGAGGGCGGGCACGACTTCGAGCCCGGTGTGAGGCTCGAGCCCGCCCATGGGCACACGCCCGGCTCTTGCGTGCTGCATGCCCGCAGCCAGGGCGATCATGCGGTGTTTACCGGCGACATCTTGCACACGCCGGTGCAGTTGCTTGACCTGTCGTGGTCATCACGCTTTTGCCACGATCCGAAGGCCGCCAGCGCGGTTCGCCACCAGCTGGTTCATGAGATCGCCGACACCGCCACACTGCTGATGGCGGCCCACTTTCCCAGCCCGGTGGCCGGTCGCATCGTCAGCCATGCGCAGGGCCTGCGCTGGCACAGCGGCACCCATTGAAAACCTCAAGAGGCTTGATATGCACTATCCCTGGTCCCCCCTGATCAAACGCCAACCGCTGCGCTGGCCCGGCGGGAAAAAGCTGGCGGTGATCATCACCATGAACTGCGAATACTGGGACCTGGTGCGCGAAGGCACCGAGCCCAATTACGCGGGCGGCCCGCCCATGCTGCCCGACATGCTGCCGGGCAATGTGGCCGACTTTCCCAACTTCACCTGGCGCGAGTACGGCCAGCGCGTGGGGGTCTGGCGCCTGTTCAAGCTCTTTGACGAGATGGGCGTGCCGTTTTCCTGCACCGCCAACGCCAAGACCATGCTCGAGCGGCCGGAAATCATCGACTACGCCAAAGAGCGCGGCTGGGAAGTGGTGCCCCATAACTACGAGCAAGGCGAGCTGCTCACCCGCTACACCTTCGACATCGACAAGGAGCGCGCCGTGATCGACGCCACGCTGGCGGTCTACGAAAAAGTGGTGGGCCGCAAGGCCAAGGGCTGGCTGTCGTCCTCGCTGCGCGGCACGCCCAACACGCCCGACCTGCTGGCCGAACGGGGCTTGAAGTTCTTTTGCGACTACATGAACGACGAGCAGCCCTACCTGATTCAAACGCCTTCGGGCCCCATCGTCAATGTGCCCTACACGATTGAGGTCAACGACTTCACCTTCTTCCACCGCCGCGCCATGACCACCTGGGATGCGGCGCGCATGCTCAAAGACCAGTTCGATGAGTTGTATCGCGACGGCGCCGACAGCGGCCGGATCATGAGCGTGGGCCTGCACCCCCACGTCTCGGGACATCCGCACCGCATGCCCTGCTTTCGTGAGTTCCTGGCCCATGCCAAAGGCCACCCTGACGTCTGGTGGACCACGCGCGAGGAAATCGCTGAGTGGTACATGGCCAACCACCACACCCACATCACCTGAGGCCGACCATGCAACTGCTGCAACAGATCGTCAACGGGCTCATGCTGGGAGGCATCCTGGCCTTTGTGGCCGTGGCCTTCACGCTGACCATCGGGATGCTCAACTTCCTGAACTTCACCATCCCGGCCCTGTTCATGCTCGCGGCCATGGTGACCTGGGCGCTGTCGACCGCCGGCCCCCACATCTTCGGTCTGGGCTGGCACTGGACGTATGCGGCCATGGCCGGCATCGCGGTGGTGATCTTGGCCTCGCTGCTGATCGAGCGCTTCACCTACCGCTACATGAAGGCGCGCTTTGGCGATGCCACCGAGCACGCGCTGCCCCTGGTGAGCTCCCTGGGTTTTCTGATCGTCTTCGAGCACATGGCCATGGCCCTGTGGAGCAGCGATCCGCAGCGTTTTGAGCTGCCCTTTAAGGACACGACGCTGGAAATCGGCGGACTGATCTTTGGCATCCCCCACCTGCTGAGCCTGACCACGGCCATTGTGCTGGTGGCGCTGCTGACGGCCATCTTGGAGCGCACCCGCCTGGGCCGGGCGCTGCGCTCGATTGCCGAGAACCCCAATGCCGCCACGCTCATGGGTGTGGAGGTGCAGCGCATCGTGCCGGTGGTCTTTGTCATCACCGGGGTGCTGTCGGCGCTGGCCGGCATCTTGTATGCGGCCAGCTACGGCACCGTCACCCCCTTCATGGGCGATGCGATTGCCACCGACGCCATTGCGGGCATGGTGCTCGGCGGGCTGGGCAATATCTGGGGCGCCATTGCTGGCGGTCTGCTGGTCGGTCTGGTCAAGGTGCTGGCCATCAGCACATTTGGCTCCGAGATTGAGAAGATCCCGGTGTGGGGCTTGCTGCTGCTCATTTTGGTCATTCGGCCGCAGGGCTTGTTTGGCCACAACAAAATCGGAAAGGGCAAGTTCTGATGTCCGGCTATCTCAGCGGCCTGCTTGCGATGCTGGCCATCAATGTCATCGTGGCCTATTCGGTGTTCATCCCCGGCTCGGCCGGTCTGCTCAACCTGGGCGCAGCTGGCTTCGTGCTGGTGGGCGCCTACACCGCCGGTGCCCTGACCTCGATCTACGATCTTGCACTGGCGCCGGCCATCGTGCTGGGCTCGGCCATGGCCGCGCTGGTGGGTTTTTTGATTGCCTTTCCGATCCTGCGCACACGCGGCATCTACATGGTGCTGGCCACCTTTGCCTTTGCAGAGGTGGTGGGCGGCATCTTGCTCAACATCCCGGCGCTGGGCGGCGCCGCGGGCCTGTCGGTCATGGCTTACGCGGGCCTGCCGGTGGTGGTGCCCTGTGCCATCGGGACCGTGGTCTTCGTGGCCTGGCTCATGCGCACCCGATTTGGTCTGTCGGTTCGTGCCATCCATGACGATGAGAGCGTGGCTCACCTGTTTGGTGTGCACCTGCGCATGACACAGGTGCTGGCGCTGACCATCGGCGGGGCCATCGGCGGCTTGGGCGGCGGCTTGCTGGTGCACCAGTTCAACTTCATCGATGTGCAGTCGACCGGCGTGCTCTTTAGCATCTATGTGCTGCTGTATGTGCTCATGGGCGGCACGCAGACGGTCTGGGGTCCGCTGTTCGGCGCGGTCTTCTTTACCCTGGTGCCCGAGGCGCTGCGCAAGCTCTCAACCGTCGACCCGTCGCTCAAGTTTCTGGAGGGCGGGCGCTACATCGTCTTTGGCGTGGCCGTGGTGCTGATCATGATGCTTCGGCCACAGGGCGTGATCACCCGCACGATGATCGAGCGCTGGACCTCGCCCGGGCGGCGCAAACAGGAGGCCAGCGCATGAGCATCGCCCTGCAACTGGACGGCGTGAGCAAGTCCTTCGGCGGCCTCAAGGTCATCGACGATGTCAGCTTTGGTGTGCCCACGGGCAGCCGCACCGGCCTGATCGGCCCCAACGGAGCGGGCAAATCGACCGTCTTTAACCTGATTTCGGGCGTCTATCCGATCGACCAGGGCCGCATCAGCGCCACCGGCCAGGACATCACCCACATGTCGGTGGCCAATCGCGTGCGCTGCGGCATCGCCCGCTCGTTTCAGAACATTCGGCTCATGCCGCACCTGTCGACGCTGGAGAACGTGATGCTCGGCGAGCACCACTTCAGCCGGCCTTGGGAGCTGGTGGGCAGCCGCAAGGCCAGCGCTCGGGCGCGTGCGGCACTCGAGCGGGCCGGGCTGGACACCTACCCGGGCCAGGTGGTGGCCGATCTGCCCTACGGCATCCAAAAACGCATTGAGGTCGTGCGCGCGCTCATGGCCCAGCCCAAGATCTTGCTGCTCGATGAGCCCGCAGCCGGTCTGAACCCGGTGGAGACCGACGATTTGCGCCATTTGCTGCAATCGGTCTCTGACAGCGGCATCACCTTGCTGGTGGTCGAGCACGACATGCCCTTTGTGCGCCAGTTGTGCAACCATGTGGTGGTGCTTAACTTCGGCCGCAAGATCTTCGAGGGCACACCCGAAGCGGTCAAGCAAGATCCCGCGGTACTCGAAGCCTATCTGGGCACGCCCGATGCGATGGAGAGCCACCATGCTGCTTGATGTGCAAGAGTTGTCGGTCCACTACGGCCGCACCCAGGCGGTGCAGCGCATGTCGCTGAACATCGAGGCCGGCGAGATCGTTACCGTGCTGGGTGCCAACGGCGCGGGCAAGAGCTCCTTGCTCAAAGCGCTGCAAGGCATGGTCAAGCCCGCCGGCGGGCAGGTGCAGTTCAAGGGCCACTCCATCTTGGGCCACAGCGCCGCCCGGCGGGTGAGCGAAGGCCTGGTGCTGGTGCCCGAGGGGCGCCAGATCTTTGTCAGCTTGAGCGTGCACGACAACTTGCTGATGGGTGCCTACACCCGGCGTGACGATGCCAGCCGGGAAATTGAGGCGATCTATGAGCGTTTTCCCAATCTGGCGCAGCGGCGCGACATGCCCGCCTCGGTGCTCTCAGGCGGCGAGCAGCAGATGCTGGCCATTGGCCGGGCCCTGCTCAGCCGACCGTCCCTGATGATGCTCGACGAGCCCTCGTTGGGCTTGAGCCCCTTGCTGGTCAAGGCGCTGTTCCAACTGATCACCGAGCTCAACCGCGATGGCCTGTCCATCTTGCTGGTCGAGCAAAACACACACATGGCCCTGGCTACCGCCCACAGGGCCTATGTGCTTGAACTTGGGCGGCTGGTTCTGCAAGGCCAAGCCTCGTCGCTCGCGAGCGATCCGCGCATGACGCAGGCTTATCTGGGTGCTTGAAACTTCTATGGAGTTGCTGATGAAAAAACGTTTGTTGGTCATTGCCAGCCTGGCTGCCGGCCTGGCCACCCCCACCTGGGCGCAAGACATTGTGCTGGGCCTGTCGCATGCCAAAACCGGGCGCTACTCAGGCGTGGCGGTGGGCACCGAGATCTCGGTGGACATCGCCGTGGCCGAGATCAATGCAGCCGGCGGCGTCAACGGCCGCAAGATCCGCATCGAGAAATTTGACACCGGCGGGGACCCCAAGAACGCGCAAGTGGCGACGCAAAAGTTCACCGAAGATGCCAAGGCCGTGGGCATCATCGGCCCCTTCTCAAGCCAAGAGGCGCAGGTGGCCTTTGCCGCCGGCGAGCGACTGGAGATCGTGCAGATTCCCAATGCCGCCTCCGCCCCTGGCCTGACCAAGGACCGCAAGTGGGCCTTGCGCGTGACCGAAGACGAGGGCAAGCAGTTTGGCCGCTTGCTCAAGACCATGGGCACCAAAGGCGGCGTGAGCAACAGAACCGCTGCGGTGATGTTTCCCAGCGACGAGTTTGTCGGCAAGGCGCTGGCTGGCTGGATGCCCAACCTGCTGGAGGCCAACAGCTGGAAGATGGTGATCCCGGCCGAAGGCTTTGCCACCAACGCCACCGACCTGTCGCCCCACATCACCAAGCTCAAGGGCAATACGCCGGCCGTTCTCGCTTTTGCAGGCCTGCCCGAAGGCGCGGCCAAGGTCATGAAAGAGCTGCGCCGCCAGGGCCACAACAGCATGCTCATTGGCGCGCAAATCTTCGCCGATCCCGATATCGCCAAGGTGCTGGGCAGCGACGGCGAAGGCGCGACCTTCGTGTCTTGGTACTGGTGGGACACCAACGAGCGCACCCGCACCTTCGAGCGCAAGTTCCTGGAGGAAGCCAAGAAGCGCGGCGTCAACAAATCGGGCGCGCACCACGTTGATGCTTCGGCCTATGACATCGTGTACGTGTTTGCCGACGCGATGCGCCGCGCAGGCACGACGGGCGATCAGGCCAAGGTCAAGGCCGAGCGTGTGGCTCTTCGCGATGCGCTGCGCAGCACGCAGATCACCGGCGTGACCGGCAACATCTGCTTTGGCCGGGACGGCGACTCCGAGTTGCCCGCCTACATCATCCGCATCCGCAACGGCCAGCGCACGCTGCTTGACAGCCACGCACCCGACGCATGCAGCAAGTGATGAGCACCTCTGTGTGGAGCGCGCAGGCCTTCGCCGGCCTGCGCCTGGTGCTGGCCGGCGGCTGCGGCGGCATCGGCCGGCATCTGGCCGGCCAGGCCGCCGCGCTGGGCGCGCAGGTTCGGGTGCTTGATCTGCCCGCCTCGATCGAGCGCCACGGCGCTCAGATGCCCTGCATCGCCATGGACGCCAAAGACCCCGATTCGGTCGATGCCGCCATGGCGCAGGCTGCCACTGAGCTGGGCGGAATGGATGCCTGCGTCAATCTGGTGGGCTATATGAGCGAGGCCAAGCCCTTGCAGCAGACGGCCACCGAGGTCTGGCAGGACATCATCCGCGGCAACCTGGATGCGGCCTTCTTTATCTCGCGCGCGGCCCTGCCCCATCTGCACCGCAGCGAGCGTGCCAGCTTGCTGCATGTGGCCTCGGGTCTGGGTGCCTGGGCCAGGCCCATGTTCGGTGCCTACGGTCCGGCCAAGGCCGGCATGATCCTGCTCGTCAAGGAACTGGCACTGGAGAACGCGCCAAGGGTGCGGGTCAATGCGGTGGCCCCGGGTGCCGTCGACACCGCCTTCCTGCGCGGCGGCACGGGCCGATCAGACGAGTCGGCTCCGTCCAATCTGGACCAGGCGGCCTACACCCGGATGGTGCCCATGGGCCGCATTGCGCAGCCCCAGGACGTGAGCGATCCGATCTTGTTCCTGATCAGCCCGGCGGCGGCCTACATCACCGGGCAGACCTTGCCGATCAATGGCGGCACCTACATGCCCTGAAAACGCAGCCGCGCCGAGGTGCGGCTGCCCTTCTTGCTCTAAGTCTTACCAAGGCCCGACATGACCGAGATGCGTCCCTATATCCCCTCCCCTGAACTGGTGCAAAGAGTGGTCGCACGCCGGGGTCGGCTGCATGCCTTTGAAAAGCTCGAGGCCCGTCGAACCGCCTTGGTGGTCGTCGACATGCAAAACAGCTTCGTGCAAAAAGGCGGCGGACATGCTTGGGTGCCGGGCGCAGCAGCCACCTGCCCGACCATCAACCGCCTGGCCCGTGGGGTGCGAGCCGCCGGTGGCACGGTGGTCTGGATTCTCAACACCTACGCGCCCGAGTCCGATCGGACCTGGTCGCACTTTCACCAGGAACTGTCGAGCCCGCAGGGCTACGCCCTGCGCAGCCGCTGCATGGCCGAGGGCGATCCGGGCCATGAGCTGTATGCCGACCTCGAACCGCAGGCCGACGACTGGCGGGTTCGCAAGTATTTCTACAGCGCCTTCATCCAGGGCTCTTCTGAGCTGCACGAGCGGCTTCAGGCCCAGGGCGTCGACACCCTGCTCATAGCCGGCACTGCCACCAACGTGTGCTGCGAGTCCACCGCGCGCGACGCCATGATGCTCAACTACCGCACCCTCATGGTCTCGGATGCCTGCTCGGCCAACACGGTCGAGGAGCACGAAACCTGCCTGTCGGGCTTTATCTTCAGCTTTGGCGATGTGCAAACCACCGATGAAGTGCTCGGACGGCTCAAGCCGTCTCGCTAAATCCTCTGCGCTGACTCCTTGCTGCTGACCTGCCCCGGCAGTGGGCGCGGCCGGGCTCCGGCCGCCTTCCGAACGCCTCATCGGGACACATCAGGGTTTCTACCTTTCCGCCCACACCGCGACTGGGTTAACGTTGACCCCTAAGTCAGTTCAATAAAGAAAGCGATTGAGTCCATCGCTTTGAGGGAGGAGACTCAGTGCAAGCCAACGGCCCAACGGCCCCGCCTGATCCGCAAGCCCTGTTGGGCACCTGGCACCTGCTGAGGTGGGAGATCGCCTACAGCGACGGGCGACCCAGCACGCTGCCTTTCGGGCCCGATGCCACTGGCCTGATCGTCTACACCGGCGACGGCACCATGTCGGCCTGCATTGCGCGGGCCGCTCGGCCTGCGCTTTCGGGCCAAAGCACCCGCACCGTGCCCGAGGCAGAGCGCCTGGCCGCCTTCGAGAGCTACTTTCAGTACGCGGGTCGTTTCCACACCCGCTGGCACGAGGGCCGCGCCCAGGTGGTGCATCAGGTCAGCCATGCGCTCAACCCCAGCTTCGTGGGCAGCGAGCAGGTGCGCAACATGGACTTCGGCGCCGAAAGCAGCCTGACCCTATCGGCCAGCGACCCCTTGCCCGGCAGCACCACCGTCTTGCGCCACCACCGCCTCATCTGGCAGCGAAGGCCCGCATCATGAGCCTGTATCAGCAGCACTTGCCCACCCTTGAGCGAGCCCGGCAGGCCTGCCGCGAGCGCCATTGCTGGAGTCCCTATCCGGAGATGCCGGCCAAGTACCCCAGCGCCGAACAGGCGCAAGGCAAGGGCCTGCAAATGTTCGAGCAGCACCTGGGCTCGGCGCAGGGCAGGCGGCGCTTCGCGCTCGATCAACCCGGACAGATCGGCTGGCTGGGCGAAGAGGTCTCGCCCTACACCCAAGCGCCGCTGCACATCGATTACCCGCAGGCTGACATAGACACCCTGTTCGAGGCCGCAGGACAGGCCGTGCCCAGCTGGGCGCGGGCCAGTATCGAAGATCGCCTGGGCGTGCTGATGCAGGTGCTCGATGCGATCTACCGCGATCACCTGTTCGAGATGACCCATGCGGTCATGCACACCGCCGGTCAGAGCTACAACATGGCCTACGCCGGCTCCGGCGTGAACGCGTTGGACCGGGGCATCGAGGCGCTGGTCTATGCCGAGCAGGCCATGCGGGCGGTCACGCCCACGGCACGCTGGGAACGCAGCTTTGGTCCTTCGTCCATTCAACTCGAAAAGACCTACCGACTGGTGCCGCGGGGTGTGGCGGTGTGCTTTACTTGTGCGAGCTTTCCCACCTGGAACGCCTGGCCGTCCATGATGGCGAGCCTTGCCACCGGCAATGCGGTGATCGTCAAGCCCCACCCGGCCACCGTGCTGCCCATGGCCATCAGTGTGCGGGTCTTTCGGCAGGTGCTGGCCCAGGCCGGCTTTGACCCCAACTTGGTCACGATGGCGCTGGACAGCAAGGCCGAGCCCATCGGCAAGCAGCTGGTGCAACACCCCAAAACCGCCATCGTCGACTTCACCGGCAGCGTGCAATTCGGTCAGTGGGTCGAGAAAAACGCCTACCCCGCTTTGGCCTACACCGAAACAGCGGGCAGCAACACCGTGGTGCTGGAGTCGGCCGACGACCTTGATGCCGCATTGCGCAGCTTGGCCACCACCTTGTGCATGTTCAGCGCCCAGATGTGCACCAGCCCGCAGAACATCTATGTGCCCCGCCAAGGGGTTCGCACCCCCGACGGCGTGGTGAGCTTTGAAGAGGTCGGGCAGCGCCTCGCCGGGCATGTGGCCCATCTGTGCAGCGAGCCCAAGAAGGCGGCCATGATCCTGGCGACCATCCAGTCGCCGCAAACCCTGGCCCTGCTTGCCCAACTGCACGAAGAGGGTCAGCGCCGGGGCCGCGTGCTGCTCAAGCCGGCGGCTTATTCGCACCCGCAGTTCCCACAGGCGCGCACGAGCACGCCCTTGATGCTGCAACTGAGCACCGCCGAGCGCGATCTGTACGCGGGCGAGCGCTTCGGCCCGGTCAGCTTTGTCATTGCTTGCGACAGCGCCGACGATGCGCTCCAGCAGGCCACGGGCGATGTGCGTGAATTTGGCGGCCTGACGGCCTTTCTGTACTCCACCGAAGAAGATTTCATTGCGCGGGCCGAACAGGCCTACGCCAGCGCTGGCGCCCAGCTGACCACCAACCTCACAGGCGCCATGCCGCTCAATTTTGCAGCGGCCTACAGCGACTATCACGTCACCGGGCTCAATCCGGCCGGCAATGCCAGCCTGACGCAGCTGGCCTTCGTGAGCAGCCGCTTTTGCATTGCGCAGTCGCGCCGCCCCGCGCGCAGCGCCACCTGAAACCCCGACCCTTCCAGGAGACCACCATGGGCACCAATGACATCCCCGTCCTCAATGGCGGCTTTGCGCCGATCACGCAAGAAGTCACCATCGACCTGACCGATGTGCAGGGCCAGATCCCCCGCGATTTGACTGGCATGCATGTGCGCAACGGGCCCAACCGGCGCTTTGAAGCCCAGGGCCGCTACCACTGGTTCGATGGCGACGGCATGCTGCACGCGGTCGAGTTCGAAGGCGGGCGGGCCCGCTACCGCAACCGCTGGGTCATGACGCAGGGGCTCACAGAAGAGCTGGCCGCAGGTCAGGCACTGTGGCAGGGCATCAAAGACCCACCACGCAAAGATCGGCCCGACGCCCCCCTGAAAAACACGTCCAACACCGACGTCAAGTACTACGCTGGGCATCTGCTGTCCATGTGGTATTTGGGCGGAGCGGTCTACAAGGTGCGCCCCGACGACTTGTCGACCGCTGGCACGCTCGACCTCGACCCGAGGCTCAAGGGGCTGCCGATTTCGGCCCACTCCAAGGTCGACGAGCGCACCGGCGAGTTTCTGTTCTTTGCCTACGGCAAGGAAGCGCCCTATATGCACTACGGCGTGATGGACCGCGCCGGCGCGCTCAAGACATTCATGCCAGTGCAACTGCCCGGCCCGCGCCTGCCGCACGACATGGCGATTACGCCCAACTTCAGCGTGGTGCACGACTTCCCGCTGTTCTACGACATGGATGCGTTTGCCGCCGGGCGGCACAAGCTCAAGTTCTACCACGAGACGCCCTCGCGCTTTGGCATCATCCCGCGCCACGGCAAGCCCGATCAGATCCGCTGGTTCGAGGCCAGCCCGACCTATATGTACCACGCCTCCAATGCCTGGGAAGAAGACGACGGCCAAGGCGGCACCGAGATCGTGATGACCGGCACCCCCTTCCGCCTGCCGCGCGACTGGCGGGGCAACCTCGATGTCGAGCGTTTCCCCAAAATGCTGGCCAATCTCGAACACGACTTCATGTTCTACGAGTGGCGTTTTAACCTGCGCACCGGCCAGACCCGCGAGCGCGTCGTCGACGACATCATCAACCAGGAGTTTCCCGTCATCAATTCCTGGATGCAGGGCTACAAGACCCGCTACACCTGGAATGTGCTCATGGGCCGCAGCAACCGCGCAGAAGATCCGCGCTTTTGCGGCTTTGCGCGCTACGACCTCGAAAAAGACAGCTGCACCACTTACCACGAGGGGGTACACAAATGGTTCAGCGAGGCGCCATTTGCCCCAGCCGACAACTGGAAAAACGAGGACGACGGCTACCTGGTGGGTTTCATGTGGGACGACAAGGAGCAGGCGTCCTTTGTGACGGTGTTCGATGCCCGCGACATCAGCCCGGGTCCGGTGGCCCGCATCCGGCTGCCCCAGCGGGTGCCCAACGGCTTTCATGCCACCTGGGTCAGCGGCGAGCGGCTCAAGCGCGGCTGGTGAAGACCGGGCACGGCAGCACGGGCTGAACGCATGATTCTGGTCGATCCGGCCCACATTGATCGCTACACCGCCGCGCTCTGGTGGGGCAGCGACACGCTGTGGGACGTATTTGTCAGGCAGGTCCAGCGCCAGCCGCAGGCTGAAGCGGTGGTCGATGCCTGCAACCGCCCAGACTTCGCCCATGGTCAACCCAGGCGCCTGAGCTGGTTGGAACTATCTGGCGAGGTCGACCGCATGAGCGGTCTGCTGCTCGATAGGGGCCTTCAGCGCGATGACATCGTGCTGGCCCAGATGCCCAACACCATCGAGCAGTTTGTGCTCTACCTCAGCTGCGCCCGCCTGGGTCTGGTGCTCTCGCCCGTTCCGATTCAGTACCGCGAGCATGAGCTTGAGCACATTGTGAGCCTGACGCAGGCCCGTGCGGTGGTCACGTTCACGCAAATTGGCAGCCTCGCCAAGGCGCATGCGAGCGCGGCCATGTGGCTGCAGTTGCAACAAGCCCACCCCCACTTGAGCCAGGTGCTCTGCTGGGGACCCGGTGCACCCCAGGGTGCCTGCCCGATCGAAGCGAGTTGGCCGCAGGCCAATGTCTCGCTCATGCAAAGGCTGGCGCGCGCCGAACAAGAGGCCGCGGTCAGTGCCAATGACGTGTTTACCGTGTGCTGGACATCGGGCACCGAGGCCAGCCCCAAGGGTGTGCCGCGCAGCCACAACGAATGGCTGGTGGTGGCGCCTTCGATCATTGAGGCGGCGCAACTGCAGCCCGGCGCCCGACTGCTCAATCCCTTCCCGCTGATCAATATGGCGGGCTTGTCGAGTTGCTTTGCCGCCTGGCTCGTGCTGGGCGGCACAGTGGTGCAGCACCAGCCTTTTGTGCTGCCGGTGTTTTTGGAGCAGCTGCGAACCGAACGCATTGATTACACCGTCTCGCCGCCCGCCATACTCAATGCCTTGCTGCAACAGGAGGAACTGCTGGCCGGCATCGACTTCCAGCGTTTGCGGCGCATTGGCTCGGGCTCGGCGCCGCTGTCGCAATGGATGGTTCGCGGCTTCGAGGAACGCCATGGGGTTCACATCGTCAACTACTTCGGCTCCAACGAAGGGGCCGCCCTGACCAGCAGCGACATCGACGTGCCCGACCCGGCGATGCGGGCCCAGTACTTCCCGCGCGCCGGGGTGGACGGCCATCATTGGAAGATCTCGACCACACGAAAGATCCGCACCCGCTTGGTTGACCTCGACAACGAACAGGAGATCGTGCAGGCCGGTCAGGTGGGTGAGTTGCGTTTTGCCGGCCCGACGATTTTCAGTGGCTATTTCCGCGCGCCAGAACTGAGTACCCGCGCCTTTGACGAGCAAGGCTACTACCGCACCGGCGACCTGTTCGAGATCGCCGGTGATCGGCAGCAGTACTACCGCTATGTCGGACGCAGCAAGGACCTGGTCATCCGTGGCGGCGTCAACATTTCTTCGGAGGAAGTGGAGAGCCTGCTGCTGGCTTGCCCCGGCGTGCAAGACGTGGCGGTGGTGGCGGTGCCCGACCCGATTTTGGGCGAGAAGCTGTGCGCCTGCATCGTGGCGCGCCCAGGTCACAGCCCCACCCTGGCCGATCTGCAGCATTTTCTCAAGGACGACAAGCGGGTGGCCGTTTACAAACTGCCCGAATACCTCTTGCCGGTCGACAGCCTGCCGCGCAACGCGGTGGGCAAGATTCTCAAACGCCAATTGCGCGAGCGTGCGCGCGCTCTGGCCCCCCAGGAACACTCCCTATGAAACCGACCTTGCTCTTGCTAGCGGGCATGCTCAACGACGAGCGCGTCTGGCAGAGCGTGGCGCAGCGCCTGAGCGCCGTGTGCGAGGTTCGCATCGCCCACTTTGCGACCCAAGAAACCATTGCCGAGATGGCCCAAGACGCCTGGCAACTGGTGGCCGACCTGCCGAGCGATCGACCCCTGGCACTGGCCGGCTTTTCCATGGGCGGCTATGTGTTGCAGCAGATGCTGGCCGAGCCGCAGCGCGCCGTGCAGGCGGTGGCGCTGATCGACTCGTCCATACGGCCCGAGACCGAAGCCAGCCGGGCCAACCGGCTCAAGACCTTGCAGGCCATCGAGGGCAACTTTGCGGCCTTGGTCGAACAGGTCGCGCGCTGGAGCACCCACCCAAGCCGGCACGGTGAGGAAGCGCTCATGGGCTTCATCAAAACCATGTTGCTCGAGGTGGGGCCGCAGACGGCGGCCTCGCAAACCCGAGCAATTGCCGCCCGGGGCGACCATGCGGCGCTGATGCGCCAACTGAAGCTGCCCACGCTCATTGTTTGCGGCCGCCAGGACAAGGTCACGCCGCCCGAATTGTCGCAAGAGGCGGCCGATCAAATGCCCACCGCGCACTTGCACTGGCTCGAAGACACCGGACACATGAGCCCCTTGGAACAAACCGCCCAGCTCGCCGAGCTGATCACCTCATGGCTGGCTCGTCTGGCCCCCACCGACCCTTTTAAAGGACCCTCGATATGAAGACCTCGTCCCTCATCAGCTGCGCGGCCCTCGGGCTGAGCTTGAGCCTGTCAGCCACGGCCCAAACGACGCCGGCCGCATGGCCCGAGCGGCCGGTGCGCATCGTGGTGCCGTTCGCCCCCGGCAACACGCTCGACACCGCGGTGCGGGTGGTGGCCGAGGAGTTTCGCAAGAACACGGGCCAGCCACTGCTGGTGGAGGCCAAACCCGGTGGCTCGGGCATCGTGGCCGCACAAGCGGTGACGCAGGCCGCCCCCGACGGCTACACCCTGCTGCTGTCCAACACCAGCATGCTGACCATCAATCCGCACACCTTCAGCAAGCTGCCCTACGACGCTGAAAAAAGCTTCAAGCCAGTGACCAACTTCCTGGGCTCGGCCATGGTGATGGCGGTGCACGCCAGCGTGCCGGCCAACAACCTGCGTGAATTCATCGACTGGGCCAAGACCCAGGGCAACAAGGTCTCCTACGCCTCCTTCACGGCCGGCAACTCCTCACATTTCGCCGGCGTGATTCTGAACCAGAAAGCCGGGCTGAACATGGTGCATGTGCCGTTTAACGGCACGCCACCGGCGGTGCAGAACCTGGTGGGCGGGCAGGTGCAGGCCGCCTTCTTGCCGCTGCTGGCGGTCAAACCGCACCTGGAGGCTGGCCGGGTCAAGGTGCTCGCCGTCACCAGCCCGCAGCGCTCGGCTTTGATGCCCGCAGTGGGCACCTTCCGCGAGCAGGGCTACCCCGACATGGAGATCTACATCTGGGCCGCGATCTCGGCGCCAGCGGGCACGCCCGACGCCCTGGTTGCGAGCATCAACCGCGAGCTGGTCAAGGCCTTGCGAGCTGGCGAGGTCCGCGACAAGTGGCGCGCCATGGACTTCGAAACCCTGCCCTCCACGCCCGATGAGCTGGCCCGCTTCGTGGCCGCCGACTTCAAGCGCTGGGGCGAGGCGGTGCGCATTTCGGGCTTCAAGGCGTCTGAATGAAGAGCTTGCCCTTCTCACTGCGGCTGCCGGTGGTGGCCGCGCCCATGTTTTTGATCTCGGGACCTGACTTGGTTCTGGCTGCCTGCAAGGCCGGCATTGTTGGCGCCTTCCCCACGCCCAATGCGCGGCCGATC
>JAIXWZ010000215.1 GCA_027491035.1 Comamonadaceae bacterium | reverse complement strand
CTCCAAGCCCTGCTCGATCTCGGCGGGTGTGCTGTTCAGGCGCGGCATCAGCCGCAAGCAGCTTGGCCTGGGCGCGTTGACCAGCAAGCCCAGCCCATGGCAGGCGTGCACCACCTCGCTGGCGCGGTGATGGCCCAGCTCCAGCGCCAGCAGCAAGCCGTGCCCACGCACCTCGCCCAGGCCCAGTCGCTGCGACACCTGCTGCAAGCCTTGCTGCAGCATCTGCCCCATCTCGCGCACGTTCTGCAAGAAAGGGGCTTGGCTGAGGGTGTTGAGCACCGCCAGTGCCGCCGCGCACATCAGCGGATTGCCCGCATAGGTGCCGCCGTGATCGCCGTGCTCAAACACGCAGGCCCGCGCCTGTGCCAGCACGGCCGCGATCGGGACGCCACCGCCCAGACCCTTGCCCAGGGTCATGATGTCGGGCGTCGCACCAAAATGCTCAAAGCCAAACAGCGTGCCCAGGCGGGCGCAGCCGGTCTGCACCTCGTCAAAGATGAGCAGCAGGCCCTCTCGGTCACACAGCTGGCGCAGCGCCTGCAAAAACCCTTGGGTGGCTGGCCACACACCGGCCTCGCCCTGCACCGGCTCGAGCATGATGGCCACGGTGCGAGGGCTCAGCGCTGCGCGCACCGATCCGATGTCATTGAGCCGCGCTTTGACAAAGCCCTGCATGGCCGGCGCAAACAGCGCGTCCCAGCCGGGCTTGCCGCTGGCTGCCATGGTGGACAAATTGCGCCCATGAAAGGCGTGGTCAAACGTGATGATCTCGTGCGCACCGCCTTTGTGCAGACGCCCCCACTTGCGCGCCAGCTTGATCGCCGCCTCATTGACCTCGGCCCCGGTCGAGCCAAAAAACGCTTGCGCAAAACCGCTGAGCTCACACAGGCGCGTGGCCAGCTCGATGGCCGGCGCATTGTGCAGCGCCGGGCTGGGCGTGATCAGCTGGCCGGCCTGTGCGTGCAGCGCTTGCGTCAACTCGGGCGGGCAATGCCCCAGCGAATTGACCGCCCAGCCTTGCAGCCAGTCGAGGTAGCGTGTGCCCGCCGCATCCCACAGCCAGGCACCCTGGCCGCGCACAAAAACCTGCGCGGGCCGTGGGTTGATCGACATCAGATGAGGCGTAGGTACCAGGATGGCATCGCGTTTCATGGGGAGGTCCTTTCGGTGGGGGTTGAGAAATCGGCCAAGTCGCGGGGGAACTGGAGAGGGCAAAGAAAAAGGCCACGGGGATGAGCCGTGGCCTTGCGGGAGGGTCAGCAATGTGGGTGTCTACACCCTCGTCTTGACCTCGCGCGCAGCACACGGCCAGCCACGACGGGCTCGTGCGGCTCGTGCTGCAGATCGCAAGGATGGGGTGAACGACATGAAGCTCATACTAACGAGAAACCGCGCGTGTGTCCGTGGGCAAGATGGGCGGGACACGATTTTTGTTGATGTGAAGGCGCACGCCTCAACCCAAGCGTGCGTCGTAGCGCCAAAGCCGCACCTTGTCTGCCCTGATGCGCTGGGCATCTGGGTGCTGCGGGTTGATCAAGACGTTGCACTCTTCTGGCACGACCACCGAGGGCACGACCAGCAGCGCCGATGCCCCGCTGGCCAGCCAGGCATCGCCCTCATCAAGTGACGCCATGCCCTCAGGAATTGCGTTCCAGCCCACCGGCAAGCTGTTTGGCTTGCGCTCAATGCGCTGGTCCCACACATCGTCGGGCACTTCGATGCGCACCAAAATCCGGTTCAAGGGCAGCCCCTGTGCATTGAGGTGAACGATGGTCTCAAGGCAGGCCAGCGCCCGGGTGGTCGACGTGTAGACCACCGGCCTGCCGGTGCGATTCCATCGGCCGCCTGAGAGTTCTGCGCCCCGGCCCGACAGATCGGTGGCCTGGTGGGTGCGTGTGTCTGTGGCAATTCGCCACAGCCCATGGCTCATGCGTAAGCCCCGCTGGCGATGCGGGCCAGCCACTGCGACACCATCGCCTGCCCTTCAGCCGTGTCCATCAAGTCGGCAGGGCGCCGGCCGCCAAAAGCGGGCAATTCGCGCTCGAGCCACTGCGCCAGCCATTTGCCCGCATCGAAGCCCTGGGGCTGGCCCGATTCGTCCACCATGGCCTGCACTTGGCCCACCAGACGGGCCATGCCCACGACCCGAGCGCCTTCGTCGGCTGACAAGGGCCGGTTCGCGCTGGCCTTGCGATCGATGGTCGCCCGAGGCAGGCCCAGGGTTCTGAGCAGGGCCCCCTTGTCGATCGACATGCGCCTGGCCATGAGCTCCGGCCATGTCGCCGGCACGCCTTGTTTGATGAGGGCGATGCGCTCAAGAGGCTCGGCATTGAAGAGCTGCACGAAGCTCAGCGCCTGCTCGGTGCCCTTGAGCCCGCCGCTCTTGATCTGCGCCGCCACCTTGCGCCGCGGCCCTGCCGCAGCCCCAACCGGCACCCGCGTCTTGCGATGGGTGGGGGCGGTGCGTTTGCTGGGCGATGGCAGAGTGGGCATGATTGCTCCTTTGAGGAATCATTATCGCTCGTTTGGAGATCGGGGTGATGTGGCCGATAGGGGTGGCCGCTCCTGCAAGCTGTCCCGAATTTCGCGCAGCAGCAGCACGTCTTCTGGCGGTGCAGCGGGTGCGGCAGGCGCTGCGGGTTCTGGGGTCGATCTGAGCCGGTTGATCTGGCGAATCAGGATGAAGATCACGAAGGCCAGCAAGATGAAGTTGACCAGCACGGTCAAGAAGCTGCCGTAGGCCAGCACCGGCACGCCCGCCTTGCGCAGCGCCTCCAGGCTGCTGCCCACGCCGGCCGGCACGCTACCCAGCACGATGAAGAGGTTGGAAAAATCGACCCGTCCGAGCACGGCCGACAGCAGGGGCATGATGAGGTCGCCCACCAGCGATTCGACGATCTTGCCGAAGGCCCCGCCGATGATCACCCCGATGGCCAGGTCGACCACATTGCCCTTGAGCGCAAACTGCTTGAATTCTTGAAGCACAGCTCATCCTTGAGTAAAAAAGTACTCAAGTGTAGGCCGGGCGTGCGGTTTTTTTAAAGCCCAGCCGCGGCGGGCGGGTGGGCTTGCGCCCTAGCCCTTGGCCGCCTCAAGCATGTCGCGGGTGTGCTGGGCCGCCCGGCGCGCGGCCTGGGCGTAATCGCCTTCGCTGGAGGCGTAGAGGATGGCGCGCGATGAGTTGACGATGATCGGTCCGGCACTGCTGCCGTCGCCCTGGCCGCGCCAGCCGGCCTTGACGGTGGCCGCCGCATCGCCGCCCTGCGCGCCCACGCCTGGAATGAGCAGGGGCACGGTGGGCGCGATCTGGCGCACGCGCTCAATCTCGGCCGGGTAGGTGGCGCCCACCACCAGGCCGAGCTGGCCATTGAGGTTCCAGGGGCCTTGCGCCAGGCGCGCCACATGTTCGTAGAGCAGCGGCTGGCCCTCCACCGAGGCCAGGCGCTGGTTCTGCAGATCGTCGCCGCCGGGGTTGGAAGTGCGACACAGCAAGAAGGCGCCCTTGCCCTCGTACTTGAGGTAGGGCGCCACCGAGTCCCAGCCCATGAAGGGCGAGAGCGTGACCGCATCGGCGCCGTAGCGCTCGAACGCCTCTTTGGCGTACTGCTCGGCAGTCGAGCCGATGTCGCCGCGCTTGGCATCGAGGATGATGGGCACCTGCGGCGCCACCCGGCGCATGTGCTCCATCAGCCGCTCGAGCTGGCCCTCGGCGCGGTGCGCGGCAAAGTAGGCAATCTGCGGCTTGAAGCTGCTCACCAGATCGGCCGTGGCATCGACGATGGCCGCACAAAAGTCGTAGATCTTGTGGGCGTCGCCCTTCAGGCCCGCCGGGAACTTGCCCGGCTCCGGGTCCAGGCCCACGCAGAGCATGGACCGATTCTGGCGCTCGGCGCTGCGCAGCATCTCAAGAAAAGTCATTGGGGGATTTTAGGGAGGTTGGGCGGGGGCGGTGCTTGGTTCAAGGCCGGGGGCAGTGGCTGGCAAACACGCATCGACCAGGCATTGCGTGACTTGATCGCCCAGCCCTCCCAGGCGCGTTAGGCGCAGTGCCTGAAGTCGCAACTCGGTCGCACTCAGTACTTCTCAGCCAGCAGCCCCATCCCCGGCAGCGCGTCTTTGATGCCCAGGCGGCGCAGGGCCAGCCAGTAGGTGGCGACGTTGACGCCGATCAGGGGTTTGCCCAGGTGGGTTTCGATCTGCGGGGTCAGGGCTGAGACGGGCAGGTTGGTGCCGACGTGTATGAGTGCATCGGCGTCGGGGTGGTTGGCTGCCTCGAAGCCTTGCATGATCTGCTCGCTGGTAAAGCGCGCCACCGCGGTCGGGCCGGTGGACTTCAGGCCGTGGGTCGCCACCACCTCGTAGCCGCAGGCGGTGAAGAAGGCGGCGATCATTTCGTCGGCCGGTGGCCAGTAGGGCGTGAGGATGGCGATGCGTTTGGGCTTGCCTATGGCCTCCAGGCCCGCCAGCACCGCGCGCGAGGGCGTGATGAAGGGAATGCCGCTGAGTTTCTCGAGCCGCTGCTCTTCGGCCAGCGCTTGCGCGCCGTCGCCGCGAAACGAGTGGATCGAGTGCCCATGCGCCACCACGTGGGGCTCGCACAGCAGCACCAGCTCGAGGGCTTCTTCGAGCTCGCCTTTTTCGGTTTCCAGCGCACGCTTGTAGGCGGCCTGGTCGTCGTAGGGCCGGGGGGGCAGGCGCATGCGGGTGACGTGGTTGGTCACGCCGGGCGGGCGCATGGCTTCCATTTCGGGCTGCACGATGGTGTTGGTGGCCGGCACCACCACCGCCACTTTGGCGCGTGTGGCCAGGCTGTCGGGGCTCGGTGTGCGGGTCTGGATGGACATGGGGTTCTCCTCCTTCGGTGTGGGCCGCCGCTCAGGTGATCGCGTTGGCGCGCGCAATGCTGTTGATCATGGACGACATCAGCAGGTAGGCGCGCGCCTTGACCGGATCGGCCACCGTCTGGCGCAGCTCTTCAAAGCGCGCCAAGCGGGTGGGCAGGTCTTTTTCTTCCAGGTTCTTCTTGTTCTTGACCGACAGGGTCTGCACATATTCCATGGCCACCGTGTGCCTCTGGCGGTGATACAGGTCGAGCAGGTCGGCGTTGGCGCTGCCTTGCATGACGCGGGCGAGTTTTTCACCGAGGTTGACCGCGTCGTGGATGCCGCTGTTGAGCCCAAAGCCGCCCAGGGGGTTGTTGACGTGCGCCGAGTCGCCGGCCAGCAGCACGCGGCCCACCCGAAACTGCTGGGCCACGCGCTGGTGCACGCGGTAGACGCTTTGGTGCACGATGGGATAAGTCTCTTGCGCGGGCGCGCCGATGATGCGGTTGATGGTGCGGTGGGCAAAGGCCGGCGCCAGCACCTCTTCGTCGCTCAGATCGTCGTGCACGGGCGTGGTCATGCGCCACAGGCCGGGCGGGCCGGCGTCGGGCATGCGAAAGAAGGCCAGCCATTGCTCGGGGTCGCTGATGTAGGCGTTGTCGGCATAGCCCAGCGGCTCGAAGTCAAACGAGGTGCTGACCACGGTGTAGCGCTCGGGCCAGGTGTAGCCATCAAATGAAATGCCGGCCGATTTGCGCACTGCGCTGCGTCCGCCGTCGGCGCCCACCAGGTAGCGGCCCTTGATCTGCACCACGCCCGCGTCGGTGCGGGCGCGCGCCGCCACCTCATCGTCGGTTTGCGTCAGGTCCAAAAACTCGTGGCCAAACAGCACCTGCGCATGGCTGTAGGCCCTGAGCTTGTCCAGCAAGATGGGGGTGAGACGGTGCTGCTCGAGGTGCAGACGAAAGGGGTAGGGCGTGTCGTTTTTGAGCAGGTCCAGATCCCACTGCGCGATCAGGCCGTGCTCGCGGTCGCGCGACTGCCAATGGCGCACCTTGATGCCGGTCTGCAGCATCGCATCGGCCACGCCCTCGGGCTGCAGCATCTCGAGCGTGGGCGGATGAAAGGTGCCGGCGCGCAAATCGAGCGTGGTGCCCGGCTCGCTTTCGAGCACGGTCACCGGCACTTGCCGGCGTGCGAGCTCAAGCGCGCACAGCAGGCCGACCGGGCCGGCGCCGACCACGATGACCGGCAATGGGGGGCTGGATGCGAGAGTCATGGGCGGTAAGGCTCGGGTGCTCAGCGCAGGGTGACCCGGCCTTCGACGCCGACCTGCCCGATGTTGTTGGTGGTCCAGACCTGCAGCGCGTCGGCCTGCTCGGTGCAATGGACATGAAAGCCGGCGATGTCAAACGTCGGCTTGAGCGCGCGAAACTCAAAGCGGGCCAGGGCGCGGCCTGGCGCCACCTGGCTCTGCACCAGATGCAGCATCAGCGTGGCCAGCAGCGGGCCGTGCACCACCAAGCCGGGATAGCCCTCGACCTGGCGGCAAAAGTCCACGTCGTAGTGGATGCGGTGGCCGTTGAAGGTGCTGGCCGAATAGCGAAACAGCATCACCGGATCGGCCTGCCAAGCCATCATGCTTTGGCCTTCGCGCTCAAAAGCGTGCTCGCCCGCGCGGGCCCGCTCGCCAAGCTCGCGCAGGGCCTGCTTTTCCGCGTCGCTGGCGGCATCGCGGTAGACGATGTCCTGCTCTTCCACGAGCAGCGCATGGCCGTCACTGGCATAGCGGTGCTGCACGGTCACGAACACCATGCGCCCGCTGCGGCCGGCTTTTTCTTCGATCTTGAGGATCTGCGAGGTCTGCGCCACCGCCATGCCCACGGCAAAGTCGCCGCTCCATTGCAGGCGGCTGCCGGCCCACATGCGCCGCGGCAGCTCGACGGGCGGCAAAAAGTCACCGAGCTGCGGATGGCCGTCGCGGCCCAGGCGGGACTGCACTTGCAGCGGCGCAAAGTAGAGCCAGTGCCAGCCCGCGGGCAGCACGCCTGCGGCCGGCTCGTGCATGCGCTGGGCATCGCCCATGAGCGCGGCCATCTGGCGCGCCTGCACCGGGCTCAAGATGTCGTGGGTGGTCTGCGTGCGGCCGACCCAGTCTTGCAGGCTCGCTGGGGTGGGGGGCTGTGTCATGGTGGTGCGGGTGGACGGGCCTTCAGTAGGAACGCGGCATGCCCAGCACATGCTCGCCGACGTAAGACAAGATCATGTTGGTCGAAATCGGCGCGACCTGGTAGAGCCGGGTCTCGCGGAATTTGCGCTCGATGTCGTACTCGGCCGCAAAGCCAAAGCCGCCATGCGTTTGCAGGCAGACGTTGGCCGCCTCCCAGGACGCGTCGGCCGCCAGCAACTTGGACATATTGGCCTCGGCGCCGCAGGGCTTGCCCGCATCGAACAATTCGCAGGCGCGGTAGCGCATCAGGCTGGCCGCCTCCACGTTGACGTAAGCGCGTGCGATCGGGAACTGGATGCCCTGGTTCTTGCCGATGGGCCGGTCGAACACCACGCGCTCTTGCGCATAGCTTTTGGCGCGATCGACAAACCAGTAGCCGTCGCCGATGCATTCGGCCGCAATCAAGATGCGCTCGGCGTTGAGCCCGTCCAAGATGTACTTCAGGCCCTTGCCTTCTTCGCCGATGCGGTTTTCCACCGGGATCTCAAGGTTGTCGATGAAGATCTCGTTGGTCTCGTGGTTGACCATGTTGCGAATCGGGCGCACTGTGATGCTCTTGCCCACTGCCTCGCGCAGGTCGACCAAAAAGACCGACAGGCCTTCGCTTTTCTTTTGCACTTCTGACAGCGGCGTGGTGCGCGCCAGCAGCAGCATGTAGTCGGAGTGCTGCAGGCGCGAGGTCCAGACCTTTTGGCCATTGACCACGTAGCGGTCGCCCTTGAGCGTGGCGGTGGTCTTGAGTTTGGTGGTGTCGCTGCCGGTAGTCGGCTCGGTCACGGCCATCGATTGCATGCGGATCTGCCCGCTGGCAATGCGCGGCAGCAGGTCGTCTTTTTGCTTCTTGGAGCCGTGGCGCACCACGCAGCCCATGACGTACATCTGGCCGTGGCAGGCGCCGGAGTTGCCGCCGGCGCGGTTGATCTCCTCCATCACCACGCTGGCCTCGGTCAGCGACAGGCCCGAGCCGCCGTACTCCTCGGGGATGAGGCCCGACAGCCAGCCCGCCTCGGTCAGTGCGGTGACGAATTTTTCGGGGAAGGCGCGCGCCTCGTCCACCTCTTGCCAGTAGCGCGAGTCAAACTGGCTGACAACTTGCCGCACACCTTCGCGCAGCTCGGGAAATTCATAAGCATTCATGGTCATTTTGCAGATGTGGCGTACATCTGCCCTCCTTCAACGTTGATCACGGAGCCGCTGAGGTAGCTGCACAGCGGCGAAGAACAAAACACGGCCAGCTCGGCGATCTCGTCGGGCTCGGCCAGTCGGCCCATGGGGTAGCGGCCGGTGAGCTCGCGCCAGCGCTGGGCATCGCCGAGCAGCTTGGCCGCTTGCTGCTCAAGCAGCCCCTGCATGCGGTCGCTGCGGGTGGGCGAGGGGTTGATGCCAAAGACGCGCACGCCTTGCTTGACGCTGTCGCCGCCGACGGCGTGGGTGAAGGCCATCAGGGCGGCGTTGCCGGTCGAGCCGCAGATGTAGTCGGCCCGCGGCATGGCGCCGGCCATGCCGATGATGTTGCAAATCACGCCGCGGCCGCGCTTTTGCATCGCGGGCAAAAACACCCGGGTCATGTTGATGTAGCCCAGCACCTTGAGCTCCCAGGCTTCGCGCCAGCGGGCCTCGCCCACGGCCTCGATGTCGCCGCCCGGAATCGCGCCGGCGTTGTTGACCAAGATGTCGACCTCGGCGACCTGTGCGCCCAGCGCCTCCGAGGAGCCCGAGACCGCTAGGTCGAGCAGCACGGTTTGCGGCGCGGCGTGGCCCGCTTGCGCAAAGCGGGCCAGGGCCTGGTCCAGGTTGGCTGGATTGCGCGCCACCAAAATCGGTTTTGCGCCCTCGCGGGCAAATGCGAGTGCGATGGTCAGGCCGATACCGCGTGAGGCGCCGGTGACCAAGACGCGTTGGTCTTTGAGTTTGAGATCCATGAGGGTGTAGTACTTGTTATAGCTTGTGGGTCGGTTGGGGCTTAGGCCTTCGGAGCCGGCACCTGAGCGGCGTACCAGTCGGCGATTTGGCTGCCGGTCATGAAGCCCACCTGGGGCGACTTCATCAAGAGGTCGAGCATGCGCTCGAGGTATTCGAAGCGGTGCGGCACGCCGATGAGGTGGGGATGCAGGCCGATGGCCAGCACGCGCGGATGCGTCTTGGCCTCGCGCTCAAACAGCCGCAAGGTGTTTTCAAGGCGCAGGTACATCTCGGGCGAGCTGTGTTTTTCGACGGCGTAGATGATGGAGTCGTTGACCTCCACGTTGTAGGGCACCGACAGCAGCGGCCCGGCCTGGGTGTGCATCCAGCGCGGTACGTCGTCGACCACCCAGTCGCACACATAGTCGACGCCCTGGCGCTTGAGGATCTCGGGCGTGTCAAACGATTCGCGCAGGCCCGGGCTGAGCCAGCCGCGCGGGCGGGTGCCGGTGAAGGACTCGATCATCTCGAGCGCGGTCACGATCAGCGCCTCTTCCCCTTCAGCGTGGTTGAGCGCCTTCTGGTGCACGCCGTGGCCGATGAACTCCCAGCCGGCCGCATGCATGGCCTGCGCCGCGCGCGGGTAGGCCTGTATCACGCCGGCGTTGAAGCTGGTGGAGGCCGGCAAGCCGCGCGAGGCAATGGCCTCAATGATGCGCGGCAGTCCGGCGCGCATGCCGTAGTCGGCCCAGCTGAAGTTGGGCACGTCGGGAATGGTCTCCTTGCCATGCGGCGGCGTGATGATGGTGCGCGGCATGCTTGCTTCAAATTGCCAGTGCTCCACATTGACCACCAGATGCACCAAGATGGATTTGCCATCGGCCGGTGCGAGCGGCGGGCCGTCATTGGAGAACAGATAGGGGATGCGCGGGTTAGCCATAGGTCAGGGGGGAATTTAATTTGTACACAATCGATCTTAGAGCGACGCTCAACCGGCTCGGCCCCACAAAGCCAGGGCTGGAGTGTGGCCTAGGGGTATTGGTGTGGGCCTGCGACAAAGGCGTCGCTGCGGCGCAGACTACGCCCCGGACACGCGCTCCGGATGCACGCATCCGGCTGATGCGCCGATCTGTTTTCATCAACCTTGCAAGGAGTTTTTCATGTTTTCTGCACGCACCCTGACCACCGCCGTGCTCGGCCTGGTCGGGCTGGTTCAATCGGCGATGGCCGTCGGCCCGATGCCCGCGCCCATGCCCACCCGCGAAACCATCACCATCGGCTACGTCAAGGTCGGCCATGTGTCGCCGCTGCACCTCGTCGAAGAAGAACTCAAGAAGATGAACATCGACGTCAAGCGCGCCGAGTTCGTGCGTTACGCCGATGCCCGCACCGCCTTGCTGTCGAACTCGGTGGACGTCAGCGCCGTCGGCCCGGCCGACCTGGCCATTGCCGCAAGCCAGGGTTCGCGCAACATCATCGGCCTGACCGGTGTGGCCACCTCGCCCAAGTACCTGGTGGTGCGCAAGGGCGTGACCATCAACAACTGGAACGACCTCAAAGGCAAGCGCGTGGCGGTGGCCCCGGGCTCTGCGGTGTGGTTTGCCTGGGCCATGACCCTGGTGGAAAACAACATTCCGTACAACACCTTCCAGGCCATCAATGTGCAAGGCGGCGGCACGGCCTTCGTGCAAGCGCTCAAGCGCGGCGACGTGGACGCCATCTTGAGCTGGGAGCCGTTTGAGTCGGGCGTGGTTGCCGAAGGCGCCGCCTACTTTGCCACCAACTTGGTGGACTACAGCAAGTCGCGTGCGGTGGGCTCCGAGCTCGGTCTGCTGGCCGCATCGGGCGAGGCCTACAACAAGCGCCGCGAAGTCATTCGCCGCTTCCTGTGGGCTTACCTGAGCGCCGAAGAGAAGATGGCCAAGGACTCCAACTTGTTCATCAACACCTACTCGGCCTACACCGGCTTGCCGCTGGAAGTCACGCGCGAGTCGCACAAGCTCATTAAGCTCGGCGGCATTTTGGACCGCGAGCAGGTGGCCCGTCTGGCCGAGGCGTCCTTCAAGCAAGGCGTGATCCAGACCGACGTGACCAAGGTGGCTTCCGAGCTGTTTGACGACAGCATCGCGCGCGAGATCCGCGGTCGCCGTTAAAGCGCGCAAGCGCAGCAAAAGCCGGCCCGCGGGCCGGCTTTTTTGTGGGCGCCTGATGTCAATGGCCACGGATGGTGTGCAGGATCGACAGCTTCATGGCGTTGAAGGCGGGGGTGGCCGTCACGTCGATGTTGCGCGGGCGGGCCAGATCGACCTTGAGCGTGGTCTCGATGCGGCCCGGCCGCGCCGACATCACATGCACCGTGTCGGCCAGAAACAGCGCCTCGTCGATATCGTGGGTCACGAAGATCACCGTGGGCTTGAGCCGGTCCCACACCGACAGCAGCAACTCTTGCATCGACAGCCGCGTCTGCGCATCAAGCGCGCCAAAGGGCTCGTCCATCAGCAGCACCTTCGAGCCCAGCGTGAGCACGCGGGCAATGCCCACGCGCTGGCGCATGCCGCCCGACAGTTGAATCGGCAGGTGGTTCTTGAAGTCGCTCAGCCCCACCAGCTCGATCATCTGCTCGGCCCGCTCCTTGTACTGGCTCGGGCTTTGGCCCTGGGCCTTGGGGCCAAAGACCACGTTCTCCCAGACGCTGAGCCAGGGAAACAGCGCCGCCTCCTGAAACACGACGCCGCGGTCGGGCCCGGGTGCCTCCACGGGCTGGCCGCCCACGGTCAGCGTGCCCGAAGTCAGTGGCTCGAAACTGGCCACCAGGTTGAGCAAGGTGGACTTGCCGCAGCCCGAGGGGCCGAGAAGGGCGACAAACTCACCGGGCGCGATGTCCAGGTGGATGTCTTTGAGGGCTTCAACCGGCGGGTTGCCCGGATAGGTCTTGTAGACCTCTTGGATGTGAATGTGCGACATGGCTTGGGGTCCTGTGGGGCGGTTCAGTGGTTTTGCAGCAGGCGCCAGCGCAGCATGCGCCGTTCGGTCAGCACGATCAGCCGGTCGCTGAGGTAGCCCATCATGCCGATGGAGGCCATATCGGCCAGCACGATGTCCATGCGGCCGACGTAGTAGGCGTCCCACAGCACATAGCCCAGGCCCGACTTGACCGCCACCATCTCGGCGGCCACCACCGCCGTCCAGGCGATACCCATGCCGATGCGGATGCCGGTGAAGATATTGGGCAGCGCCGCTGGCAGCACCACGCGGCGCAGCAGCGTCCAGGAGCTCGCGCCCATCATGCGCGCAGCGCGCATCAGGTTCTTGTCGACATCGCGCGCGCCTTGGGTGGTGTTGACCACGATGGCAAAAAAGCCGCCCACAAAAATCAGCGAGATCGAGCCGAGGTCGCGGATGCCAAACACCGCAATGGAAAACGGCAACCAGGCGGTGATCGGGATCGGGCGCAGCACCTGCACCATGGGGTCGGCCATGGTGGCCACCAGCCGGTTCCAGCCGATCATCAGGCCCAGGGGAATGCCGACCAACATTGCCAGTGCAAAGCCCTGGATGACCCGCACGCCGGAGTACTCGACGTTGGACCACCAGGTGCCCAGGTAGGGGTTCAGGCTCATGGCGCCGGGTTTGCCAAAGATCCAGTCGTACCAGGCGTCGAGCACCAGGGTGGGGCTGGGCAGCATGGCCTGCATGCCCGGGCGGCTGCCGATGATTTGCCAGGCGGCAATCACGATGGCCGGAATGATCAGGCTCAGCAGGCTGAGGTTTTGCGGTTTTTTCACAGCGGTCTCCTGTGCAGGGTGGGTGGAGGGCAGGACATCACAGTTCGACCGTGGCGAAGTTCGCAGGCAAGATGATCTCGACCATCTCGCAGCCGTCGGAGTAGTCGATCACCTGGTGGCGTATGCCCGGTGGCTGGATCCAGCAGGAGCCGGCGGTCATCTTCACCCGCCCGGCGCCCTCGTACTCGCCGATCATCCAGCCCTTGAGCATGTAGAGAAACTGAAACTGCACCCCGTGGTAGTGCGGAATGCTCACCACCTTGGGGTCGCACTTGCCGAGCAAGCGGATCACATGCGCTTGCACCGCCCCGCCGGTGGCTTTTTCCACGCCCAGTTCTCGGTAGGCGGCGTAGCTGCGCAGACCGGTCTTGAACAGCGCGTCTTTGAGGTGGCTGGCCATGAAGGTCTGCGGCTTCCAAGCGATCTTGGGCGGCTTGGGTGGCTTGGCCACCGCTTTGGCGCGAGCCGGTGCCTTGGGCGCGGCGGCTTTTTTGGCGGGCGCAGACTTCTTGGCAGGCGCGGCTTTTTTCGCGGCGGCTTTGGGTGGGGCTGCGCGTTTTTTGGCGGCGGCCTGGGTCGCAGGCCTGGCTGGGGTGGGTTTGGCGGGGGTGGGTTCGGTTTTGCGGGTGGCCATGGCGGGGTTCTCCGTCAGTTGCAAAAAAAGCGATCAGTTAAAGCGTTCAGGCCGAGCCCTGTGGGCGCAGCTCAATCAGGTCGGGGCAGCAATTGGGCTGGGCCGACAGCGCGTAGACCACGGCCTGGGCCACTTCGTCGGCCGTCAAGGCCTTGAACTTGCGGGTGGCCACCGAGGCGAGCACGTCGGGGTGGTTGCTGCCCGTGCGGATGTCGGTGTCGACCATGCCCGGTGCCACTTCGGTGACCTTGATGCCGTGGCCTTGCAGCTCGAGGCGAAACGAGCGGGCCAGGGCCGACAGCGCATGCTTGGTGGCGCAGTACACCGACGCGAGCCGGTAGACCTCGCGCGCGGCAATCGAGGACATGAAGACGATGTGGCCGCGTTTCTTGGGCACCATGCCCCGCGCCACGCCTTGGGTCACACGCAGCGCCGCGAGCACATTGGTCTGAAACATCCACTGGTTGTCGGCCGGCGTCAGCTCGAGGATGGGCGCGTAGCGCAGCACGCCGGCGTTGTTGACGAAGGCGTCGAGCTCGGGCGCGAGCGCATCGATCTTTTGCACAAAGGCCTCGTCATTGAGATCGCCGGCCAGCGTGCGCACCTGGCCTGCGGGCAGGGCCGCGGCCAGCGCGTCGAGGGCCTCTTGCCGGCGACCGAGCGCGATGATGTGCGCGCCTTGCTGCGCCAGCTGCAGCGCGCAGGCGCGGCCGATGCCGGCCGAGGCGCCGGTGATGAGAATGGTTTTTCCTTGCAGACTCATGCGCGCTCTCCTGGCGTTTATTGGCCCCGAAACTGGGGCGGGCGTTTTTCGGCAAAGGCCCTGCGGCCTTCGATGTAGTCCTGGCTGGCAAAGCAGCGTGCCACCGCCGCATCGACGCGGGCCACGTCGGTGCCAGCGCTGGCATCGCCATTGCGCATGGCGATCATGGCCTGCTTGGCCGCCGCAATCGTCAGCGGTGCGTTTTCGGCAATCAGCGCGGCGGTCTGCTGCGCGTGCGCGAACACGTCCTCGTGCACCGATTGCACGATGCCCAGCTTGAGTGCTTGCTCGGCGCTGTAGGTGCGCGCGGTAAAAAAGGCCTCGGCCGCATTCATGGCCCCAATGGCGCCCACCAAAGAGCGCATGCCGCGCCAGGCATAGCCCAGCCCAAGCCGGGCCGCCGGCATGCGAAAGCGCGAGCCGGCGCTGCAATAGCGCAGGTCGCAGCTCAGCGCCATGCCCAGGCCGCCGCCAAAGCAGATGCCGCTGATCGCTGCGATCACCGGCCGCGGAAACTGCGCCAGCGCGGTCTGCACCTGATCGACCGCGCGGTCGTAGGCGGCCACGCCCTCTGGGTTGCTGCGCTGCTGCTCAAATTCAGCAATGTCGGCGCCCGAGACAAAGGCCTTGTCGCCTTGCCCGCGCAGCACCAAAACGCGCACCGAATCGTCCTGGCCCAACTGATCGAGCAGCGCGCCCAGTTGCTGCCACATGCCCAGGCTCATGGCGTTGTACTTGGCCTCATTGGCCAGCACGATCGTGGCAACCCGGCCTTCGATGGTAAGCAGCACCTGCGCCATGGCTCAGACCACCCCTTGCGCGTGAAAGGCGTCGATGTCGGCCTGCGCATAGCCCGCCTCGCGCAGCACCTCGTCGGTGTGCTCGCCCCAGTTGGGCGCGGGCGCCACCACCTTGGCCGGCGTGCGCTCGAGCGTGACCGGCTGGGTGATGTAGAGCATCTCCTTGCCAAAGCGGGTGGTCATGGGCGCCGTCACGTTCAGGTGCTGCACCTGCGGGTCTTGCATCATTTGCGGCACGGTGTAGACCGGCCCTGCTGGCACGCCCGCGTCGTTGAGGCTGCTGATCCAGTGCGCCAGCGGCTGGTGGCGAAAGATCTCGGCCAGATCGGCGTTCAGGCGCGCGCGGTTTTTCACGCGCAGCGGCTCGCCTTGGTAGTCAGGGTCGCTCAGCCACTCGGTCTTGCCCAGCAGCTCGCACATGCGCGTCCAGCTGCCCTCGCCCGAGGCGCCCAGGTTGAAGCAGCCGTCGCTGGCTTCAAACAGGCCCATGGGGCTGCTGGTGGGGTGGTCGTTACCCACCTGCACCGGCACGTCGTCGTCATTGAGGTAGCGCGCCACCTGAAAGTCCATCATGGCAATTTGCGAGTGCAGCAAGCTCGCGTGCACCCACTGGCCCTTGCCCGAAACCTCGCGCTCGAGCAGCGCGGTCAGGATGCCCAAGGCGCAGTAAAGGCCCGCGCTCATGTCGGCCACGGCCAGCCCGGCGCGCACCGGCCCGCCGCCGGGGTGGCCAGTGACCGACATCAGGCCGCCCATGCCCTGGATGATCTGGTCAAAGCCGGGCCGCTTGGCATAGGGCCCGTCCTGTCCGAAGCCCGAGATGCTGGCCAGCACCAGCCGCGGATTGACCTGGGCCAGAGTCTCGTAGTCCAGCCCCAGCTTTTTCTTGACGTCCGGTCGCCAGTTCTCGATGAGCACGTCGGCGTCTTTGACCAGGCGCATCAGCACCTCGTAGGCGCCCGGCTTTTTGAGGTTGAGCGTCATCGAGCGCTTGTTGCGGTTGATGTTCTGAAAGTCGCCGCCCTTGCGGTTGGCGGCAAACATCGCCTCGTTGGGGTCGACCCCCGGCGGCGGCTCGATGCGGATCACATCGGCGCCGAAGTCGGTGAGCATGCGCACGCAGTTGGGGCCGGCGCGCACGCGCGAGAGATCGAGCACGCGAAAGCGTGAGAGGGCTTGTGAGGCTTGGATTTTTGGCATTTAGTTCTCCGTGGCGGGCAGGCCTGGGCCAGCATCGCCGCGTTTGTGTTGTAAGTGTTCTGCCAGGCTTAGCAGGCCGAGCTCCTGAAAGGGTCGACCGACGCATTGCACGCTGATGGGCAGGCCCCGGCTGTCGCGGCCGATCGGCAGCACCAGGCTGGGCAGACCCAGGTAATTGATGAAGCCCATGTAGCGGTGCAAGGCCAGCAGCTCGCGCGGGACAAAGCTGCTTTGGCCCACATGCACCGCTTGCCAGTCGGGCACCGGCTTGGGCAGGGCGGGCAGCAGCAGCACGCTGCCGGGCTCGGCCAGAAAGCTGTGGCAAAAGCGGCGCAGCTGCGCGCCGCGGGTGGCGAGCGCCGCATCGCACCAGGCCGGCGGCATCACCAGGCCTGGCAAGGCCAGCGGCAGCACGGCGGCGCTCAGGCGCTCCTCGAGCAGCGCGCTGCGCTGCTGCTGCGCCACCTCGCGGTGCAGCACGATGTCGGCCAACTGGCTCAGGTACAGGTGCTCGCGCTCGAGCTCAATCGGCTGCGCTTGCAGCGACTGCGCCAACTGCGCCAGCGCCGCCTCCACCTCGGGGTGCAGGCCCTCGCGCGGCAGCCACACGCGCAGCTTGGGCGCTGCGCGGTCCGGGCCAGGGGCCTGAGGCAGCAGCGGCAGCAAGATTTGGCGCGCGTCGGCTGCGCTGCGGGCCAAAATGCCAATGCTGTCGAGCGAAGGCGCCAGTGGAAACAGGCCGGTCGTGGGAATCAGGCCGTGGGTGGTCTTGAGCCCCACCAAGCCGCAGGTGGCCGCCGGTATGCGCACCGAGCCGGCGGTGTCGGTGCCCAGCGCGCCGTAGGCCAGGCCACCGGCCACCGCCACCGCGCTGCCGCTTGAGGAGCCGCCCACCACCGCATCGGGGTGCAGGGGGTTGACGCAGCGCGCAAAGTTCGGGTTGGCCGAAGTGGCGCCGCAGGCGTATTGGGCCATCACCAGCGCACCCAGGTGACCGGCGCCGGCCTGGCTGAGCCGCTCGATGGCCCAGGCGGGCGCCAGGCCAGGCTGGGCCGAGCCCGAGTCGACGCCGCAGCCAGGGCGGCGGCCCCAGGTGTCAAAGTTGTCTTTGTGGGCCAGGCCCACGCCCGCCAGCGGCCCGGTGTCGCCAGCATCGGCCTGTGTGCCCAGCGCGCCGCTGCTCAGGCAGTGCCAGCGCGCATCGATCGCGTCGCGGCGATCGAGCTGCATCTGCCAGGCGTCGCGCGCCGTCAGCTCGCCGCGGCCGATGGCCTGCTGCAACCCGGTCAGCGTGGCGGGCAGCGCCTTCATGCCAGCGACCGCAGACAGGCGTCAAAGTCTTGCGCCTCGGTGGGCTGTGCCGCCTCGGCCAGGGCCTGCAAGGCCGCCGGCTCGAGGCGCTTGAGGTGCTTGAGCAGGCGCTGCACCTCGGCCGGATCGGCCGTGCCCTCAGAGCGGGCCCGCAAGGCCAAGCCGCGCTCGATCGCGCTGATCAGCGGATCGGGCGGGCTGTCTGGCTTGGGTGCGCCGGTCATCGGTGTTGGATACCTTGGTTGCTTATAAATATAAATGTAGCGGTTTTCTGCATAATGAACAATCTCGGGGACATCCATGGAAAAAGCCAAGTCCACCTTTGTCAAAGCCAGCGATCAGGTGCGCGCTGCGCTGGAGGCGGCCATCCGCGATGGCAGCTTGCCCCCCGGCGAGGCGATAGACGAGGCCGACTGGGCCAGCCGCCACCGCGTCTCGCGCACGCCGGTGCGCGAGGCCCTGATCCAGTTGCAGGCCGAGGGCCTGGTCAGCAGCTTGCCGCGCGGCGGCATGGTGGTGGCCAAGATGGATTTGCGCCAGTTGCTGGCGCTGTGGGAGCTGCTCGCCGAGCTCGAGGGCCTGGCCGCCCGGCTGGCCTGCCAGCGCATCACGCCGCCGGAGCTCAAGGCGCTGGTGCAGTGCCACCGGGACAGCGAGGCGGTGGTCAGTGCCGAGGACACGGCCGGCTGGCAGGAGCACAACCTGCGCTTTCACGAGCTGATTTACCACGCCACGCGCAACCCCTATTTGCGCCAGGAGGTGCTGCGCCTGCGCGCGCGCACCGGCTTTTACCGCCGCCACGCCTTCGGCGCGCTGGGTCGGCTGCGCACTTCTTTTGAGCAGCACGCCGAGCTGCTCAAGGCCTTCGAGCAGGCCGATGCACCAGCGGCTTACGCCGCCATGATCGGCCACATGCGCCCCGACCGCGGGGGCGGCTCCATCACCGACTTTGTGGCCAATCTGCCCGAGGGGCTGCTCGCGCCCTGATCAGGTCTGCTGCATGCCTTCGGCGCGCGCCGCCGCCCGCTGCACCGCCGCGCGCAGCCACTGGTGGCTGGCGCGCAGCTGCGAGCGCCGGTGCCACAGCGCGTCGACCTGCACGGACGGCACCTCAAAAGGCAGCGGCTGCAGCGCGAGCTGGTCGGCGATGCCGGTGACGCTGACGAAGTGGCGCGGCAGCACGGTCAGCAGGTTCGAGCGGGCCACCACCCGGCCGGCAGTAAAAAACTGGTTGACCGTCAGCACGATGTGCCGGCGCCGACCCAGCGCAGCCAGCGCCTCATCGATAAAGCCATAGGGCCGGCCCGAAAAGCTCACCAGCATGTGGCGGGCCTGGCAGAAGTCCTCCAGGCTCAGGCTTTGGCGCGCCAGCGGATGGTCTTTGCGCATCACGCACACATATTGGCCGTCGTAGAGGCGCTCGTGGGCAAAGGGCAGCGGTTGCTCGCTTTGGCTGTGGGCGGTCAGGTCGGCCAGCACCGAGGGGAAAAAGCCGACGGCCAGGTCGCATTTTTCCTGGTCGAGCAGGCCGCGCGGGTCGCGCGTGGTCAGCGGCACCACCCGCAGCGTCACGCCGGGCGCGTCGGTCTCGAGCATGTCGACCAGGCCGGGCATCAGCTCGGCGGCGGTGGCGTCGGCCATGGCCAGCACAAAGCTGGTTTTGGCCTGGGCCGCAATGAACTCGCTGGGCACCAGGGACTGCTCGAGCTGGGCCAGCGCCTCGCGCACCGTGGGCCAGATGGTCAGGGCGCGTGCGGTGGGCGCCATGCCCTGGCCGCTGCGCTGCACCAACTCGTCGCCCAGGGTTTCGCGCAGGCGGCGCAGCGCGTTGCTGACCGCCGGCTGCGTCAGGTTGAGGTTGCGCGCGGCGCGCGTCAGGCTGCGCTCGGCCATGACTTCGTCAAAGACGCGCAGCAGGTTCAGGTCCAGGGTGCGGAAATTCGGTGTCATGACAGGGCCCGGCGTGAAAATCAATTTCGTGAATGAACAAGATCACAAATATAAAGTCGACACACACTAGTGGATACCCTAGGATACCAGCCATTGCAGCCATTGAGCTGCTGTTTTGCAAGGAGTTTGAACATGACCCGTTTTGTTGTTTCCGCCTACCCCACCGAGCACCCCGGTTTGGTCCGTTTGGAAGTGGCCGCCCGGCGCCTTCGGGACCTGGGCCAGAGCCTGTCGGACGGCCGAGCGTTGGCCAGCGCCTTGCTCGCCGGCATGGTTGCCGCGGTGCTGGTCGTGGCCTACCAGGTGATGGACAGTCTGGCCGAGGGCCATTTGCTGGCCATCTGGATCGGTGCCTGGTTGGCCGCTTTTGCCGCCCTGGCGACGCTGGCCCAGCCCGCGCGTCAGCTGGCCGCAGCCTTGCGGCGGCTGGCGCGCTGAACACAGGGCCTGAGCGCCGATGAAAAAAAGCCACCCTTGGGTGGCTTTTTTGTCGGGCTGAGAACTTGATCGCAACTCGATAAGTTGGCGCCCGCTTACGCCATAGGCCTTAAAATTCAAGCAGCCAGTCGCCGTTCGATCGCGCCCTTGGTCTCTTCGAGCTCCTTGGGCAGGTGGTGGCGCAGCTGCTGGAAAAGCTCGGCGTGCAGCTCGAGCTCTTTGCGCCAGGCGGCATGGTCGATGTGGGTGACCTGGCCGAACTGCTGGGCCGAGAAGTCCAAGCCGCTCCAGTTGAGGTCTTCGTAGCTTGGGGTGATGCCCATCACGCCGTCTTTGCCCTGGCCCTTGCCCTCGACGCGGTCGATCATCCACTTGAGCACCCGCATGTTCTCCCCGTAGCCGGGCCAGACGAACTTGCCGTCCTCGCCCTTGCGGAACCAGTTGGTGGTGTAAATCTTGGGCAGCTTGGCGCCTGAGGCGGCCAGCTTCTGGCCCAAATCGAGCCAGTGCTGGAAGTAGTCGCTCATGTTGTAGCCGGCAAAGGGCAGCATGGCAAACGGGTCGCGGCGCACCACGCCCTGCTGGCCGGCGGCCGCTGCGGTGGTTTCCGAGCCCATGGTGGCGGCCATGTAGATCCCCTCGACCCAGTTGCGCGCCTCGCTGACCAGCGGCACTGTGGTCGAGCGCCGGCCGCCAAAGATGAAGGCATCAATCGGCACGCCGGCCGGATCGTCCCAGGCCTCGTCGAGCGCCGGGTTGTTGATCGCAGCGACCGTGAAGCGCGCGTTCGGATGCGCCGCCTTGGCGCCCGTCTCCTTGGCGATCTGCGGCGTCCAGTCCTTGCCTTGCCAGTCGATCAGGTGATCGGGGAACTTGCCGCTGTCTTTTTCCATGCCCTCCCACCAGACGTCGCCGTCGTCGGTGAGCGCGACGTTGGTGAAGATCACGTTCTTGTCCAGACTGGCCATGCAGTTGGGGTTGGTGTGGTAATTAGTGCCCGGTGCCACGCCAAAGTAGCCCGCCTCGGGGTTGATGGCGCGCAGCCGGCCGTCGGCCGTCGGCTTGATCCAGGCGATGTCGTCGCCGATGGTGGTGACCTTCCAGCCCTCAAAGCCCGCGGGCGGCACCAGCATCGAGAAGTTGGTTTTGCCGCAGGCGCTCGGGAAAGCGCCGGCCACATGGTACTTTTTGCCCTCGGGGCTGGTCACGCCCAAAATCAGCATGTGCTCGGCCAGCCAGCCCTGGTCGTGGCCCATGATGGAGGCGATGCGCAGCGCAAAGCATTTTTTGCCCAGCAAGGCGTTGCCGCCATAGCCCGAGCCATAGGACCAGATCTCGCGCGTTTCGGGGTAATGCACGATGTACTTGGTCTTGTTGCAGGGCCAGCTCACGTCCTTTTGCCCCGCTTGCAGCGGCGCGCCCACGGTGTGCACGCAGGGCACAAAGCTGCCTTCGCTGCCCAGCACGTCGTAGACGGCCTTGCCCATGCGGGTCATGATCTTCATGTTGACGGCCACATAGGGGCTGTCGGAGAGCTCGACGCCGATGTGGGCAATCGGCGAGCCCAGCGGGCCCATGGAAAACGGCACGACGTACATCGTGCGGCCCTTCATGCAGCCGTCAAACAGGGGCGCCAGCGTGGCGCGCATCTCGGCCGGGGCCATCCAGTTGTTGGTCGGGCCGGCGTCATCTTTTTGCTGCGAGCAGATGAAGGTGCGGTCTTCTACACGCGCCACATCGCTGGGGTCGGACCAGGCCAGGTAGCTGCCCGGGCGCTTGGCCGCATTGAGCTTTCTGAAGGTGCCGGCGTCAACCAGTTGCTGGCACAGGCGCTCGTATTCCTCCTGGCTGCCGTCGCACCAGTGGATGCGTTCGGGTTTGCACAGGGCGGCCATGTCGGCGACCCAGGCGATCAGCCGGGCGTGTCTGACATGGGCGGGCACCTGGAGATCCAGGCCTTGCATGGCGGGGTGGTTCATGGGAAAGCTCCGAAGTTAAAAAGCGTGATGTCGACAAGCGTCTGGCCTGTATCAGACGCTTGTCGACATGGCGCTCGGCGGCGGTGCGATAGGGCCCATGTGAAAAGCAAAAAGGGCCTCAGTTCATGCCCTTTTTATGGCCCCGCAAGGGCCTCAGG
>JAIXWZ010000040.1 GCA_027491035.1 Comamonadaceae bacterium | reverse complement strand
GGCTTATTGTGCCGCCTTACTGAAGAGGTGGAAGAAATTTTCCGCCGTCACCGCAGCAACCGTCTCTTCGTCCACGCCCCTGAGTTGGGCAATTTCACGGGCCACCCAGGGCACATAGGATGGGTTGTTGACCTTGCCTCGGTGGGGCACGGGCGCAAGGTAGGGGCTATCGGTCTCAATCAAGAGCCTGTCTAGGGGAACGAAGCGCGCCACCTCCTTGAGATCGGCCGCGCTTTTGAAGGTCACGATGCCTGAAAAAGAGATGAAAAACCCCAAATCCAGTGCCGCGCGTGCCACCTCCAGCGTCTCGGTAAAGCAATGAAACACACCGCTCACGTCGCTTTGCGCCCCGCTTGGGCTGCGCAGCAGGTTAAGGGTGTCATTGGAAGCGCTGCGGGTGTGCACCACCAGCGGCAGGCCGGTCAGCCGGGCCGCCTCAATGTGGACCTCAAACCGGTCCCGCTGCCACTGCATGTCGGCCACGCTGCGCTCGCCCAGACGGTAGTAATCGAGCCCCGTCTCGCCGATGGCCACCACCCGCGGCAAGGCAGCTCGGTCGAGCAAGTCCTGCACCGCCGGCTCGCGCACCCCCTCGTTGTCGGGGTGGACGCCCACGCTGCACCAAAAATTGTCATAGCCCAGGGCCAGCGCATGCACGCTTTCAAATTCCTCAAGCGTGGTGCAAATGCACAGGGCTTTGCTGACCCTGGCCTCCTGCATGGCCTGGCGGATTTGCGGCAGCTGATCGCGCAGGGGCTCATAGCTCAGATGGCAATGGGAGTCGATAAACATAGGCGTGGGTCTTCAGGTCACGCGCAGCGCCTGCTGGGCGCGGCTGACCAGCGCCTCCAGCATGAGGCCGGGGCTGAAGGGGTGCTCAGCGTGGCGGGCGCTGCTGGCCAGATCGCGCGACCACTGACCCATAGCGTAGAGCACGCGCTGTTGACTGCCCTCCCCCGCGCGCCCGGTCGGCAAGTCTTGAGCCGGAAAAAACCGCGGCTCGGCGCCGACCTTGTGCAGCCATACGTCGTGGCAGAGCTTTTGCAGCGCATCGATCACCTCGGCCGCGCTCCAATGAGACAGCGCGCCCACATCGCCGCGCACGATGGCCTTGGGCAGGGCGCGCCAACGCTCGGCAGCCTGGCGGGCATCGCTGCCCTGCAGCTGCTGCAGCACGTCGGCTGGACGCCCGCCGGCCGCTTGCAGCAGCACCCTCAAATGCTCGCGCTGATCGTCGCGGCCCTTCGCATTGGCCCTTTGCTCACCGGCGCCCTGCTCACCTGCGCTTTGCTCAACCAGCCAACTCAAGGCGTCCTCAAAGGCAGGCCACACCATGGCATGACTCTGACAGCGGCTGCGAATGGTGGGCAGCAGCTGATCGGCCGACTGCGTGGCCAGCACGAAGCGCGTCTGCCCGGCCGGCTCCTCGAGCGTCTTGAGCAAGGCATTGGCCGCAATGCCGTTCAAGCGCTCGGCCGGGTAGACCAGCACCACCTTGGCCGCGCTGCCTGAGCGGGTCATTTGCGTGAACCCGACCACCTCGCGAGCAGCCTCCACCTTGATCTCCTTGCTCGGCTTGCGCTTCTTGCCATCGAGCTCGGCTTGGGTTTTCTCGTCGAGCGGCCAGGCCAAAGCCAGGCTGAGGGTCTCGGGCAGGAGCACGCACAAATCGGGATGGGTGCGCACGTCGATCGCATGGCAGCTTGCGCACTGGCCACAAGCGCCATGCGCGGTGGGCGAGTGACACAGCCAGGCCCGTGCAAGCGCCAGGGCCAGGTCGTACTGGCTCAGACCGGAGGGGCCGCTGAGCAACAGGGCGTGCGCTTTGGAGCCCATCAAACGGGCCAGCTGCGCGCGCAGCCAGGGCGCCAACGACGCTTGCGACTGGGCTGGCATCATGGCAGCAGGCCTCGCTGGCGCATGGCAGCATGGACATCGAGCCAGACCGCTTCAATGGTCTGCTGGGCGTCGATGCGCACGAACCGCTGGGGATCGGCCTGCCGGCGCGCGGCATAGCCGGCGGCCACGCGCTCGAAAAAAGCGACGGGCTGGGCCTCGAATTTGTCGGGCAGGCGTGCGCCGGCCAAGCGCTGGGCCGCCACTGCCGGCGGCAGGTCAAACCAGATCGTGCACTGCGGCTGGATCAGCTCCTGCCCATTCGGCCCGCCCTGCACCCAACGCTCGAGCACGCCCAGCACCTGCGGATCGAAATCGCGGCCATGGCCCTGGTAGGCAAACGTGGCGTCGGTGAATCGATCGCACAGCACCACCTCGCCGCGGGCAAGAGCGGGCAAGATCACGCCTTGCAGATGGTCGCGCCGCGCCGCAAAAATCAACAGGGCCTCAGTCAGCGCGTCCATGGGCTGCTTGAGGATCAGCTCGCGCAATTGCTCAGCCAGCGCAGTGCCGCCGGGCTCGCGGGTCTGCGTGACGACGCGTCCGCTGCCCCGAAAGGCCTGGACCAGGCGGCCCAGATGGGTCGACTTGCCGGCGCCGTCGATGCCTTCAAAACTGATGAACAAACCGCTGCTTGAACTCACGATGACCTGGGGCATCAACGCCCGCGTATGTACCGGTTGACCGCCCGGTTGTGCTCCTCAAGTGTCGCACTGAACTGGCTGCTGCCGTCCCCACGCGCCACGAAATACAGCGCCGGCGTGCGCGCGGGCTGCACGGCGGCCAGCAATGCGGCCTTGCCGGGCATGGCGATCGGGGTCGGCGGCAAACCGCCGCGGGTGTAGGTGTTGTAGGGCGTGTCGGCGAGCAGGTCGCGCTTGCGCAAATCGCCGTCAAAACGCTCGCCCAGCCCGTAGATGACGGTTGGATCGGTCTGCAAGCGCATGCCGATGCGCAGCCGATTGACGAACACCCCGGCGATCAGGGGCCGATCAGAGGCCTTGCCGGTCTCCTTTTCGACGATGCTCGCCAGAATCAGCGCCTGCTGCGGGCTCTCGATGGGCAGGCCCGGCTCGCGCTGCGCCCAAGCCTGAGCCAGACGCTTGTCCATCGCCCGGGCGGCGCGGCGCAAAACCTGCAGGTCGCTACTGCCCTTGCCGTAGCTGTAGGAGTCCGGGAAAAACCGCCCCTCCGGGTGCACACCGGGCATGCCCAGCTGATCCATGATCTGTTCGGGCGTCAGCTCGCGGCTGTCCGGGCGCAACAGCTCGGCCTTGGCCAGCGCCGCCCTCACCTGTGCAAAGTTGAGCCCCTCGGGCAAGATCACCGTCTTGAGCGCCTCCTCGCCCCTGACCAGCATGCGCAGCAGCACCCGCGGCGAGGTGCCCGGCGCAATCTCATAGTTGCCGGCCTTGATCTGCCGGGCCTGACCGGAGACGCGAAACCAACCGAACAAGAGCGTGGGGCTGACCTGCGCGCCTGCCGAGTTCACCGCCTGCGCCACGGTGCGGGGGCTGTCGCCAAAGTCGATCTCCAGATCGATCACCTGCGCGCCGGCGGCCGGCCGAATCTCGATGGCCGCGTGCAGCCACCAGGCTGCAGTCAGGCACACGAGCAGACCGGCCAGCCCCATCAAGCCCACCAGCCAACGCCACACGGATCCACGCAAGAAACGCAAAAAACCACTCCTTGAGCGAGGCACCCAGAGCTTCGCTGCGAACAAACGGGTGATGATAATGGAGCCATGTCTGATATCACCCTCCCAGCGAGCCAAGGCCTGGCCCATCCCACCCAATCGGGCTGCATCGAACTGCCGCACATGGGCGTGATCCGCGTTCTAGGCGCTGATGCCGCTTCCTTCCTTCAAGGCCAACTCACCCAGGACGTCGCCCTGCTCGGCACAGGCCGCGCGCCGCTGGCGGCCTATTGCAATGCCAAAGGCCGCATGCAAGCGAGCTTTATTGTGGTCAAGCGCAGCCCCGAAGAGGTGCTGCTCATTTGCGGGCGCGACTCGGTGGCACCGATGGTCAAGCGTCTGGGCCTGTTCGTGCTGCGCGCCAAGGTCAAGCTCAGCGATGCGACAGCCGACTACCGCATGGTGGGCCTGACCGGCTCGGCTGTCGACGCCCTTCAAGCCCAGGCCCAACCCTGGAGCCGGCTCGATGAGGGCGATGCCACGGTGGTGTTTTTGTACCCCGGCGCAGGCGTGAGTCGCGCCTGCTGGATCGCGCCGTCCGGTCAGACGCCGCCAGCCGGTCCTGAGGTGCCGCTGGCCTACTGGCATTGGCTGAGCGTGCGCTCGGGCCTGGCCATGGTCGGACAAGCCTGTTTTGAGGCCTTCGTGCCGCAAATGCTCAACTACGAATCGGTCGGCGGCGTGAGCTTCAAGAAGGGCTGCTATCCCGGCCAAGAGGTGGTGGCGCGCAGCCAGTTTCGCGGCACCATCAAGCGGCGGGCCTATCTGGTCCATGCCAGCTCGGCGCTCACTGTGGGGCAGGAGGTTTTTCAAGTCCAAGAGCCCGAGCAGGCCTGCGGCCTGGTCGCTGCTGCCGCCCCCTGCCCCGATGGAGGGGGCTATGACGCCATTGTGTCCATGCAGACCAGCGCGGCCCAGGCTGACGCCAGGCTGCACGCCGGGGATGTGCTTGGTCCCTCCCTGAGCCTGCTGCCCCTGCCCTACCCTTTGCTCGACGACATCTGAGCGCCCAGCGAGCCGCCCGCCATGTGCCTGATCGCCTTTGCCATCGGCGCCCATCCGCGCTGGCCCCTGGTGATTGCGGCCAACCGGGACGAGCACTACGAGCGGCCCACCACCGCGCTGGAGCTCTGGACCTCGCCCTCAGGTCAGCTCATCGCCAGCGGCCGTGACGAGCGCGCCGGGGGCACCTGGCTGGGCATCAGCGCCAGTGGGCGCGTGGCCATGCTCACCAATGTGCGCGAGCCCAGCACGCAGGCCCGAGCGCGTTCGCGCGGCGAATTGCCCATGGCCTGGCTCGAGACCGACCAAGCGGCCGAGCCCTTTCTGGCCGCCATGGACTGGCAGGCCTACAGCGGCTTCAACCTCGTCATCGGCGATCTCATCGCCGATCAGTGGCAGTGGGTCAGCAACCGGCAGCCGGCGGCCTCGGGCCCATTGCCCGGTCTGCAGCAGCGGGCTTTGAGCCCCGGGATCTACGGACTGTCTAACGCATTTCTCGACACGCCCTGGCCCAAGACCGTCCAACT
>JAIXWZ010000021.1 GCA_027491035.1 Comamonadaceae bacterium | reverse complement strand
CTTCGCCGCTATTGGCAGGACTGTTGGGTTCTTCGCGACGGTGATGCTGATCGATCTGTCACAAGCAATGAAATCGATTAACCTTCAACGTGGACTTCCTTCCTTTTGATGGGTGCGCCGGAAGGTGGCAGGTCATTGACCTGCCACCTGGCGGCCTTTGGCTTCTCAATTGGAAGGGTGCTGACATGTTTCGAAACAGGTCAGCGGCTCACTCCTTCGCTGCCCGCACACTCTCGTGCGCGGACGACCAGCCATGCAGGTCGGCCATTTCACTGGCTACGCCCTGTACCGACTGCCTGAACAGCCGCACTCCGGGTTGCGAATGTTTGACGCGGTGACATAGGAAGGCGATTGGAGACACCGCCAGCGGGAAGTCGATGGCGAGTTCGGTCACGACGCCCATGCCGCGGTAGAGGGTGATAGCCGATCGCGGCGCCACGGTCAGCCACGTCGAATTGGCCACCATGTGGAAGTTGGCGACCAGCGACTCGGACTCCACCATCGGCCGCAGCCCGTGATGACCGCGTTCCCCGAGGGCCGACACGAGCGCTGTGCGTGCCTGACTGCCGGGCGGCATTAGCACCCATCCGTAGTCCAGAAGGCTCGCGCATGAAACGGCACCACCTTGCGCGGTCAGGGGATGCGCGGGCGCGCACGCGATCCCCAGGGGCATGGGCAGCAGCGTCTCCTCTACCAGCGTCTCGCGCGTATCAGCGTCTAGGTCGAGGCCGTCGAGTCGACCGACCACGCAATCCACCTCGTTGTGCAGCAGTGCCTGCACGACCTGCTCTATGGACCCACCCTTGATCCGCACCTCGGAATTCGGATGCGATTCGTACATCCGGAGGATCGCGCGCGGGATCAGGTCGAACATCGAGGCCATCATCGCCCCGACCCGCAGGCGAAGCGGCGCATGGCTCTCCATGTCGCCCGACGCGATCCGCAACTCGTCGAGCAGGGCGCCGAGCCGCACGCGCAGCGTATGTCCGGCTTCCGACAGCCGGGCACCATGACTGTCGCGGATCACGAGCTGGTTGTTGAACGCGTGCTCCAGGTCCTTGAGCATGGCGCTGACGGCCGGTTGCGTCACGCAGAGTTCGGACGCAACGCGGCGCAACGATCCCGTCGCGTGGATCAGATCGAGCAGCCGCAAGTGCTTAAGGCGAAGCTGGAGCAAGGCGGCGTTCATGGATGGGCATCCCCGATCTCGGTTCGCATGGCGCAATAAAGGGTGCTAATCAGGTGCAAAGAAAATCCGAATAGCGCGGCCTCCGATGCAGTTCCTATGATAGGCGAGCCTACTGTCCACTGTATCGCAAAGGCGGCGCTGAGCGGCAGGCTATGGACCCGCAGGTCCGTCCACTCGCATCTTTAGGGGATTCACTCATGCATCGCAGAAAGCTCGTCCGGCGGCTCGTCGCAGGCTTGACCTTGCTCGCCGGCACCCTGACCGCCAGCGCCACGGACTTTCCGACCAAGCCGATACGCATCGTCGTGCCCTACGCGACCGGCGGTGGGTCAGATATTTTCGCCCGGGTGATAGCGCAAAAGCTCTCCGAGCGGCTGAGCCAGCCCGTGGTCGTCGAGAACCGCGTGGGCGCCGGCGGCATCATCGGCGCGGACCATGTCGCCAAGTCGGCGCCGGACGGGCACACGCTGCTGCTGGCCAGTGTCGGCATCTACGACCTGTCGCCGGCCCTGTATCCGAAGCTTCCGTACAAGGCGTCGGATCTGATACCGGTCGTCGAGATCGCGTCGTCGCCGCTGCTGATGGTCACTGCCTCAGGGTCCTCGGTGAAGTCGATCCAGGACGTGATCTCGCGTGAGAAGCAGCGGCCCGGCGCACTGAGCATGGCTTCGGCTGGCGCGGGCTCGCTCACGCACCTGGCGATCATGCTGCTCAACGAATCGGCCGGCACACGGCTTCAGCACGTTCCCTACCGCGGCGGTGGCGCTGCTCTGGTCGATGTGATGGGCGGTCAGGTGGACATGATGTTTATCGGTACACCGCCCGCGATGCCGGCGATCGCCGACGGTCGCATCCGCGTGCTCGCCGTCACTTCTGCCCGACGCGTGGCGAGCCTGCCCGATGCCCCCACGCTGGCCGAGTCGGTCGCGTCCGGGCTCACCGCCACGTCCGAGGACGCCATTTTTCTGCCCGCCGGCACGCCTTCGCAGATCGTGGCGATGCTGCATCGGGAGATCACGCAGGTGATCAACCTGCCGGACGTGCGCAAGCGCTGGACGGATCTCGGCGCGGACCGTGGCCGCACCCTAGCGCCCGAGCAGTTCAGGGCCGCGCTCGACAGGAGTGCCGCAAAGTGGGGCAAGGTGGTCTCGGAAGCGAATATCAAGCTCGACTGAGGCCTTCTGCGCATGACCGCGAACGGGTCCGCGACCCCTGACGGCTTTCTCGGCTACGTCCGTGCAGACGGCAGCGTGGGGGTACGCAACTACCTCCTCATCCTCTCTGTGGGACACCTGACCGGTCCGTCGGCGCGTCGGGTGGCGCGGGCTCTGCCGCTGGCGCGTCTCGTCATGCTTCCCTACTGGGGCGGCATGGTGGGTGCTGATCGCGAACTGTCAATACGCCACATCGAGGGCTTCTGCACACACCCCAATGTCGGCGCTGCATTGCTGATCGGAAGCGACGGGCCTAGGCTGCAGGAACTGCTCGCGCGGGTGACGGCCGCAGGCAGGCTGGCCCAGGCACTGTGCCTGGACGACTGCGAGCACGACGCGCTCGTCCTGTCGGACCGGGCACTGCGCATGGGCGCAGGCATTCTGCGCGACATCTCGCGCCAGCGCCGCGTCCCGGTGCCGCTCTCGGCGCTGTTCCTGGGGGTCAAGTGCGGACGCTCCGACCCGAGTTCTGGCATCGCGTCCAACCCCCTGATCGGCCACGTCGCGGACGCCCTGGTTGATGCCGGCGGCCGTGTGGTGTTCGGGGAGACCATGGAGTGGTTGGGGGCCGAGCACCTGCTGGCGCGCCGTGCCATCTCGTCGGAAGTTGGCGCTTCGCTGGTCGGCGCGGTCCGTCGTCGTGAGGAGCTGGCGGTGCTCAATGGCGTTGATCTGGTGGGCGACAACCCCAATCCCACGAACGTCGCCGCGGGCATCTCGACCATTGAGGAGAAGTCCCTGGGCTCGGTTGCCAAGAGCGGGTCCAGGCTCATCGACGGTATCGTCCCGATGGGGGCACGCATCGACCGCCCGGGACTCTTCGCCATGGACGGCCCGGCCTATTCCCCCGAGTCCCTGTCGGGGCTCGTCGCCTCGGGTGCGCAGATCGTCCTGTTCTCCACCGGGGTCGGCAACAGCTACGTCAGCCAGCTGGCCCCCACCGTCAAGCTGTCGGCGAACCCGGCGGCGGCCGCGGTGCTCAGGCAGCAGCTGGACTACGATGCCAGCGGCGTCCTGCTCGGTACCCTCGAGCCCCCGCAGGCGGCCCGGGCCCTGATGGAGGTACTTCTGGAGGTGGCCTCGGGCAGCCTCACCTGGGGCGAGGTGCTGGACGAAGGCGACGAGGTGGTCAGCCGCATCGGAGAAGCCCTGTGAGCGCACGCCACGCATTGCGCCTGCATCCGCGCGACGACGTCGCCGTCGCGCTGCAGGCCCTGAGTCCGGGCCTCGAATGTTCGGTCGCCGCCTCGGGAGACGCGCAGGTGCTGAGGGTTGCCGAGCACGTGCCGGCGCATCACAAGATCGCCCTGCGCGACCTGCCCGCCGGAACCGTGGTCCACAAGTACGGCGAAGCCATCGGGGTGGCCAGAACGGCGATCCGGCAGGGCTCGCATGTCCACATCCACAACCTCGTGAGCCAGCGCGCCCGAGGCTGAGCGCTGTTGCGCGCGCCGTCATCCGCAGGGCAACCGCGTCGAGCTTTATGTTGACACGCCATGGTATGTCAGCCAGCCCTGCAGGGTGCCGGCGCCGATCGAGTTACCCCCTGAAGAGTTGATGACATGGGCTGAAATGCACGCCCGAACCCTAGAAGGATTCAGGCCCAGGCAAGAGTGGCGGCGTGACATGGCTACCCGGATGGGCGTTACTGAGTAGCTTTTGATTGCGTATGGCGGCAAACGTGACCGTGTCACTGGCGGCTGCCTGAGACAGGCCGGTCTTCAGCTTGGTCGGCGCTGCAGCCAATCGTGGCGAACGGCCTCGTAGCTGGCTGCCACCTGCAGCAAGGCCACATCGCCCTGCGGCTTGCCAATGAGCTGGACGCCCATAGGCCAGGTCTTGTGTGGGTGAAAGCCTGCCGGCAGGCTGATGGCGGGCAGACCTGCCAGCGTGGCGTACAGGGTGCACTCCATCCAGCGGTGGTAAGTGTCCATGGTCCGCTCGCCGATCTGCTGCGGCCAGCGCTGTGCGTTGGAGAAGGGCCAGACCTGTGCCACTGGCAGCGCCAGCACATCCACTTTCTCGAACACCTTGAGCAGGTGGTGGTAGAAGCTGCTGCGTCGCTGGCTGGCTTGGTGGAAGTCGATCCAAGACAGCGCCATTGAATGCTCATGTTCCCACAGCGCTTCCGGCTTGATCTGTTCGCGGGCACCGGGCAGTTGCAGCAAAGCCGCCACCTTGGGACCGACCAAGGCACGCCGCCACACCAGCCAGGTGTCCCACAGGCTTTGGGCGTCGTAGCCCAGCGCCATCGGTTCGACGACCGCGCCTGCGTTTTGCAGGGTGCGCAGCGCATCCTCACAGACATTCAGGATGCCATCTTCCATGGCCAGATGGCCGCTCAGATCGCCCAGCCAGCCCACCCGCAAACCCTGCAGTGCATCGGGCGTGTATTGCAAGCCGGCGATGTCGACCGTTGCCTGGATGGACAGAGGCTGGCGTGGGTCATGCCCTGACTGGGTGGCCAGCAGTCGCGCCAGGTCGCGCACACTGCGGGCCATCGGACCCTCTGTGCCCAGTTGGTCCACCCAGACATCGGCACCCGGTCCGAAGGGCACCCGGCCCTGCGAGGGGCGCATGCCGAAGATGTGGTTCCAGCCCGCCGGGTTGCGCAGACTGCCCATGAAGTCCGAACCATCGGCCACCGGCAGCAGTCGCTGGGCGAGTGCCACTGCCGCACCGCCACTAGATCCTCCCGCGCTGACCGCCGTATCCCAGGCGTTGGGCGTGGTGCCGAACAGGGTGTTAAAGGTGTGGGAGCCCAGGCCGAGTTCGGGCATGTTGGACTTACCGATCACGATGCAGCCGGCGGCCTTCATGCGCTCGGTCATGCTGCTGTCGCTGCGAGGCATGTGCTGGGCCAACAATGTGCTGCCCAGGGTACTGGGAAATCCCAAGGCGTGGGCGGTGTCCTTGATCGCCTGGGGGATGCCGTGCAGCCAACCACGCGATTGACCACGCGCCAGTTCCTCATCGCATTGACCTGCTTGGGACATCAATACCTCAGCCGGGGCCAGGTTGACAATGGCGTTGTAGACCGGGTTAAGGCTGCCAATGCGATCTAGGTACGACTGCATCACCTCGCTGCAGGAAACTTGGCGTGCATGGATTTTTTCAGACAGTTCGCTGGCGGTCCAATCGGTGATGGTTGTGCTCATTTGCAGGTCAGGAAAAGTCTGGGGGTGGGGTGAAGCCGCGCCACGCGGTTTCCAGCCATTGCGCCATTTGAAGGCACAAGGGGTCTGCGAAGCTGTCACCAATGATCTGCGCGCCCACGGGCAGGCCATCCGGGCCTTGTCCCATGGGGATGGCGGTGGCGGGCAGGCCCACCACACCCGGGTAACCCGCCCAGAACAAGCTGTCGGTGTGGGGCTGGTCCTGGCCGTTGACCTTGAGCATCCGCTCCCAGCGCTCGCCTTGCTGGTTATGCAAAAAGGCCGGTGAGGTGGCAACAGGGGTGATCAGCAGGTCCACGGATTCAAAGTAGGTGCGCCACTGCTGGCGCAGCACGGCTCTTTGCTGGTCGAATTCGACCCATTCGCGGTGCGTGAGGGTGCTGCCCCGCCAGACACGCTCGCGCATGGTGTCCAGCGCCGGATCGCTGGCTTGCGACAGCGCCTGAAAACGGGCATAGGTCGCGTCGTCCAGCCAGGCGCCTGTGGCGGCACGCAGCAGGTGCGAATACACACGGTGTGACTGGGCGCTGTCCACGGGACGGTGGTCGTCGAGCACGGTCACCCCCTCGGCGCGCAGAAAATCGGCCAGCTCATGCAGGCCGTTTTGGATGCCGTGGTCCACGCGGGCCTCGGCGTCGTCGTAGACGATGGCCACGCGGCACTGTTGCGGGGTCTTGTGGCTGGTGCGCCACTGTGCCGGTGTCCAGCCCAGCGGGCCAAACTGCTGCAACGGTGTGGTCAGCACCCGCATGGCCAGTTGCAGGTCAAGTGCGCTGCGTGCCAGCGGTCCAGCCACGGCGATGTCCAGGCTGTCAATGCAGCGCACGCCCGGCAGCTGGTGGCCGGCCATGGGCACCACGCCCCAGGTGGGTTTGTGTCCGTATACGCCGCAGTAATGTGCGGGGTTGCGGATGGAGGCGCCAATGTCACTGCCCAATTCCAGCGGGGTCATGCCCGCGGCAAGCGCCGCGCTGGCGCCGCCCGACGAGCCGCCCGGTGTGCGCGTGAGATCCCAAGGGTTGTGGGTGGTTCCATAGACCGGGTTGAAGGATTGCCAGTCGCCCAGTGCCACGGGCACATTGGTCTTGCCAAACAGCACAGCACCCGCATCGAGCAGGCGCTGGACGGCGACCGCGGGCTGTCGGGCGATGTTTTCTCTGTACTGCGGAAAACCCCAGCAGGTGGGTGTGCCTGGCAGATCGAAGGACTCCTTGACGGTCATGGGCAAACCGTGCAGCGGTCCCCAGTTATCGCCTCGCTGCCGAGCTGCATCGGCAGCTGCTGCGCGCTTGCGGGCGGCGTCGAAGGTGCGCACCACCACAGCGTTGATGCGCCCGTCAATCTGCTCGACGCGCTCAATGTGCCGCTCTAGCAGTTGTGCACTGGTGATCTCGCCCCTGCTCAGGCGTTGGAGCTGCTCGGTGGCCGTGCTGTAGTTCAGATCGCCCATGCCAGTCCTGGAAAAAACCCGGGATGCAAGCGAGGTGCCTGTCCCGGGCGCCTGGCGCAGCGCAAGGGCGCTGCGCATGATGGTTCATTGCGGTTCGACGTTCGCGGCCTTGAAGAGGGCTCGGTAGCGGGTGACTTCGTGCGTATAGAACTTGTCGAGTTCGGCCACACTCATTCCTGCGGGCACCTGGCTGCCGGTGCTGGTCATCCCCTTGACAAAGGCTTCGGACTTGATGGCTTCGTTCATGGCCTGGTTCAGTCTCTGCACCACGGCATCGGGCGTGCTCTTGGCCACCAGCAGGCCGATCCAGATGTCGAACACGAAGTCAGACATGCCCTGCTGGGCGCTGATGGGCGCGGCATTGGGCAGTTGCGGGTGGGGCGTGGTGGACGAGATGCCGATGATCTTGAAGCGGTTGTCCCTGACCATGCCGATGATGGGGCCCGCGACCGGCACGAAAGCCATGTCCACGCTGTTGCCACCCAGGTCGGTGTAAATCTGCACCGCGGCCTTGTAGGGCACGTGCAGCAGGTCCAGTCCAGTCAGCGCCTTCAAGCGTTCACCCATGATGTGGTAAAGCGAGCCCTGGCCCACGCTGGCGTAGCTGACCTTCTTGCCCTTGGCCCAGGCCAGAAATTCCTGCAGATTGTTAACTGGCAGGTCCTTGCGCACCGCCAGACCGATGGAAGTGCGCCCCATCAGGCTGGCCATCCGCACTTCTTCGGGTTTGAACTTGACGGCCGACAGGGCCAGTGGTGCCATGACCAGTTCCATGGGCGTGCTCAGTAGCTGGTAGTAGCCGTCGGCCGGGGCGGCCAGCACTTTCTGAACGCCCAGCGCGCCACTGACGCCCCCCAGGTTTTCGATCATCATTTTCTGGCCCAGTTGCCTCTCGTATTCGACCTGCACCAGGCGTCCCACCGCATCCGAAGGTCCGCCCGCCGCGTAGGGCACCATCACGGTGACCATTTTGTTTGGAAAGCCTTGTGCGTTGGCGCTGAGTACCGCGAGGCTGGCCAGCAGGCCCGCGAGCAGTCGGGGAATCGATCGGCACGAAATCATGGTTGTCGTCCTTGAAGAGGGTTGTGATGGTCGCTGGCGGTCATCGCCACGTCGCAGGGCCACAGTCTGGACAAGGCAGCACCGGGTAGGTATCGAAAAACTGCAAATGCCGGGCGGGGTTTTCCCGGAAAGACTTCGCTCGATCGGTTTCAGGCTGGGGCGCAAAGACCTTGTACCGCCTGCCGGGCGGCCTCCAGCCCCTGCGCCCAGACCTGCGCCTGCCAGTCGGCTGAGGGGGGATTAAAGGCCTGCTGCATGCCCTCTCGGATGCTGGTGCACAGTTCGGGTGGTGCCTCTGGGTGCAAAGCCAGCCAATGCTCCGCCCGCATGGCCAGAATCATCTGCGCAAGCGGCACGGTACCGAATTCCAGGCATATGCCGGTGTACTGTGCAGCGGGACACTCTTGGTCAATCGCCATCTGGATCGGTCCGGAAAGCGGCACGCTTTTTGAAGTGCCCGTCTGCACCGAGGTGATCTCAGGCCCCCACCACTGGCGGGCTCGCTGCAAAGCGGTGCCGGTGTCGGTGCAGGCAAAAATCCGCTCTCCGTGGCCGTATGGTCCCAGGCCCGTGTGCAGGTCGATCCACGCGATATGCCGCGCCTGTCCCAGATGTGCCTGCAGCACCTTGCGGAAGGTCAGGTGACTCCAAGTCGGGGTCAGCCCCCCGAACCAGACCCCCTCGGGAAATTGGTATTGCCCGCTGGTGATGGCTATTTGCAAGCGCCGCTCGCCCCAGACTTGGGCCAGCGCCTCCAGCTCGGCCTGGTCTGCTGTGCTCGGTGGCCATTGCGCAGGCAGCAGCAGGCGATGGACTTCGGCGTAGTCGGCGTTGACCGGCAATGGCCGGTTGAAATCAATGAAATTGCGGTTGAGGTCGATGTTGTCTTCGTTGACGCGACGCCTATGCGAAAAGCCGTGCGGATTGACCGCGTGGACATGCACCACCGCCACATCCGCAGGCAAAGCCAGGTGTTGCATCAGGCCGGTCTGGATGGCCGAACCGCAAAACCCCTCGATGCCATGCACGGCACTGGTGGTCATCAGCACTTTGGACGCATCGGGTGGACCCTGCACCGCCACATCCATGGCCAGCAGTTCGCCCTGTGCACCGAACAAGTGCAAGGCCTGGGTGTACACACGGGCGCCACAGGCGCTGGCCGCCGCTAGAAAATGGGCCCGAGCGTTTCGGTAGCTGGGGCTGAAAAGTGGTGTGTTCATGCAGGGGCCTTGCGTTGGCTGAACCAGCCTGCGGCCACGCCAAAGCCCCCGATCATCAGCATGCCGCAGATGGCCGTGGCGTCGGGCAGGTGGCCAAACATCCACCAGCCGCCCAATGCTGAAAAACCGATGGCCGAATAAAGGTACGGAGACAGCACCGAGGCCGGGGCTTTGGCGAAAGCCAGCACCATGAAGTACTGCCCGTAGGCGCCAGCCAGTGCCACCAGGAACAGCATCGCCAGGTCTGGCCAGGGCAAAGCCGCAGGCCAGAAGAAAGGAACTGCCAGCGACAGGCTCGCAAAACCGAATACGCTGGTGAACAATTGGATGGTCAGGGGCGAGTCCTGCCGGGCCAGGTAGCTGGTCAGGATCTGGAAAGCCGTGTGGCAGGCCACCCCAGCCAAGGCCAGCAGTGCCCCGACCGGATCGACATCGCCTCCCGGGCGGACCACCAGCAGTGCGCCCATGAGACCGCCGGCCACGCAAAGCCAGCCCGACCAGGACACCTGTTCCTTCATCACGAAACGGGCCGCCAGGGTCACGGCCAAGGGCACCAAGCAATAAACAGCGGTGAATTCGGCCACGGGCATGCGCTGCAAGGCCCCGTAGCCGCAGACACTGCCGCCCACCACCAGCACGCCACGCAACAGCTGCAGTCGCCACTGCCGGGAGCGCCACAACTCAGGTGAGCGTCTGCGCCACAGGCTGACACTCACCAGTGCAGTTTGCAAGCCATAGCGAGTCCAGATGATCATGACCGGAGCCAGGCTGAGCATCAGCTTTTTGCTCAGCGTATCTTGCGTGGACAGGCAGGCCATGGCCGCCACCATGGTCAATATGGCGGACAGGCGCGTGGCCTGGAGGCTGCTCATCGCTGTCGCAAAGTGTCCGAGGGCAGTTCGCCAAACAGGTGCTTGTAGTCCTGTGCGAACTGGCTCAGGTGCCAAAAGCCCCAGTGTGAGGCGATGTCCTGGATGGTGACGCCGGGCGGCGCCTGGCGCAGGGCGCGGCGCACACCGTTGAGCCGAAGCGAGCGCAAGTACTTGATGGGCGTGGTGCCCAGCACGTCTTGGAAACAGTAGTTGAGCTTGCGCCGGCTTGTGCCCACGCGGCTGCACACCTCCAGGATGGATAGGGGCTCGTCGGCATGGCCCATCATCAGCTCGCAGGCCCGGTCGACCAGCTTTTTGCGCCGCTCCAGATTGGGCAGTTCAGAGGTATCGACCTGCGCGGGCAGGGCTTCTAGCCATTCCATCAAGATCTCGTCGCGCAACTGGCGCAAGGCCTGCGGATCGTGCTGGCGGTAGGCCATGGCGCTGGCCTGGTCCAGCACGGTGAGTTGCAGGTCACGCAGGTTCTGCGCCTTGATGTCGGTGGTCTGAAGAACCAGTTGTTTTTCAAGCCAATGCGCCAGGGGCTTTTGGTACATGCGCTCCCAAAGCGGGTTAAGCAGGCTGCGCCGTGCCACCACCGCGATCAAGGTGAAGTGGGGTGGCGTGGTCAGGTCCACCTCGTCGCCTTTGCCGCACATGATGGCGTGCGCAGGTACCCGCTGGCCGTTGAAAAACAGGTTGGGCGAGTCCTGCAGTGCCATGGCAAAGCCGTACACGCTGTCATCGAGTTTTCCTTTCTGACGCAGCGCGATGCTCGTATCCTCGCGCAGCAGTGTGACCTCGGGCAACTGCACCTGATGGAGGCGCCCACTGAACTGGCCGGGCGAGAGCTGCTCGTATTGGAGCGCCCAGCTCTGTTGGGCCTGGGCGTGTTGATCCATGTCCGAGGTGTCGAGCACCTGAACCCAGCTGGCTTGGGCGTCGGAGGACTTCATGACGGAAAACGATAAGGCCGGATCATGAGCCCAAGTGTGCCTGCGCCGCAACCACCCTCTTTTCGTGAAAACCCGCAGTGATTGGTGCCCAAACTTGATACTGCGGCAGGGGCCGTTTGCCTAGGATGGATCATCTTTGGAAACCTTCAAATGACCTTGCGCCTGGCCGTTTTGCTGACCAACGACGACACCTCGGCGTTTGCCGCGCAGTTCCCGAACGATGGGCAAAAGGTGGTCCAGTTGCTGCGGCCCCTGCGCCCGGCTTGGCATTTTGAGGTCGTGCCAGTCAAGGATGGCGTGTTGCCCAGCAGCGCGAAGGCGTTCGACGGCTATGTCATCACCGGCAGCCCGGCCTCGGTCAACGACGATCGGCTGCCCTGGGTGGGCCCGCTCATGGACTTCATCCGCGCCGTTGATGCGGCCCGCCAACCGCTGATTGGTCTGTGTTTTGGCCATCAGGCCGTGGCCCGGGCGCTGGGCGGGCAGGTGGTGCGCAACGCGGCAGGTTGGGGCTTGGGTACCGCGGCCACGCACTGGCAGGGCGATCGCCCATGGATGGAACCGGTCCGGTCCCTGACTACCTTGATGGCTGCCCACAACGAACAGGTCTCCCGCATGCCCGAGGGCGCCGAATGCCTGGGCGGCAGCGATTTTTGCCCCATCGGCTCGATGCAGATCGGCCAGCACATCTGGACCACGCAGTACCACCCTGAAATGCCCCTGGTGTTCATGCAGGCCCTGCTGGGCTACCTGGCCGACAAGCTCGATGCTGCCACGCTCGAGCGCGCTCATGCCAGTCTGGCCCAGGCCGCCGACGTGCCGCTGTTTGGCCGGTGGATGGTGCAGTTTATAGAACACGCGAGAAATACCCGCCCATGACTGTCTGGATCCCCACCGACGATGGACACGCTGACCTGTCTAATCACGACAGCTATGTGAATGGTGCGCCGCACAACACCTTCAAACGCTTGCGCGACGAGGACCCGATGGCCTGGTGCGACTGGTCGGAGGGCAAGGGCTTTTGGTCGGTCACGCGCCACGCCGACATCCTGGAGCTCAATCGCAACCACCAGCGCTTGAGTTCAGCCCAGGGCATCCGCATGGAAGACCAGACGCACGAGGAGTACATGGCGCGGCGCACCTTCCAGGAGACCGACCCGCCCGAACACACCCGCACCCGCATGCTGGTGGCCAAGGCCTTTTCCAAGCCCATGATGGCGCTGTACGAAGACCAGATTCGGGAATTGTGCGTGGGCATTCTCGACCAAGCGTTACCTCAAGGCGAGTTTGACGCCATACAGCAGATCGCCCGCCAGTTGCCCATGCGCATGCTCGGGCGCATCGCAGGCCTGCCCGAGGAGGATCTGGACTGGCTGGTGGACAAGGGCGACGCGCTCATGGCCAACACCGACAGCGATTTCACCAGCCATGTGGTCGACAAGATGGACACCGAGGCCTACCGCTTCATGCCCTTTCGCTCGCCTGCGGGGGCAGATCTGTACGACTACGCCGCCCAGATGATGGAACGCAAGCGGCTTGCTGGCGACACGAGCGGCGTGCTGCACCTGATCACCCAGCCCGATGCGCAGGGCAACGTGATCAGCGACACCGAGTTCCGCAACTTCTTTTGCCTGCTGGTGGCGGCGGGCAACGACACCACCCGGTATTCGATCGCTGCAGCCTTGCACGCGCTGGCCCATCAGCCGGGCCTGATGGCCCAACTCAAGGCGGTGCAGGGTGAGGCCGCCTGGGAGGGCGTGGCCGACGAGTTCATCCGCTGGGCCTCACCCGCCACCCACTTTCGCCGCACCGCCACCGAGGACTTTCAATACCACGGCAAGCACGTCAAGGCAGGCGACAAGGTGCTGCTCTGGTTCATCTCGGGCAACCGTGACGAGCGAGCCTTCGATCAGCCTTTCATCGTCAACCTCAGCCGAGGCGTGAACCGCCACCTGTCGTTTGGGCAGGGCGGCGCGCACGCCTGCCTGGGCATGTGGCTGGCGCGGCTGGAGTTGCGCGTCCTGCTGCAAGAGCTGATCCGGCGGGTCGATCGCATCGAGCAGACGGGTGAACATGCCTTTTTGCGCTCGAATTTTGTGTGTGGCATCAAACGCCTGCCAGTGCGCATGCACCTCATCTGAAGGGAATCACCATGTCGAATGTCCAAGAACGCCTGCGGGTGCTGTTTTGCGACCACCTGGCCATTGCGCGAGGCAAATACGTCACGCTCCAACCCGGGCAAGGCGGCGGTGCCCGCTTTTGCCGCGGCACCTTTGGCGTGACCTATGAGAAAGAGCTGATCCCCGTGCCTGGCGCCATGGTCATGGAAGGCCTGCCCGACATGGAAGCGGCCTACACCGCCGAAGACATCCGTCCCGGCTGGCAGCCGTTCACCCAGGTGGCTATTGGCGACCTCAAGGCCAACGATGGCACGCCCCTGCCCATGTGCGGGCGCAGCGCCTTGAAGCGCGCAGTGGCCGACTGGCAGGCCATGGGCTACGACCCGATGGTGGGCATTGAGCTCGAAGCCTTTGCCTTCCAGATCGAGCCCGATGGCTCGCTCAAGCCCTATGACACGCCTGCGGCCCATGTGTATTCAACCGGTCCATTCTCCGACCCGAGGGGCTTCACCGACGCGCTTTGGGAAAAAGCCACGGCCGCGGGCTTTCGCATCGACAGCATGAATACCGAATACGATGCGCCGCAGTTCGAGTTCACATTGACCTATGACCGCGCCGTCAAGGCCGTGGACGACATCTTTTTATTCCGCCTCTTGGCACGTGAGGTCGCTTTCCAGCACGGCATCGTGCTGACCTTCATGCCCAAGCCCATCCTGACGGTGGGAGGCAGCGGGGTGCACATCAACTTCAGCCTGCGCGACGCACAGGGTCACAACGCGATCTCGGGTGGGCACGACGCCAGCCAGTTCAATCCTTTGACGCTGGCCTGCACCGCCGGCTTGATGGAGCACCACCGGGCGCTAGCGGGCCTGCTGGCGCCCAGCGCCAATTCCTACCAGCGCCTGCAACCGGCCAGCCTCTCGGGCTTTTGGCAAAACTGGGCTGTAGACCACCGGGGCGTCACGGTGCGCCTATCGGCTGAAGGCGGCCCGGGCGCGCGCATCGAGCACCGCATGGGCGATGCCGCTGCTAACCCCTACACCCACACCGCCGCCGTGCTGCAGGCCGCGCGATTGGGCGTGATCAACGGGTACACGCTGCAGCCCGCAGAGACCGGTGACTGCCTGGAAAACAAGGACGCCACCCACAGCGTGCCGGACACCTTGGCAGGTGCGCTGGACGCGCTCGAGGCCGATACGGCGCTCACGCAAGCGTTGGGCGAAGGCCTGGTGGCCAACCATGTGGGCATCAAGCGCCACGAGATCGGACGCACCGCAGGTCTGGAAGGCGACGCGCTGCGCGATTACTACATCCGATTCATCTGAGATTCCTGAAAGACCGAACCATGCCCCGAGTTCACTGGCTCATGAGCAACGGCGATCGCGTGAGCGATGACGTGAACGACGGCACCAACCTGATGGACGCCGCCCAGATGAACGGCATTGCCGGCATCGCAGGCGAATGCGGTGGCTGCCTGTCCTGTGCCACCTGTCATGTTTACGTCGACGAAGCCTGGCTGGCCGCCTGCCCGCCGAAGGACGAGGTCGAAAACGCCATGCTCGACATCGTCAGTGCCCCTCGCAAAAGTGGCAGCCGCCTGAGCTGCCAACTGGTCGCCTGTGCTGCGCTGGACGGCATCGTGTTGCATGTGCCCAACTGAAAGCGGCCCATGAAACAAGAGCAGATAGACGCCCTGCGCCACCTGCCCATTCCCGACCAGGGGCTGCTGATCGGCGGACAGTGGATTGCTGCTGCCTCGGGCCAGACGCTGCCCGTGGTCTCGCCCATCGACGGCCAGACGCTGTGCAGCATGGCCTCTGCCGGCGCCGTGGATGTGGAGCGCGCCGTGCAGGCGGCCCGTCGCAGTTTCGAGCAGGGTGTGTGGTCACGCATGGCACCGGCCGAGCGCAAGAAGGTGCTGCACCGCATTGCCGACCGAATCGAGGCGCACCATGCCGAGCTGGCGGTGCTGGGGGTGCGTGACAACGGCACCGAAATCGCCATGGCCTGGAAGGCCGAGCCGGGCAGCGCAGCGGGCACTTTCCGCTACTACGCCGAGTGCGTGGACAAGGTCAACGGCGAGATCGCCCCCACGCCTGAGGGCACCCTGGGCCTGGTGCACAAAGAGCCGGTCGGCGTGGTCGCGGTCATCGTACCCTGGAACTTTCCGTTGATGATCGGCGCCTGGAAGATTGCGCCTGCTTTGGCTGCGGGCAACTCGGTCGTGCTCAAACCGTCCGAAGACGCCTCGCTGTCTTTGCTGCGCTTGGCCCAGCTGTGCCTGGAGGCGGGCTTGCCACCCGGGGTGCTCAATGTGGTCACCGGCACCGGTGCCCACACGGGCGAGGCGTTGGCGCGGCACATGGATGTGGATATCTTGACCTTTACCGGCTCCGGCCCGGTGGGGCGGCTGCTGCTCAAGGCCTCGGCCGAGTCCAACCTCAAACGGGTCTACCTCGAGCTCGGCGGCAAGTCGCCCAACATCGTGTTTGACGATGCGCCCGACCTGGCCCAGGCGGCCAAAGTCTCGGCCATGGGCATTTACCGCAACAGTGGTCAGGTGTGCGTGGCGGGCTCGCGCCTTCTGGTGCAACGCTCGGTACATGACGAATTTGTCGACCGCCTGCAAGAGATCGCGGCCAAGCTGCGTGTGGGCGACCCGCTCGATGTGACGACTGAAATTGGCGCGGTCAGCAGCGCCAGGCAACTGGCTAAAAACCTGGCGGCGGTTCAGGCCGCGCAGCAGCAGGGCGCCCGCTTGCGCGTGGGTGGCCAGGCGCTGCAGCCAGTGGCGGGTGGCAGCTACATGGCGCCGGCCTTGTTTGATGGTGTGACGCCCGACATGCAGCTGGCCCGTGACGAGATTTTTGGTCCTGTGCTGGCCGTGCTGCCCTTTGACGATGAAGCACAGGCGGTGCGTCTGGCCAACGATTCGACTTATGGCCTGGCGTCGGCGGTGTGGACGGGCAACCTCTCGCGCGCCCACCGCATGGTACGTGCCATCAAGGCCGGGGTGGTGCACGTCAACACCTATGGCGGGCCCGACATCACCGTGCCATTGGGCGGGGTGCGCCAGTCGGGAAACGGGCACGACAAGTCGATGCACGCCCTGGATAAATACCTGGACCTGAAAACGGCCTGGATTCAGTTGTGATTTTGAAAGCACGCGACATGACCAACGAGCAACTCAAGGCCGACAACGCGCAGTACCTGTGGCACCCCATGGCCCACCCGGGGGCGATGAAGAAATCCACGCCCGACATCATCGCCAAAGGCGAGGGTTGCTGGATCTGGGACGTGGACGGCCACAAGATGCTCGACGGCGTGGGGGGGTTGTGGGCCTGCAACCTGGGCCACAGCAACCGTCCCGTGCGCGACGCCATCGTGGCGCAGATGGACGAGCTGCCGTTTTACAACGTGTTTCGCGGCACCACCCATGTGCGGGCGATCGAGTTGTCCAAACGCTTGGTACAGATGATGCAGCCTGAAGACGTGGCCACCGTGATGTTTTCCAACGGCGGCTCTGACGCGGTGGAAGGCGCGTTGAAGGTGGCTCGCCAGTATTGGAAACTCAAGGGCCAGGCCGACCGCTTCAAGTTCATCAGCCTGCGCCAGGGCTACCACGGCGTGCACTTTGGCGGCATGAGCGTCAACGGCAACACCAATTTCCGCCGTGCCTACGAGCCGCTGCTGCCCGGCTGCTTTCACATCGACACGCCCTGGGCGTACCACAACCCCTACACCGATGACCCGGTTCGCTTGGGCGAGATTTGCGCCGAAATGCTGGAGCGCGAAATCGTGTTCCAGGGGCCGGACACGGTGGCGGCCTTCATCGCCGAGCCCGTGCAGGGCGCGGGCGGGGTGATCGTGCCGCCGCCCAATTACTGGCCGCTGGTGCGCCAGATTTGTGACAAGTACGGTGTGCTCTTGATCGCCGATGAGGTGGTGACCGGCTTTGGCCGCAGCGGCGAACTGTTCGGCACGCGCCTGTGGGGTGTGAATGCCGACATGTGGTGCCTGGCCAAGGGCATTTCGTCGGGTTACATCCCGCTGGGGGCCACAGCCATCAACCGCCGCATTGCCGATGTGTTCGATGCCGACACCACCGGCACGGCCTCGGTCTCGCACGGTTACACCTACAGCGCTCACCCTGTCGCAGCAGCGGCGGCGCTGGCCACGCTCGACCAGATCGAGGCGCTGGACATTCCGGGCAACGCCGCCCGTGTGGGCGCGCACCTGCAGACCCGCTTGCGCAAGCTGGCCGATACCTGCAGCTTTGTGGGTGATGTGCGTGGCGTGGGCCTGATGCTGGGCATCGAGATGGTGAGCGACAAGGCCCAGCGCACCCCCATGACCCGCAGCAGCGACGTGCCCGCGCGGGTCGCCAAGGCTGCCTACAAGGCGGGTTTGATGGTGCGCATCTCCGGCCCCAACCTGATCTTGTCGCCGCCCCTGATCATCACCCGCGAAGAGATCGATCTTATGTGTGGTGTACTCGAAGCCGCCTTTGCCGCCGTCCAGGAGGGCCGCGCATGAAGAGCCCTGTCATCCTGATCGTTGGCACCGTCGACACCAAGAGCGACGAGATCGGTTTCATGCGCGAGCAGGTGCAGGCCGCTGGCGGTCGGGCCCTGGTCATGGACGTGGGCGTGCTGGCCAAAGGGCGTCTGATCCCGGATATCGCCAACACCGATGTGGCGCAGGCGGCTGGTGTGACGCTGCAGCAGGTCATGGACAGCGGCGACGAAAACAGTGCCATGGCCTTGATGGCCCAAGGCGCCAGCGCGCTGACTGCCCAGATGCACCGCGAAGGCCAGATCAACGGTTTGCTGGTCCTGGGTGGCACGATGGGCACCGATCTGGCGCTGGACGTGGCCAGCAGCTTACCGCTGGGGGTGCCCAAAGTGGTGCTGTCGACGGTCGCGTTTTCGCCCCTTCTGCCCCCCGAGCGCATGCCGCCCGATCTGATGATGGTGCTCTGGGCCGGGGGTCTGTATGGCCTCAACAGCCTGTGCCAGTCGGCCCTGGCCCAAGCCGCAGGCGCGGTGGTGGGGGCTTGCCGCGTAGCGCGCGTGCCGCGTTTTGAGCGGCCCGTGGTGGGCATGACGTCTTTGGGCTCGAGTTGCCTCAAATACATGGTGCAGTTGCAGCCCGAATTGGACAAGCGCGGGTTTGACCTGGCCGTCTTCCACACCACGGGCATGGGAGGCCGGGCATTTGAATCGCTGGCCGCGCAAGGCCAGTTCGCCTGCGTGATGGACTTCAGCCTGCAAGAGATGGTCAACCAGATGGGCGGCTCGGTGGTCAGCGCCGGGCCAGATCGCCTGATGGGCGCGGGCCGCCAGGGCGTGCCGATGATCGTCGCCACCGGCGCCACTGATTTGGTGGACTACCCCGCCTGGGGACAGATGCCCGAGCGCTTTGCCGGTCGGCCCTCGCACGACCACAACCGCCTGATCGCCTCGGTGGGCATAGACGCGAACATGCGGCGCGAGTTCGCCCGGGAGTTGGCCCAGCGCCTGCGTCAGGCGCGTGGCCCGGTGCACCTGCTGCTGCCGCTTCAAGGTATCGAAGAATGGGACCGGCCCGGTGCGCCGCTACACGACCCCGAGGGCTTGGCTGCCTTGATGGACGAATGTGCCCAGTGCGACTGGGGCGCCGCCCAGGTCTCGCGCATCGACGCCCACATCAATGATGCGGCCTTTGTGGAGCAGGTGCTCGAGGTCTTTGACGACTGGTTGGCGCGGGGGTGGGTGAAGAAAGCGGCCCCATGACCGGTCCATCTTCCAAAGCGCTGGTGCTCGACTTTGGCGGTGTCATCAGCCGCACCCTGTTTGAAACACACGACTTGAGTGAGGCTGCGCTGGGCCTGCCCCCTGGCACACTGACCTGGCGCGGGCCCTTTGCGCCAGAGACTGATGCCTTGTGGCAGGACATGCAGGCTGACCGCATCAGCGAGCGTGAGTACTGGATGGCCCGCACACGCAGCGTGGGGGCGCTGGTGGGCGAGGACTGGCAGGACATGCAGACCTTTGTGCAGCGCGCTCGAGGTGCGGATGTCGCGGCGGTCATTCGCCCTGAAGCCATTGAGGCGGTGCAGCAGGCCAAGGCGGCAGGTTGCAAGCTGGCTGTGCTGTCCAACGAATTGGACCTGTTTTACGGGGCCAGCTTTCGCCATCGGCTGCCTTTGCTGCAACATTTTGACGTGATCATCGACGCAAGCTACACCGGCATCCTCAAACCCGATCGCCGGGCCTACGAAATGTGTACCGAGGCGCTGGGGGTCGCGCCTGCAGACTGCGTGTTTGTGGACGACCAGAGCCGCAATGTGCTGGGGGCCATTGATCTGGGCTGGCAGACCGTGCAGTTCGACGTAACCCAACCGGCCGGTTCGTACCAGCGGGCTTTGGCTTTGCTCGGGTTGTGACCTCTTTGCTGCGCAGTCAGGCTTTATCCGGGCAAGGAACATGCATTGTTTACCGATAGACTGCCGGTCAGGTCAAACGGCTATGGGCGTACGTTGACAGCCGATGCGCATAGGGGGCCAGGTCACACCCGTGTGATGAGCGTTTTTACCCGCTTTCTGGGACATTGAAAGGTTAGACTTTGCCTTCGTCGACCCTGGACCGATGCCTGTGAACCTCAGATTTCTTGAGACTTTTGTCTGGATTGCACGCTTGGGGAGTTTCAGCAAGACAGCTGAGCGCTTGAATTCAACCCTGTCGGCGGTTTCGGCCCGCATGCAGGCTCTTGAAAGCGAACTGGGTGTGCGTCTTTTGGAGCGCCAGGGTCGCAGCATTCGGCTGACCCAGCAGGGGCGTGATGCCCTGCCGATCGCTGAACGCCTGCTCCAACTCGAAGGTGATTTCGAATCCACCATTCGAGGAACTGATGCCTTCAGTGGCAGGGTCAGGCTGGGCATCATCGATACGGCGGCCAATGCCGTTCTCTCTGCCTTTCTTCGCACCATTCAAGCGCGACACCCCAAAATTGAACTCGATCTACAGGCCGACACCAGTCATAACCTGATGCAGCGCCTGGCCTTGGGGGGTATCGACCTTGCCGTCTCGTTGGTCGGTCAGACAACACCCGGTGCGGTCCATCGACGGCTTTTTCAGATGGCTTGTCATTGGGTGGCTTCGCCGCAACTGATTTCGAGTCATCGGACCATGACTTTGGCGGGGTTGGCACAGTACCCCATCCTCACCTTCAGTCAGGGATCCACGCCACACGCGCACACAGAAGCATTGTTCGCGCCACACGGTGGGCCGCGGAGGATGTATTGTGGAACCTCTTTGTCAACCGTGATTCGGCTGGCCAAGGATGGTCTGGGCGTGGCCATTATTCCTGCGGTGCTGGTGCAAGAAGATTTGCGTGCGGGCAACCTCAGGATGGTCCCTGTCGATGCAGCCTTCCCGCCACTCGAATTGCAGGTGTCGTATCTGTCCGATCCGCAGAATCGGCTCCAACGCCTGCTGTCTGAACTTTTGATCGAGGTGGGCGCGCAGTTTTGTCAGGAGTCATCGCCGGAACTTGTATGGCAGGATCGATCTGGCTTTTAGATGGGGAATGCGACCGTTTATCAAAAAAAAATGGACTGAACCAGCCAATATTTCTCATTTGACTTGGAGCTGTAGGCTTCGAATACTCCGGATTCTTCCTTTGGGCGAGGACGGCAACGGCCGGCCACCTATGCAAGGACACCATCTGGAAATTCATGATTTCGTCGAACGATTCCCAGCGTACGCCCGCTGAGGACGCAGAGGTCAAAGCGCGTCCATGGCGGCTGGAGGAGGTGCTGGCAACGGCAGCGATTGCGCTGATGACCTTGATCACTTTCGCCAACGTCGTCTTGCGCTACGTTTCCGACGTGTCGATTGGATGGACTGAAGAAGTTTCGGTTTTTTTGATGTTGCTGATGGTTTTTGCGGGTGCGGCGGCGGCGGCATTCCATGACCAGCACATCCGGGTTGAATTCTTGTATGGCAGCAAGGACGCTGCAACGAGGCGCCGACTGCGACAGCTGTCGGTGTGGCTGACCACCGTGGTGCTGACCACTCTGGCGTTGCTTTTGATGAAGACAGCGCTGGGCGAATATGAGTACCAGGAAAAGGTGTCCAGCCTCGATATTCCCCGCTGGTGGCTGACTCTACCGGTCGCACTTTTATGCGCATTGGGGGCCTGGCGTGCGGCCTGGGGCGGCTGGCGCAGAAGAGGGCAGGATTGATGTTGGCCGGGTGGCTGTTATTCGGTCTGTTCATCCTGGGTACAGCGCTGGGCGTGCCTGTTGCGGTGGCGATGGCTGCGGCAGGGATGGCCACTCTGATTTTGATCAATGGAGACCAGCCCTGGTTTGGATTGCTGCCGGCTGCTCAGAATGCAGTCGCGTCGATTTCATCGTATCCCTTGATGGCTTTGCCAATGTTCGTATTGGTCGGCACCATCTTCGACCGATCTGGCATTGCGCGTCGCCTGGTTGACTTTGCGGTCGCCTGTGTGGGCCGCGGTCCGGGCATGCTGCCCCTGGTGGCAATCACGGTGGCGATGGTCCTGGGAGGAATCAGCGGATCTGCGGTTGCCAATGCAGCAGCAGTTGGCGGGGTCATGATCGCAGCCATGTCGCGTGCAGGTTACCCGGCTCCGTTTTCGGCCAGCATTGTTGGCGCAGCGGCCGCTACAGACATCCTCATCCCGCCTTCGATCGCCTTTGTCGTCTACAGCATCAGTGTGCCTAACGCCAGTGTCCCCGCTTTGTTTGCTGCCGGCATGGTCCCTGGTGTCTTGGCAGGATTGGCTCTGATCATCCCCGCCGTACTGATCAGCCGGATCAAGGGATTTGGTCGTGATGAAAGCACCATGCCACGACCACCTTTCTGGCCTAGCTTGCGTGAAGCCATATGGGGTCTCGTGGCACCCGTCGTGATCCTTGGCGGTATGCGCTCAGGATGGTTCACTCCGACCGAGGCTGCAGTGGTGGCTGTCTTCTACGGTTTGTTCGTGGGTCTATTTATTCATCGGAGCATGACCTGGCGCCAACTGCCGGAAATTTTTCGAGATGCTGCTTTGTCATCGGCCATCATCATGATCGTCATGGCACTGGCCAGCATCTTTGCGCTCAGTGTCAACGCCATCGGACTGGCCGATCCGATGATTGCGGGCATCAGGAACCTAGGGCTGAGCTCATTCGAAACCTTGTGCCTGGTCATGCTGCTGCTGTTGCTGGTCGGCATGATCCTCGACGGCGTCTCGATCTTTCTGGTGTTTCTGCCCCTGCTGGTGCCCATGATGAAGGCCTTTGGCTGGGATCCGGTCTGGTTCGGGGTGTTGCTGACGATGGCCATTGCCATGGGCGGCTTCACGCCGCCCATGGCCGTCAATTTACTGGTGGCCTGTCGGATGGCGGGTATCAGCATGGAATCAACGATTCCTTGGGTCGGCTGGCTGGTGCTGGCCTTCTCTGTAGCGACCTTGTCGGTGATGTTGTTTCCAGAGCTTGCGCTCTGGTTGCCACGGAGCCTGAAGTTTTGAAGTGAGCCATTTATCAAGGAGATGAAATGAAACGACGTACCCTTTTGACCCAAACTTGTGCGATAGCCGCCATGCCGATAACGGCCATCCCCGGTGCAGCGCTTGCCCAGAACCTGAAAGCCGAGTACCGCATGTCCTCGGTGCTGCCCCCAGCCTTTGCTTGGGGGCGGGCCTCAGAGCTCTGGTCCAAGCTGATAAGAGACAACTCAGGCGGGCGCATCAATGCCAAGGTTTATCCTGGCGCCTCACTGGTGCAAGGTGACGCCACCCGTGAGCTGACCGGCATTCGTCAGGGTTCGATTGATCTGGTTTGCGGGGCGCCTGGCAACTGGAGCGGATCAGCCCGCGAGCTGGGCTGCTTCTCCTTGCCCTTCTTGTTTCCTGACCACAAAGCGCTTGATGCGGTGCTACAAAACAGGGCCTTCATGGCTCAGTACTTTGATGCAGTGCGCAAAGCTGGCGCGGAACCTCTGGCGGTTGGAGAAACAGGCTTTCGGCAACTATGCAATAGCAAGCTGCCGATCCGAACTGTGGCTGACCTCAGAGGATTGAAGCTGCGCATCGTCCCATCGCCGATGATGAGTGATGTCTTCACCGAATTGGGTGCCAATCCCACCGTCATGAGTTGGGCCGATACCCAGCCAGCCTTGTCCTCCGGTGCAGTCGATGGTTGCGAAAATCCAATGGAGCTGTTTTTTGCCGCCAAGATGCATACGCTGGGGCAGAAGTATGTGACACGATGGAATTACATGAACGAGATTTTGCTGTTCGCGGTCTCACGTTCGACATGGGAGTCCTGGTCGGCTGCCGATCAGAAGGCGGTTCGCGATGCAGCGCAGGATGCCGCCAAGTCCAATATCGCCGAGGTCAGGAAGTTTTACGCCGAGGACCTCAGCAGAGCCAAAGAGGTTGGCGTGGAGGTCTACGAGCCCAGCTCCGCAGAGTTGTCGACGTTTCAGCAGTCGACGCGCCGCTCTTACAACAAATGGAAAAGCCAGATCAACCCGGCACTTGTCTCCGCGATTGAACAGATTGTCGAAACCTCGCGGAAAGCCTGAGCATCACCATGCCCTTGATTGCCTCTCCACCACGCTATGTGGTCAATCCCATGCCTGTGCAGATTACCAAGGCACAGGTCAAAGCCTTGCTCAAACTCGATACTGGCACCATAGGTCATGTGCTCGACGCGGGTTTCATGGATCAGGGTTTGCAGCAACAAATGCCAGGGCGAAAGCTGGCGGGAACTGCCATCACTGTCCGATGCACATTGCCTGATTCCGTGATGGGCCACTATGCCTTGAAGTTTGCGCGGCCGGGCGATATCTTGGTCATTGATCGAGGGCAGGACCAACGGACGGCCTGCTGGGGAGCAGCAACCGCATACGCGGCTGCTGCAACTGGCCTGAGCGGCGTGATCATCGATGGCGCGACCAGCGATGTTGCAGACTCCAATGCCGCCGGCCTGCCGGTCTGGTCTCGGGGTCTGAGCCCAGTGACCACCAAATACCGCGGGCTGGGGGGCGAGATGAATATTCCGATTACCTGCGGGGGCGTGGCCGTCAAGCCTGGTGATGCGATTTTGGCCGATGAAAACGGCATTGTTGTGATTGATCCAAGCCAACTCGATGAAGTGATCAGCCAGTCTCAGTTCTGGATGCGCAGTGAAAAGGCGTTTCTTCAAACGCTTCGGAAAAATCCCCGTTTGTGCTACCCGGATTTCACCGGTGCCTCCGCCATCGTTGAAAAGAATCTGGGCTAGGGGGGTAGACGTTGACATACAAGATTTCTTTTGATGTCGGAGGCACTTTTACCGACTTCACGATGCTCGATGAACTCAGCGGTACCGTCGCCTATCACAAGGTTTCCTCGACGCCGCACGACCCCTCGGAGGCGATCGCTCAAGGGCTTGAGGACTTGATCCGAATGCATCGTCTGGATCCTTCTGCCATCACGCTGCTCGGACACGGCACCACAGTGGCCACGAATCTGGTGATCGAGCGCAAGGGAGCCCGAGTCGGTCTGGTGACGACCCGCGGCTTTCGTGATGTTCTGGAGATTGGCCGTCAGACGCGCCCCCATCTCTACAACTATCGGATACATCGACCAACCCCTCTCGTTCCTCGCGAGCTGCGCCTTGAAGTGGAAGAACGCGTGATGGCCGATGGCAGCATCCTGACGCCACTGAACATGGCGGATCTTGAAAAAGCTGGAGAGCTGTTTCGAAAGGCCGGTGTCACGGCAATCGCCATCTGTTTTTTGCACAGTTACCGAGAGCCTGCGCATGAACGCCGAGCCGGTGAGGCCTTGAGGCAGATGCTGCCTGAGGCTTACATCACGCTGAGCTCGGATGTGCTTCCCGAGTTTAGGGAGTTCGAGCGCATGTCGACCACGGTGCTCAATGCCTATATGGGGCCGCGCATGGGTACCTATATGGAGCGCCTACTGAAGCGGGTGGAGGCGATCGGAATTGCTGCTGAGATCAATACCGTGCATTCCAATGGTGGCTTGATGTCCGTGCAGACCGTGCGTGAGGTACCCGTGCGAACCTGCGTATCGGGCCCCGCCGCCGGTGTGATCGGTACGTCGGTCGTGGGCAGCATGGCCGGATACGAAAACCTGGTGACCTTCGATGTGGGTGGCACGTCAACCGATGTGTCGGTCATTGTCAAGGGGCGTGCGCTGTATGCATCCAATCGGCTGGTGGCCGACTACCCTGTCAAGACGCCAATGCTGGACATTCATGTCATTGGCGCCGGGGGTGGCAGCATCGCCCGGATCGATGATGCTGGCGCTCTGAAGGTGGGACCCCACAGTGCCGGGGCCGACCCAGGACCGGCCGCCTATGGGCGAGGGGGCCTCGAGGCCACGATCACCGACGCAAACATTGTTTTGGGTCGTCTGGATCCACATTTCCTGCTGAACGGGAAACTGGCCGTCGATTTCGAAGCAGCCAGAAATGTCATTGAGCGCAAGGTCGCGCAGCCCCTTGGCATTTCCATTGATGAGGCGGCGCATGGCATTGTTCGGATCGCGAACGCGAACATGAACCGCGCGATTCAATCGGTCTCTACCGAAAGAGGCTATGACATTCGCGAATTCGCCTTGATGGCCTTTGGAGGCGCAGGCCCCTTGCATGCCACTGAACTGGCCAAAGACTGTGGCATTCAGACGGTCATCGTTCCGCTTGAGCCGGGCACCTTCTGTGCACGAGGAATCCTGTTGTCTGACATCACGATGGACTTCGTGCGCAGCGAACTTTCTGTGGCCAACGCGACCGCATGGCAAAGAGTGTGCACAACGCTCGCCGACATGCAGAAAACAGCGATGGCATGGCTTGAACGTGAAGGTGTTGCGCCCGAGCGAAGGCAGTTGCGTCTGTCCATTGAGACACGCTTCGATGGTCAGAACTATGAAGTCATCGTGCCTCTTGAGGGCATCGATCCGAACGGACTGTCGGCTTTTCTTGCCAGTTTTCGGACCCGACACCTGCAGGAGTACGGCTATGACATTGAAGGACGTGAGACCGAGATCGTCAATTGTCGTGTCCAAGCCGTTGGTCAGGTCCCCAAGACCGCCCAGCGTTTTTTGTCCGGCAGTCACTCGCCGATTATCAAATCTGAGCGCTCTGTTTACTTTGGCGCCGTGCATGGACGTCTGCCGACGCCCGTCTATGAGCGCAGTACCCTTGCGCAAGGGTATGCGATTGAAGGGCCAGCCATCGTGGAAGAGATGAGCTCGACCACCATACTGCTCCCTGATCAAACGCTTCAGGTTGATTCCTTGGGTAGCCTGATCATCGCCGTTTAAATGCCAATGAACATCCATGGACTGCCATCCGATATGACCCCTTCGACCCCTTCAGCCCCACCAAGCTTGTTTGATCCGATCGCGATGGAGGTGTTTTCCAATCGCCTGTTGACGATCACGGAAGAAATGGGCAACACCCTGGTGCGTGCGTCGTTTTCCCCCAATATCAAGGAGCGCAAGGATTGCTCGGTGGCGCTTTTTGATGCGCGCGGCCGACTGATCGCCCAAGCGGCTCATATTCCGATGCATCTCGGGTCTCTTGCCGGAGGCGTGATCGCTGCAATCGAACAATATGGTGTTGGGGCAATCAAGGAAGGCGATGCCTTTATTTGCAATGATGCCTATCTGGCGGGAGGGACGCACGCGCCAGACATCACCATCGTGACGCCAGTTTTTTGTGATGGCCAATTGCGCTTTTTTGCCGCCAATATCGGGCATCACTCGGACGTCGGTGGAAGCGTGCCCGGTTCAGTCTCGCCGGGTGCCAAAACCGTGTTCGAAGAGGGAATCCGCATCCCGGTCATTCGGATCATGCAGAACAATCAGGAGGATGAAGACATCCTGCGCTTCATCGCCGCCAACAGCCGCGAACCTGATGATCGTGTCGTTGATCTGAAAGTCCAGATCGCTGTCAATGCGCGCGGCAAAAGGCTGATGCTTGAATTGGTCAGGCAGATGGGATTGAGCTCAGTGTTGAGCTCCATTGAGGATTTGCTGGCCTATACCGAGCGCCGCATCAAGCAGCGCATCCAGACCATTGAGGGGCGCACGGGAAGCTTTACAACTGCCCTGGATGACGACGGGCTTGGCGGTCCGAAGATTGCTATCACGGCCAGTATCAGTACGGAGGGCGACCGCCTGGTTGTTGATTTCACCGGCTCTGGAGCACAGTCGCCTGGCGGTTACAACATGCCCGAGAGCGCACTGAATGCTTGCGTCTACTACTGCGTGAAAACCATGCTCGATCCCGAGTTGATCGCTAACGAAGGGCTTTTCGGCTGCATCGACATTCGTTCGCCCGTAGGCACGATCACGCGGCCGCGTTTTCCAGCTGCCGTCGGAATGCGCGCCAGTACATCTCAACGTGTTGCTGGCGCCATCGTGGGTGCCTTCAGTCAGATATTGCCCATCGAAAAGGCCATGGCCTCCAGCAATGATGCGATGCCGGCTCTGGTGGTTTCAGGGCAATCACGCCGCCGACCTGGCACCTACGTATATGTCGAAACCATCGGTGGTGGCGTCGGCGCCCATTTCAATGAAGATGGCGCCGACGGCACCCATGTACACATCACCAATTCCTCAAACCTGCCCGCTGAAGCTCTGGAGAACGAGTATCCCCTGCTCGTAGAGGAATACGCACTTGTCCCAGACAGCGGAGGCGTTGGGCAGTATCGAGGCGGTCTGGGCATATCGCGGCAGATCAGAACCCTTGATGACGACACCTTCTTCTTCGCGACGACCGAAGGCACTCGCATTCCAGCCCAAGGACAGAACGGCGGGCAGACAGGGGGCTTCGGCAGCATCATGCTGGATAAAGACCTGCCGGACCAGCGTATCCTTCCTGCTAATCAGCCAGGCCGACAACTCAGCGCTGGTCAGCGCATGCGGGTTGAAACTCCCGGTGGAGGTGGTTTTGGGCCAGCGCAACTGCGCAGCCTTGAGGCCTTGGCCGAAGACTTGATGTCCGAAAAGTTGACACGGGCGGCAGCCGAGCGTGATTACGGCAAAGAGCGCGTGCAATTGGCAGCCAAGCTTTTGCCTGCATGGATGTCCGCGTAGAGGCTGCTTTATCTGATCTGTTCAGATTTGCCGAGCCGCATCTGGCAACGCAACTCAATCCGACAGGGCCACGTGCGGTCCAGTGATCCGCAGGGCAGGGTTCATGCAATCTGTACCCGGCCTGTCCTTTGTGCCTCCTGGCTAAGCCGTAAAAGATGGCCTTACACTGGCTGCAGGCTGCAGCCTGCGGGCTTCTTCATCGCGCAGTCAGTCAAACCAGTGCGTTCCCGTAGCTCTGTTCGAGGAGTTGTTTCATGAAATCTCGCGCCGCCGTGGCCTTCGAGGCTGGCAAGCCTCTGCAGATTGTCGAGATCGATGTTGCCCCGCCGAAGAAAGGCGAGGTGCTGGTGAAGATCACGCACACCGGCGTGTGTCATACCGACGCCTTTACGCTGTCGGGCGATGACCCGGAGGGTATCTTTCCTGCGGTTCTTGGTCATGAGGGGGCAGGCATCGTGGTGGAGGTTGGCGAGGGCGTGACCAGCGTCAAACCGGGGGACCACGTGATTCCGCTCTACACCGCCGAGTGCGGCCAGTGCCTGTTTTGCAAGTCGGGCAAGACCAACCTTTGTGTGGCTGTACGCGCGACTCAGGGCAAGGGTGTGATGCCCGATGGCACGACGCGGTTTTCCTACCAGGGGCAGCCGGTCTTTCACTACATGGGCTGCTCGACCTTCAGCGAATACACGGTCGTCGCTGAGGTCTCGCTGGCCAAGATTCGGCCTGATGCCAACCCCGAGCAAGTGTGCCTGCTCGGCTGCGGCGTGACGACTGGCCTGGGTGCAGTCAAGAACACCGCCAAGGTGCAGGAAGGCGACACGGTTGCCGTCTTCGGCCTCGGAGGGATCGGGCTGGCCGTGGTGCAAGGCGCCAAGCTGGCCAAGGCCGGGCGCATCATCGCCATCGATACCAATCCTTCCAAGTTCAATCTGGCTCGAACTTTCGGTGCGACCGACTGCGTCAACCCAAAGGATTTCGACAAGCCCATCCAGCAGGTGATTGTGGAGATGACAGGCTGGGGCGTGGACCACAGCTTCGAATGCATTGGCAACACGCAGGTCATGCGTGCTGCGCTGGAGTGTGCTCACCGGGGTTGGGGCCAGTCGGTCATCATTGGCGTGGCTGGCGCGGGACAAGAAATTTCCACGCGCCCCTTTCAGTTGGTCACGGGTCGTCGCTGGTTGGGCACGGCCTTCGGTGGTGTAAAGGGCCGAAGCCAACTGCCCGGCATGGTCGATGACGCGATGGCTGGTCGCATTGAGCTCGCGCCTTTTGTCACGCACACCATGCCGCTGACCGAGATCAACCATGCGTTTGATCTGATGCACGAAGGGCAGTCCATCCGCTCGGTGGTTCACTACTGAAGGCAGGGTCAGGCATAGAGCGTGTTGAGCAACACGCCAGCTTTGGCGGTCTCGGTGCCGACCGCAATCGACCCTCGTTTTTCGGTAGTAGACTGGGCGTTCAGCTTCGTGAGGGACAGGCTGGACAAGTCCGTTTTGTCATTGCCAGCCTGACCTGCTTCCCGTCAAGATAGCAGGCTCCTTGCGGCCAAAGGCCGCTCCTCGCGATGACGGGGTTTTGCAGACCTTGCTTAGTTATATTTGAATCACAATCAGGCAATGAAGATCTGGTACCAGAGCATGACCAAGGCCAGCGCTTGGCCGGCCTACAACGTGGCATTGTGGAACGTGATCTCCAGCGTGTGCGACGCCGGCACCGAGTTTGAGGTGCACGGCATCGAGGGCGCTGGCGGCGTGGGTGACCAGTACCGCTACCTGGAGTTCATCGAGACGCAGGAGGTGCTGGCCAACGTGGAGCGCGCCACCCGGGAGGGTTTCGACGCTTTCCTCATCGGCAACATCGCCGATCCCGGGCTGCGCGAGGCCCGCGAGATCACCGATATGCCGGTGCTTGGCCTGGGTGAGACTTCCGGCCACTTCGCCAGTTTGATGGCCGGCAACTTTGCGCTGGTCACCGGCTCGCCCAAGCATGTTCCACGCATCACCGAGAACTTTCGCCGCTACGGCCACACCCACATGCTGCACAGTGCGCGCTCCATGCAGATGGTGCGGCTGGTGGACCTCGATGACGGCTTCTCCGATTCCGGCGCGGGCCGCACGCTCATCGACAACTTTTTTGCCCAGTGCGAAGCCGCGGGTGCCGAAGGCGCCGAGGCCATCGTTCCGGCCGTCGGCGTGCTGATGGTGCTGCTGGCCAAGGCAGGGATCCATGCCACGCCCTGCGGCCTGCCGGTGGTCAACGGCGTCAAGGCCCTGGTCAAGATGGGCGAAACCGCCGTGAGACTGCGCGCCGCCATGGGCGGCGTGTGGACCTCGCGCCGCTGTACCTATCAGCAGCCGCCTGCCAGCCTGCTGGCAGAAATTCGCCACCATTACGGGCCGGTCTTCAGCACGCTGCCCGATCCGAAACCCTGAACCCACGTTCCATCAACCTACCGGAGCCCCGCCATGTCCCGCCTGCTGCGCCGCCATGCCATCACCGCGATCACCGCCGCTGTCACCGCAGGGCTGTTGCCCTTGACGGCAGCCCTTGCCCAGCAGGGCACCTGGCCCGAGCGCCCGATCCGGATCGTCGTGCCCTATGGTGCCGGCGGCAGCGTCGATGCCATCGGCCGCACGCTGGCGCAGGAACTGAGCAGCCGCCTGGGCCAGCCGGTCGTGGTGGAGAACCGCGTGGGCGCTGGCAGCAATGTTGGCTCTACCTTCGTGGCCAAGGCGCCGCCCGACGGCTACACGCTGCTGCTCACCTCGCCCGGTAACGCGGTCAACGTGACGCTGTTCAAGCAGATGCCCTACGACGTCAAGACCGAGCTGACGCAGGTGGCCGTGGTCGGCCGCGCGCCGGGCATCTTGCTGGTGCGCCCAGACTTCCCGGCCAACAATGTCAAGGAACTGGTGGCCATGGCCAAGAAAGAGCCCGGCAAGCTGAACTTTGGCTCTGGCGGCCCGGGCAGTTCGGAGCACTTGGCCGGCGAGATGTTCAAGACCCTTGCAGGCATCGACATGACCCACGTGCCTTATAAAGGTGGCGCGGCCGTGATCAACGACATCCTTGCCGGACAGATCCAGGTTTTCTTTACCAACCAGGCCAATGTCATTGGCCAGATCAAGGGCAACAGGGTGAAGGTGCTGGGCGTGGCCTCCAACCAGCGGTCCGCGCTGGTGCCCAACGTGCCGACGTTTGCCGAGCAGGGCTACCCGGAGCAGCAGGTTTCAGTTTGGTGGGGCATCGCCGCACCGGCCAAGACACCGACTGCCATCCTGGACCGCCTCAACAGCGAAATTCTGGCGGCAGGTGCGTCCCCGACCATGCGCACGCGCCTCTTGGAGATGGGCGCCGAGCCCATCACCACCACCCGCGCGCAGGCCAACGCCTTCTTGGATGAGGAGATCGTCCGTTGGGGCAAGGTGGTGAAGTCTTCCAATGCCCAGGCCGATTGATCAAGGAGCCCAGCCAATGAACCCTGTGAACCCTATGCACCCTTCAAACCCTGTTGAACTGCGTCGCCGCACCGTGCTGAGCGCGCTGGCCGCCGGTGTGGCCGCCACCACACTGCCCCTGCACGCCCAGGCCGAATGGCGGCCCAACCGGCCCATTCGGCTGCTCAACGGCTTTGCCGCCGGCGGCTCGGGCGACCTGGTCTCGCGCATCATCGCCGACGGTCTGAAGAACGTCCTGGGCCAGCCCGTGGTGGTCGACACCCGCGCCGGCGCCAGCGGGTTCATCGCCGCCGAGGCGGTGGCGCGCTCGGCCCCCGATGGCCACACCATAGGCTTTGCCACCATGAGCATGTTTGCTGTGGCGCCGCAGATGCCCGGCATGAAGATCCCCATCGATGTTCAGAAGGAGCTGACGCCCATCGGGACCATCGCCAACATCTTTTCCTTGATGGTGTCGGCGCCAGACGCACCCTTCAAGACCGTGCCAGAGCTGGTGGCCTATGCCAAGGCCAACCCTGGCAAGGTGACCTACGCCTCCGCCGGCACCGGCTCCATCGGCCACCTGGCCGGCGAGTTGTTCCGGCGCCAGGCCGGCGTCGACATGGTTCATGTGCCGTACAAGGGCGGCTCGCAAGCCATGATCGACCTGCAGGCCGGCCGTGTGCACCTGCTGTTGGGCAATATGTCCGACTACCTGCAGCAGGTCAAGGCCGGCTCCCTGCGCGGTATCGCGTTCGGCGGAGAGCGTGGCTCGCCGCAACTGCCGGGGCTGCCGCTGATCAACCGCACGCTGCCCGACTTCAGCATGAACAACTGGTTCGCGCTGGTCGGCCCGGCTGGCCTGCCGGACAACGTCACCGCTTCCATCTCACGCGCGATGCAGGTGGCGCTGGCCGATCCCGCCGTCATGCAGCGGCTGACGGACCTGGGGGCCGAGCCGCTGCCCAACACGCAGCCGCAGTTCGTGCGCCTGATCGAGTCGGAACGCAAGCGCTGGGGCGATGTGATCCGCAATGCCAACATCAGGGTCGAGTGAGCCCGCCGCCCCCCAGCTCTCCGTCGGCCGCCGAGGTGCGCGAGCGCCTGGAGGCGTTTCGCGCGCGGCGCGGCTACGTGATGGCCCACCAGGGCGCCATGGCCGCGGCGCTGCCCGCGCTGCAGGACGTCTATCCCCTGGTCTACAAGACCCTCACGCTCGACCTGCACCACCTCAGTGAGTTTGAACGCGAGTTCGTCTGGCTCGCCCTCCTGGGCGCCGCCGACGAGGCCATTGGCACACACCACATCCACCTGTTTTTCCAGACCGGCGGCACCGACCGCCTGGCCGAAGCGGCGTTCCGGTTGGTGGCGTGGTCGCGCGGCGTGGAGACCTACCAGTTCCTGGAGACACATTGGCAAGCGTACTTCCCGGTGCCGGGGCCGCGGCCCGCTTACATCGCCGGCAAGAACGCGCTGTTGGCGCAGTTCCCCGAACTGCCGCGCGAACTGGCGCACCTGGCCCTGCTGGCGGCCTACGCTTCGCGCGACCAGCACTGGGCGCTGGAGGTGGAGCTGGAGGAGTGTTATGCCAACGGGGTGTCCGAATACAAGATCGCCGAAGCGCTGAGCCTGGTGCTGTGGCCGTGCGGTGTGAATCGTTTCCTAGAGGCCAGCAGTGCTTGGCTGAAGGTCCTGCGCTCCGGCAAGGTCAAGCCCTCTGCGCCTTTCCAGGCCTGGGCCGACACGCCGGGACAGGACGGCTTTCAGCTGGCGCCGCGCACCCCAACTGCTTCGAAAGATTGATCTCACCATGACCCCAACACCCGCCCATCCCGAGCGCGAGTACAGCGCCAGTGCCCTTCTGGCCATCGCCGTGCCGCAGGCCAACCCGGTCGTGGAGCCCGAGTTCGGTGCTCTGGCGCCCGACGGCGTGGGCGTCATCGCAACCCGGCTGCAGGGCAGTCGCACCGATTCTGGCAACCGGCTGGTGCAGTACCTGGACAACCTGGGCACCAGCATTGAGGCCTTTGACACCGCACGCCCTGATGTGCTGGGCTTTGCCTGCACTGGCACCAGCTACCTGATCGGGCAGCACGAGGAGCGCAAGCGCATCGAAGCGTACGAGCAGCGGTTTGGTTTTCCCATCGTCACCTCCTCGCAGGCGATCTTGTCGGCCTGCCAGTGGCTGGGCGTCAAACGCATCGCACTGTTGGCGCCGTACCCCGCCTTCCTCGTGGATGCGAGCCTGCAGTACTGGACGGCCTGCGGGCTGGACGTGGTGAGCTTTGCGCGCAAGGAGATGGACCCCACCGATACGCGTGCGGTGTACCGGATTCGGGCGCCGATGGTGCTGGAGGCTGCGGCGGCGCTCAATGTCGATAACGCGGATGCCGTCTTGTTGTCCGGCACCGGCATGCCGACGCTGCGCGTGATGTCGCAGCTGGCCCAGCGCACGGGCCGCCCGGTCCTGTCGTCGAACCTGTGTCTGGCTTGGGCGATGCTCAAGCTGGCGGGGGTCGAGCCGCCGGCTGCGCGCAAGGAACTCGGTGAGGCCTTGTTGGGCGGGTGGGTGGAGCGGGCTGCGCGGCTTTGAATCGGGCGTCGAGCCCAGCCGTGTGGGTCTGGCGGCCGACCGTGGTCAGCCCCCGTTTAACTCCTGCTGAGCTGCCTCATTCGGCCTTGATTTGAGCGTCCAGGATGACCTTGCGATACCGAACCGAGTCGTCCTTGATGATGGCAAGAAACTCCTCTGGCGTGGCGTTACGCGGTTCATAGCCCAGCTCTTCGAGCTTCTGACGCACACTGGGCATCTCGAGGATCTTGCGCAGCTCGGCACTTAAGCGGGCGACCACAGAAGGGGGCGTTCCGGCCGGTGCCAGGATGCCTTGCCAGCCCAGATAGTCAAACCCGGATACGCCCGCTTCGTGTATGGTCGGCACATCGGGTGCGATCTTCAGTCGGGTTGGGCTGGTGGTGGCAATTGCGCGAAACTTGCCAGCGCGCACCTGGGGATAAGAGACAGCCAGTGTGTCCAGTGTGACCGCCACTTCACCGCCAAGCAAGGCCGTGACCATGGGAGCGTTACCCCGATAAGGAACATGCAGCAGCTTGATCCCCGCTCGGCTGGCAAACATCTCCATGCCCAAGTGGATCGGCCCACCGATCCCCGATGAGCCGTAAGACACCTTGCCCGGGTTGGCCTTGGCCGCGGTGATCAGATCGCCCAGCGATTTGATCGGTGAGTTGACGTTGGTAAACACCATCATGGGAAGCACCAGGACCTGGGAGATGGGAACGAAGTCCGCGACCGCATCCCACTCGGTCTTTTGCAGGTGGGGAAGAATCGCGTGGCCGTTGGTGTTGAGCAGCAGCGTGTAGCCATCGGCAGGTGAACGCGCCACGGCCAGCGTTCCTAAAGCGCCACCGGCTCCGGGGCGGTTGTCCACCAAAACAGGCTGGCGCAAATTGGCCGATAGGCGCTCCGCGAGCAATCGGCCCACTGCATCGACACCGCCTCCGGCCGGAAAGGGCACCACAAGCTTGAGTGCTCGCTGCGGATAGCCACCGTCGCCGGTCTGAGCCTGACTTGCAGTCGGTGCGAGGGCACAGACGGCCATCGTGAATGCGACCGTCAATTGCAAAAAGGCTGTCCTCATGCGTGTCTCCTTGTCGTTCGTGGAATGCTGGCAGATACAACGATCAGTGGGCCTCAGACCGGATAGCCCGCCGCTTCGCACCGGCCATGACTCATTGTAGGGATCGCGTGCTGCGTATTTTGAAAAATGCCGCTGAGCTGGTGATCAAAAGCGCGGTGGACTTGTCGGATACCCGAGCGCACTCCCGAGCGTGTGCTTGAGTTTTGATCTAATGCCGCCGCATGGGTGGGCGTCTCATGTGCATGCATAGGATGGGCCCGCAGGTGGCATTCATCAACAAGGACACATCTATGGCTGCTTCGTGGGTCAAATCCCTGACTGTTCTCGCTTTGGGTCTCGCGACAGTCTGTGCGCAGGCCCAGCCGCAGGCCGCTGGCTACCCCAACCGCCCGATCAAGCTGATCGTGACCGTGCCGCCGGGCGGCGCCGCTGACTTCATTGCCCGTCTGCTGGCCAGCAAGCTGTCGGCCTCCATGGGCCAGACAGTGGTCGTCGAGAACAAGGCCGGAGCCAGTGGCGCGCTGGCCGCCGACTTTGTGGCCAAGTCGGCGCCCGACGGCTACACCCTGCTGCAAAGCTCCATCACCACCCATGGCATCGGACCGCACCTGATGACCAAGCTGCCCTATGACCCGGTGGCCTCATTCACTCCGGTGACCATGCTGGCCAGCTTGCCCTTGATCATGACGGTCAATGCCGATCTCAAGGTCAACACCTTGGCCGAGTTTCTGGCCCTGGCCCGCGAGCGGCCGGGCAAGCTGGCTTTCGCTTCCTCGGGCAATGGCGGGGCCCCGCACATGGCCGGCGAGCTGCTCAAGGCGGCCGCGTCGGTCGATATGCTGCATGCCCCGTATCGGGGCAGCGGGCCTGCAGTGACCGATCTGGTTGGCGGGCAGGTTCAGGTCATGTTCGACGGCGCACCCTCGCTGCTGCCGCACATCACCTCGGGCAAGATCCGCACGCTGGCAGCGGCCAGCCCTCGGCGCAACCCCTTGCTGCCGCAGGTGCCGACCTTTGCTGAGCTGGGCCTTCCGACCGTCAACATCGCCCTGTGGTACGGGTTGATGGCACCGGCCGGAACACCGCCAGAGATCATTGCTCGCATCAACCGAGAGGTCAATCAGGCGCTCAAGTCGCCCGATGTGGTGGAGCGGTTTGCGGCCCAGGGGACCGAGCCTCTGGGCGGCAGCCCGGAGCAGGCCGCTGCCTACGTCAAGCAGGAGCTCGATCGCTGGGGGCCGGTGGTCAAGCGCGCGGGTGTCGTTGCCAACTGACCTGGATGGCCGCTCTGTCTGAATCCCCCACGCTGGTTCTGGCCCGATGGGCGGTGCAAACCCAGTGGGCAGATGTGCCGGAGGCGGCGCGTCAGGCTGCGCGGCGTTCGTGGCTCAATTGGTGGGGCTGCGCCCTGGGTGGCGCGGCCGACCCGCAGGTGGATCGCTTGGTGGCCGCGCTGCTTGCGCTCGGGGCAGCCGGTTCGGCACCGCTTTTGGGGCGCAGGGAGCGGCTTGATGTGCCTTCGGCGGCGCTGGTTCACGCGTTTGCCTCCAACATCCTGGACTACGACGACACCCATTGGGCCACCGCCATTCATCCGGCCGGCCCGGTGGCTTCTGCTGTGGTGGCTTGGGCTGCTGCGCACCCCTGTACCGGTGCCGATGCGCTGCTGGCCTTTTTGGTGGGCATGGAGATCGAATGCGCGGTGGGTCTTGCCGTCTCGCCTGCGCATTACGCCAAGGGCTGGCACATCACCGCAAGCTGTGGCGTGTTCGGTGCGGCCGCCGCGGTGGGTCGGCTGATGCGGCTTGACCCAACCAAGATGGTCTGGGCCCTGGGCCATGCCGCGACCCAGGCCAGCGGCCTGGTGGCCAGCCTGGGTAGCAGCGCCAAGAGCCTGAACATTGCCCACGCGGCGCGCAATGGCCTGCTGGCTGCCCAGTATGCGTGTGCCGGGCTGAGCGCCAGCACCGTGGTGCTGGAGGATCGCTTTGGCTTTGGTGCGCTGATGGGCGATGAGGGTTTTGCGCTCGGCCCGCTGCCGGCTGCCAACTCACCTTGGCAGGTCGAGGAGAACCGCTTCAAGCCCTTCCCCTGTGGCTTTCTTTTGCACCCGACGCTTCAGGCCTGCCAGGCGCTGGTGCAAGCGCACGGCGTGCTTGCGTCCGATGCGGTGGCGCAGATCCGACTGCGCGTTGCGCCTCTGGCTGCCACCCGTGCCAACCGCCCGCAGCCGGCTGACGGCATGGCGGCCAAACTCAGCTTGCAGCATGCGGTGGCCATCATGCTGCTTGAGGGCCAGGCTGGGGTGAGTCGCTTCACCGACGAAGCAGTGGAGCTGAGCCAGGCCCTGCGCGCGAAGGTGCAGGTGCTCTCTGATGACCGCTTGGGCCAGCAGGAGGCCGCCGTGGAAGTCCTTCTGCACCAGGGCGCGCCACTACACGCCCGCCATCACCCTGCACCCGGTCAGGAGCATCCCAGCCTGGACGATGCGGGGCTGGCCTTGAAGTTTCACGACCTGCTCGCCCATGGCGCGCCTCATTGCGCGGCCGACGGTTTACTCGAGCGGCTGCGCGCCACGGAGCAGCTGGCCGATGTACGCGTTCTGGTCGACCTGACCCTTTCTTGAACCCCCCTACTTTGGATACACCATGGATTTGAATCTGAAAGACAAGCATGTCCTGATCACCGGCGGCAGCAAGGGCATCGGTCTGGCCTGCGCAGCTGCGTTCTTGCAGGAGGGCGCCCGTGTCACCCTGGTGGCTCGGCAGGCCCAAACGCTGGACTCAGCCATGCGCAAGCTCCTGGAGCAAACACCTTCGGCGGTGGTCCATGTGTGCGCGGCCGACCTGACCGATGCAGGCCAGGCCGCTGGGGCGCTGGCGCAGGCGCTAAGCCTCAATGGACCCGTTGATGTGCTGGTCAACTCCGCAGGTGCGGCCAAGCGCACACCCGCGCCGGAGCTGACGCCCGATGCCTGGAGAGATGCGATGCTCTCCAAATTCTTCAGCTACATCCACATGATGGATCCAACCATCAAGGCGATGGCGGCGCGTGGGCAGGGGGCCATCGTCAATGTGATTGGCAATGGCGGCAAGGTGGCCAGCCCGATGCACCTGCCCGGTGGATCTGCCAATGCAGCGCTGATGCTGGCCACCGCCGGCCTGGCCAATGCCTACGCGGGACAGGGGGTGCGGGTCAACGGCGTCAATCCGGGCAGCACGCTGACCGAGCGCCTGGATCAAGCCATCGAAACTGACGCGCGCAACAGCAATATCGCCAAGGAAACCGCCTTGGCGCGCATGGTGGAAAAGTTGCCGTTGGGCCGGATCGCCCAGCCGCAGGAGGTGGCCAACGCGGTGGTGTTCCTGGCCTCCAGCCGGGCCAGCTACATCAATGGCGTTAACTTGATGATGGACGGCTCGCTGGTGCCCATGATCTGAGCTGTTGATCACATTGCCGGCTCAGCGGCGGGCAGTCTCGATACAGCGAACCGGCGGCGCAAGGACAAAGAGACCTTCGACCAAACTGGGGTGCGGCAGGTAAGCGCGCAGGCACAGGGTGAAACCGCCCGCTGGACTCGGTAGCCAGTTTGCGCGCTCGGCTGGGCTGGCGGGCTCTTGGTGCTGAAGGTAGAGCGTGAGCGCGCCATCTTCATCGGGCTGCAGGCCGGGTGTGCGGTCACCGATTGAAAAGCGGTCGATGGGGTTGGCCACGAGCATGCCATCTGTGGCGTCATACATCGTGATGGACCAGAATGCTTGTACCGGGGGAAGTTGTCCCGGCGCAAATCGTATTTGGTAGGCATGCTGACCGTTGAGCGCCTGTCCATCCGAGTCGGACTCACAGCGCAGGTACAGCGCCTCTTGCGGTGCAACGGCGCCGATGGCCTGCCGGGCGATGACGGCGCGGCGCAGAAAATCGCCATCGAACCTTCCGCTCAGGGGCATGATCGACGGCGCCCATCCGCGGTGGGCTTGATCAGAATCGAGCTGGTCGAAGGGCATGTCTAGCATCCGCAGCACCTCAGCTGTCGCCTCATCCCAGGCCGACTCGATGACCGGCCTCAGCGGTGGGGCGGCACTGTCTGGGCCCAGGCCAAGTGCTTGCCAAGGCTTTGTGAGCAGCGCTTCCTGGGGCTCGGGCGGGCAATGCGCCATGGCATCGCCCACCACTTGCAGGAAGTGACGCCATGAAAAGGGCTGGTTAAACCCTTGCGCCACTGCTGCGCGCATCGGGCCAGTGGGCCTGTCGGCCAGCCAGTCGGGCAGGGTGCGGATCAACATGCGGTCCTGCAGGGCCGTCACTGCGGGCAGGTCTTCGTCGTTGTCCACCAGCAGGCGACCGATCAGCCAGACCCAGGGTGTGGGTGCCGGTACATGGCGGCCGGCCTGCTCGAAGGGTTCTGGCACAGACCCTTGCCAACCAGGGGGCGTGATCAGAAAGGAGCCGCCCCCGTTGCCATGGAGTCGAGTACCGAGATGTGCAAAAGGGTTGGTGTAGAAGTCCATCAGCCCGAGCACGTGGTAACGATCCCCCATCTCTGGCAGGTCGATGACGAGGCCCTGGTTGTCAGTCAGGTCCAGCCAGGCGTTGCTGTAAAGCGTGTCGTTGTTGGGCAGCACCACTCGGCTGCCGCCGGGTCGCAGGCGCTGCCGGGCGTGGCTGAAGGTGTTGAACCAGCGCCATGGGCTCTTCGGGTCGTCACCGGCGAAGCCATCGGCCTGGGTGCGTCTTGGCGCCGTGGCGGCCCGCATGCGCTGCATCTCGTACAAGGGCCATGCCCACACCATGGCCTGTACTGCGAGAGCGCGCCAGTAGGGGAGCTCTGGGTGGCTTGCCGGGTCCATGCGGGTTGTGAATGTGTCGAGTCAGCCGCAGTGCCTGCCGCTCACTCAGGCTTGATGTTGGCCGTCTTGATGATGGCCGACCATGTGGCGATATCGTCTTTGACGGTTTGCGTGAACTGCTCCACCGTCTTGATCGGGCTAAAGGGCATGTTCAGCGCCGTAAACCTTGCCGCCGTATCTGGCAGGCGCAGGAAGCGGGCCACCTCTTCGTTGACGCGCTGGGTGATGGCCCCTGGCGTGCCCCCCGGAAAGAAAAGTCCGAACCAGGCGTCGGCATCGAATCGGTAACCCACTTCGGTCATTGTGGGTACATCAGGAAGAGCCGGCCCTCGCCGTGTCCCTGAGATCATCAGCGGCCGGATCTTGCCTGATCGAATGTGCTGCATGGGCGTGAAGGGGTCGACGAAGGCCACCTGCAGGTTGCCGTTGAGCATGTCAGTAATGACCTGAGGGATGGACTTGTACGGCACGTGATTGAGCTTCAAGCCGGCGGCGTGGCTCAGTGCCTCCATGGACAGATGCCCGCCTGAGCCCTGGCCCCAAGAGCCATAGTTGAACTTGCCTGGGTTGGCTTTCACATGGTCGATGAACTCTCGAATGTTGTTCGCCGGAAAGCTGGGGGTGACCGCCAGCAAGGTCCCTGTCGCGCCGATCTGCGCCACGGGTTGCAGATCCTTAAAGGTGTCGTAGGGCAGCTTGGGCAACAGTGCATGGTTCATGGCCACCGCAGCCGCGAAGGTGAACAGCAGGGTGTAGCCATCGGGCGCCGACTTGGCGACGGCGTCGTTACCGATGAGGCCGTTGGCCCCGACCCTGTTCTCCACAACAAAGGGCTGGCCGAAGGTCTTGGACATTTGTTCTGCAAACAGGCGTGCGAACAGGTCGGTGGGGCCGCCTGCGGCAGAGCTGACGACGACTTTGACCGGACGGTTGGGCCAGGGTGCGCCTTGGGCCTGTGCCCAAGGCGTCAGCGTGGCGGCCACTGCTGCCAATAGGATCTCTCGGCGTACCGGGCTGGTTGTCTGTGGGTGTGTCATTGCGTGTCTCCTTATTGAATTTGCATCAGCGCGTCTGCAGCAAACACACCGTCGGCGTTCACCAGCAGGGGGTTGATTTCCAGGTGCACAAGTCCCCGGTTCGTGCAAGCGATTCGGCCCACCGCGCAAATGGCGTCCACCAGGGCTTGAGGCGGCACCTTGGGTCCGCCACGCCAACCATCGAGCCGGCGCAGAAGGTCGAGCCGTTGCAGCAATTGCATGACCCGCTGCGGGGTCACCGGCGCTGTGGCCATGGCGACGCGGCCCAGCCATTCGACCTCGGTGCCCCCTAAGCCAAAGGTGAGAACCGGACCGAAGATCGGGTCACGGCGGCTTGCGACCACGCACTCCAGAACGGGCCGCACCATACGCGCAACCAGAACGCCGCGGATACGGGCGGCGGGTGCCTTGACCGAGACCTCGGCCAGCAGCGTGTCGAAGGCTTTGCGCACGGCCTCGTCCCCCGACACATTGAGCCGCACCCCGCCCACATCGCTCTTGTGAACAATGTCTGGCGAGAGCACCTTGACCGCGACCGCGCCACCTAGGCGCTGGGCTGCGGCCACGGCCTCGTCGGCCGTCATGGCGACACCGTGGGGGACCACGCCGATACCGTGCTCGGCAAGAACCTGCAGCGCGCTGGCCTCATCCAAGGTGCCCACGGGCAAGGGCCGATTGGCAGGGGAGGGTGGATCGGCCAGGGGTTGGGTTCTTTGCCGCCCAAGCGCGTACTTTCGCAATTGCGCGATCGCCTCGATCGCATGCGTGGGCTCTTCATACACCAGGCAGCCAAGGTCAGTCAGTGTCTGGCGTTGGCTCTCATCCATGATGCCGGCAATGGTGGCGGTGATGCCCGGCCGGCTGGTGATCTGGCGCGCGCACTGTTCCAGGGTGGGCCAGAAGGCCGGTGAAAGCGCTCCGGCGGCCGTGAACAAGGCGATGCTGCCGTAGCGGCCGTTTTCTGCCGCGATCTCGCAGGCCACTTCGAGGACCCGTGGGTTGCCGACAACTTGTCCTGTCACATCGATCGGGTTGCCGGTGGTGGCCAGGGACGCCTGCTCAGTGACTCGCAGCGACTCGGCCTCGGTGAAGGGCGGCAGCTGCAGCCCCAGATCGTCAGCACGGTCTGCCATCAGGGTGCCCACGCCGCCCGACCCTGTGATGATGGCCACGGCGTCGTTATGAGGCACGGGTGCCGTCGCAAACAGCTGGCCGTAGCGAAAGAAGTCTTCAATGGTGTTCGCGCGGATGGCCCCACATTCCTCGAACACCGCGTCAAAGACCGCGTCTTCCCCCGCAATGGCGGCCGTGTGGGACATGGCCGCCCTGGCGCCCGCGTCGGTGCGGCCAACCTTGGTAATGACCACCGGCTTGCCCGCTGCCAGCGCAGCCCGCAACGCTTGGACCAGGCGGGGTCCATCTTTGCACCCCTCCAGGTAAGCCAGGATCACCCGGGTGTCGGGATCTTTGGCCAGCCACTCGATCACATCGGCGACCTGAATGCCCGCCTCGTTGCCAGTCGTCACCCAGTGCGATAGCCCAAGGCGGTGACGGCGCGCCAACACATAGGCATAGGCCCCGAAGGCGCCGCTCTGGCTGACCAGCCCGATGCCTCCGACCGGGGGCATGCCCCTCAAAGTGGCGGGCGAAAAGGTGGCGAACATGCGTTCGCGCAGGTTGATTGCCCCCAGGCAGTTGGGTCCAAGCAATGCCATCCCACCATCAGCGGCCAGTTGCACGATTTGGTCTTGCTCGGCCAAGCCTGGGTCGCCAGCTTCAGCGAACCCTCCGGTAAAAACCACCGCCGCTTTGACGCCTTGCGCCACGCAGTCGGAGATCGCCTGGCGCACTGCCGGTTGCGGGACACAAACGATGGCCATATCGATCGCCTGCGAGGCCTCACGCAGCGAGGCGATGGCCGGTAAACCCTGGATCTCGGCGGCGCTGGGGTGAACCGGGACAACCCGGCCGGTGTATCCGTGCTCGAGCAGCAGGCGCACCGGCATCCCGCCGGCTTTGTGGGGCTGCGTCGATGCGCCTATCACCGCGATTGAGCGAGGACGCATCAATGCAGAGACAGGCGAGGCGCTGGATTCGGGCATCTTGGGCGGTCGATGGAAAAGTTCTATTTCAGTGTATAGGGGACTATCATAATAGGTCAATACAGCCTGTCGATCTTCTGGTCATCGGCACACCGAGAACACCTCATGCAAACCGATCTGCTACAGCCTCAGACCTACCGCCTACTCGGGGGCCCAGGTTCCCCCTATTCGCTAAAAATGCGAGCCTTGCTTCGGTATCGCCGACTTGCGCACCTGTGGATCGTCCCGAGCGGCTACCTTGGCAGCCAGGGTGAATTGAGGCAGGCCGGCAAGGGCATGATCCCAGTGCTGCAGTATCCCGATGGCAGTTATCACGCCGACAGCACGCCGCTCATCTACGATCTTGAGACGCGTCATCCAAAGCAACGCTCGGTGGTGCCGGATGACCCGGCCGCCGCCTTCCTGAGCCACCTGATCGAAGACATGGCCGATGAGCTTTTGGTCGCTGCCATGTTCGACATGCGTTGGGGTTCCGAGTTTGATCGGACCTTCTGTGCAACGCGGCAGCTTTCAGGCTGGCTCGGGGCCATTGCTCGGCCCGATTTAGAGGCCCTGGTGGCCAAATTCACGCTGCGACAGACCTCTAAGCGCGAGGCGATGGTGACCACCGAGGAGGGGCATCAGTTGCTGGCGTCGTTCTATCTTGCCACTCTGGCGGCCGTCGAGTCCATGCTCGATCGCACCGCCTATCTGTTTGGCGGGCGGCCTTCACTGGCCGATTTTGGTCTCTACGCTCAGTTGTGCCAGTGCGCCCTGGACCCGTCAGCCAGTTCCATCATGCGCGCTCGCGCGCCCCGCACCTTCCAATGGACCCAGTCACTTGACGATGCCTCGGGTGTAGAAGGCGACTGGGCGCCTCAGTCCACCTGGCAGGCCAGCGTGCGCGAGATGCTGGTGCTGGCTGGCCGCTTCTACTTGCCCTTGCTGCGCGCTCATCATCACGCGGTTGAAACGGGTGCCGAGTCCTTCGAGGTCGTGATGGATGGATTGGTTTGGAAAGGAAAAGTTGAAAGCTACAAGCACAAATGCCTCGTATGGCTGCAGCGCGAGTGGGCCGCTTTGGCCGCTGAGGACAAGGCCAAGGTTCAGCCTCTCCTGCAGGAAACAGCGTGCCTAGAGAATCTGACCCCTGTGCTGCCAAGTAGCAGGCCTGTGCCGGATATGGCGCCCCGTTAGACTTGAGCGTCATGGACAAGGTCGAATCAGCAACCCCGCTTTTTGCTCAGGTGCGCGATGCGTTGAAGGCCAGCATTGCCGACGGCAGCTTGGCGCCCGGCGATAAGCTGCCTTCTGAGGAGGCGCTCGAGAGGCGGTTCGGTGTGAGTCGTGTCACCATCCGTCAGGCGCTCTCGGAGCTGCAGGCTATGGACATGATCGAGAAGGTCAACGGCAAGGGCAGCTTCGTTCGCCGCACCTCGCGGCATCCGTCGGAGATGGGCCCGCTGACGGGCTTTTACGAGACCATGCGTCGGCGTGGGCATGTGGCAGCGGGGATCGTGTCTGCCATCAAGCGCGTCAAGGCAGACCCCACCGTTGCAACCGCTCTGCGCTTGCCGGTGGACGCACCGGTGAGCAGGGTCTCCATCACTCGTTTGGTCGACGGCGAAGTGCATGCTTTCCAGCTCTGTTATGGCAGCCAGGGTCTGCTTCAAGCCATGTGCCGAGAAGATCTAGGTGTCAACGATTTGCTCACTGTCCTGCGTCAGCGCCTGGGGTATCGAGTGGTGCGCTCTCACATCGACTTTGAAGCCATCAATGCTTCAGATGCGATGGCCAAGCAACTTCATACAAGAGTGGACGCCGCTTTGCTGCGCATTCACATCACATCCTACGACGGTCAAGGCACTCCGATCATGTACAACGAGTTCGTGGCGCGCGGCGACCGGTTTCGCTACCAGCTCAACGCGTCGCGCTGATTGCTCTAAGACACGGGTGCCGGACACCCCCGGCCACGCGCTGCGCCACGATCACTCTGGCTTGAGTGTGCCCAGCCTGTGCGCAGTCAAGCCGACGTCTTTCAGAGCGCAGCAATGGATGCGTTGATCGAGATCGTGGTGGCAACGGGCATCACGATCTTTTTTTGTCCGTGTCCCTGGTTCGTCACGACCTCTATCCTGACCAGCCCCAGTTTGCTCAGCTTCGCAACGTCCCGCGAAACCGCGCTTTGGTCTCGGTGTGCAGCCGTCGCCAAGTCAGAAATGGAGCGCCGCCCCTTGCTGGCCAGCCGCAGCAGTTCAAACCGCTTGGGCGTGAGTTGGCTCAGAAAGTCCTCAAACTCGAAGCTGTTGAAGGTCTTGGCATAGGGCAGGGCATCCGCCTTCTCATCTAACGCGCGCGCGACAGCTTTGCTGCGCTGGGAATGCGACTTTAACGCGGGGGTTTTTGCAAAGTCTGCCAATGTGATCTTTTGCCTCGTCATATCGGTTCTCCATTGACGAATCTCAAGGCTATCGTCTGCCACTCTTGCTCGAAACGGTTATAGAGCTGCTCGTAGCCGTCGAATGACTCCGGGGTGATGCTCCCCAGGTAGTGCCGGTGCGAGTAGCCGTGGCTGTTGTCATAACCTAGCACCCGGCCATTGTCTCCACTGAAAATCAGCGGGTTGATGTAGGCCAAGGCATATCCAATGACCTTCTTCGACGGCAGCTCTCGTATCACTTTTTCTTTCAGTACGCCGCCGCCCAGTCTGGCAGGAATGGCCACGTCCTTTGGAGCGTAGACTTCCTGTGTCTTGGGAGGCTTCATCGTGTCAGATATGATGTCCTAGATCAAATCTGGTGTCAAGGATCAACACGCAATCTGACCCGTCGCGCTGTCATGGCGAAAAGCTCAACCCATTTCGTAACTTGACGCCCATGCCGGCGAGTGCCGCCCGATTTCACGCGATCCGGCTGAACCACAGCAGCGACAGTGCCGCGGCTGCAATGGACAGCGCGGCAGACATCAGCGCCAGCAGCGCCGACAGTTCGGTTTCTTTTTTCTCCACCTGCACCCGGGTGGTGAGCTGGGTGTAGACGTTTTTGAGCGCCTCGGCATCGCCGGCGTAGTAGTACTCGGCCTGCGTCTTTTGGGCCACCGCGCGCAGGCTCGGTTCGTCGAGCTTCATGTAGATCGCGGTCCAGCTGTCATAAGCGGGCACGGCGCCGTCGACCGTGCCCAACCCGATGGCGTAGACGCGCACGCCGCGGTCGGCTGCCATCTTGGCCGCCTCTTCGGTATCGATGCCCGTGGTGCGCCGCCCGTCGGTCAGCAAGATGATCGCGGCCGACTCATAGGAGCCGGGGGCGACGGGGGTCACTTCTTTCTTGCTGGGCTTGCTTTTGTCGTCCAGGCTCTTGCCGCGCGTGGGGCTGCCAAAAGTCAGCTCGCCCAAGTCGATGCCCTCATCCGGAAAGATCGTGGCCAGTGACACCACGATGGCATTGCCGACGGCCGTGCCACGCTGCATCTGGAAGCGGTCGATTGCCGCCACCAGGTTCTCGCGGTTGTGCGTGGGGGCCTGTACCAGTTGCGTGGTGCCGGCGAAAGTCACGATGCCCACCTTGATGTCAGGCGGCAGCTCTGCCAGGAAGGCCTTGGCGGCCTCTTGCGCTGCCACCAGACGGTTGGGCTTGACATCGGTGGCGCGCATGCTCAGCGACACGTCCATGGCCAAGATGATGGTGGCGCTGGATGTCGGCAGTGGGATGGTGGCCATGGGCCTGGACGCTGCCAGCAGCGCCAGGGCTATGGCCGTCAGAAGCAGCGCCGGCGGGATATGGCGCCGCCAGCCCGGGCCGCCGGCCAGGGCTTGCCGGACGATGTCCAGGCTCGCGTAGCGCAGGGCCAGCTTCTTCTTGCGCCGCATCAGCCACAGGTAAAGCAGCACCAGGGCCGGCACGAGGGTCAGCAGCCAAAGAAATTGCGGCGCCAGGAAATCCATAAGCGCAAATCCTAATGCACGCCGGCCAAAGCCGCTTGCGCAGCTGATCTGAGCGGTTTGGCTTAAAGTCGCAGGATGATTGCGTTGCGCCCTTTCAAGCTTGAGGTTGGGCATGGCGCTGGCCTGCTGGGCGCTTGGTGCGTGAGCATGGGTCGTTTGGGGGGCTTGCTCTTTCTGGTGGCGCTGCTGCAGGCTTGCGCCAGTTTGCAGGCCCCTTCGCTGCCGTCGCACACGCCGCAGTGCAGTGCCTGGTGGCAATCCTTGGACCGGGTCACAGGCGAGGCCGGCGTTGGCGATGCCGAGGCTGCGGCGATTGACGGATTTGCTGGCTTGCGCACCACGCGGATGCTCAGTGATTTGCGCTCCGATGCGGCTCGCTCGCAGCAGGCCTTTGAGGTGTGGCTTGAGAGGGCGGCGCAAGAAGACCGGCTGGCTCGCAGCGCCGAGATCGACAATTTGCCCGCTGCTGCGTTGGCCAGTTTGGGCGTGGGCAGTCGCGCCGCGGCTGTGCAGCGTACCGATCAATGCCGCGAGCAAGGTCTTGAGGCCTTGCGATCGCAGGGCGCCTTGCAAGAGCGTCTGCTGGCTCGCGCGCAGTTTCCTGCGCGCTACAGCCCATGGCAGCGCGCGGTGGGGCTGTACCCGCTGACCCGCTGGCCGTTCTTTGCTGGCGTGCAGCGCTGGCAAGACCAACAGGTGTCGGCGATGAAAGCATGGCAGCTCAAACCGCCGCCGCTGACGCTTTGGCAGGCGCCCGCCCGCCAAGATCCGGGCTCCATGCCCACCGCGCGCGACGCGCTGGGTTTGCCGCAATGGAGCGATGCCCAGGCGCAAGCCTGGCTGGCCTGGCACGCGCCGGACTTTGCCATCGAAACCCGCGGCTCCTTTGATCAGTTTGGCCGCTTGTTTTGGGCCGCAAGCGCGGCCGACGCGCCTGCGATCGATCGGGCCCAGCCGGTGGTCTACCAGCGGGTCACGGCGACACGCCTGAACGGCCGCTGGCTGCCGCAACTGGTCTACACGCTGTGGTTTCCTCAGCGGCCCGCCAGTGGACCCTTGGATCTGCTGGCGGGCAACCTAGACGGCCTGGTGGTGCGGCTGACCCTGGACGAGCGGGGCGAGGTGCTGTTGCTCGACACCATGCATGCTTGCGGCTGCTACCACCTGTTTTTTGCCGGCCCGCAGCTCAAGCCCAAGCCCGATGCCCCCGCCAACCAAGAGTGGCTGTTCGCGCCCGCTGACTTGCCTGCGCTCAAGCCAGGCCAGCGCCTGGTGGTGCAGGTCTCGAGTGGCGACCATCAGGTGATGGGCCTGGCGGTAAGCGATCCCAGCCAGGCGGGCATCAGCGTGATCGGCGCATCAAGCTACGGCGTGGACAGCGAGCACGTCTTGCGCTCGCTGCCCGTGGTTGCTGCAAATGCCGATCAGCCGCGGCGCAGTCTCTACCGCCCAGACGGTCTGGTGCCGGGGACGCAGCGCGGCGAGCGCTGGTTGTTTTGGCCCATGGGCATTGCCAGTGCCGGCGCCATGCGCCAATGGGGCCATCACGCCACAGCCTTTGTGGGGCAGAGGCACTTCGACGACCCCGATCTGCTGGAGCGCCGCTTCACATGGACCCGCTAGCGCTTGCTCGATCCGGCTGGGTTCGAGCGGCCGCTCTGCTGGGCTTGGCGCTGGCCTCGGCAAGTGCCCAGGGTACTGTCGCCCCAAGCGATGGCACGGGTCTGCGATGGGTTGGTCGATTCGATGCCACCTTGGCGCCCTGGCAAGAGATCCGGCTCAAATCCGGCCAGCGGCCCAACACCTTCCGGTATGCCCTCTGGGACGGTGTCAAAGCGGTCGAGGTCACGTCGCAGGCCAGCATGTCGCTGCTGGCGCGGCCCATCACCGTGGACCTTAACGCGACACCGGTGCTGTGCTGGCGTTGGCGCATCGGCGCGACCTTGAGCCAGGCCGACATGCTGCGGCGCGAGGGCGATGACTACGCCGCGCGGGTTTACGTCAGCTTGCGCCTGCCGGCGTCTGCGCTGGGGCTGGGTTTGCGTGCGCAATTGGCGCTTGCGCGTGCGATGTGGGGCCCAGACGTGCCCGATGCGGCGATCAACTACGTTTGGGACAACCGCCAACCTGTCGGAACCACCCGCCCCAACGCCTACACCGATCGGGCCCAGATGATCGTGCTGCGCAGCGGTGATGGCGACGCCGGTCGCTGGGTCTGGGAGCGGGTGGACGTGCGCCGTGACGTGACGCGCCTGTTTGGCCCGGGTGCCGAGGCCGTTCAACTCGCGATCACGGCCGACACCGACAACACCCAGTCGTCTGCCCGTTCAGGCTTTGCCGATTTTCATTTCGTGGCAGCCGAGCGGTCTTGCGAGGAAAGTTAAGGGCGGGGCCTTGAGTCGTAGCGCCTAGGCTGGCCGGTGCGTGCGGCCTCAAGGCGTGATGGTTCCAGCACTGTCGAGGCAAGCGCCAGGTGACGCCCTGGGCTTGACGGTATGTTCATGGCTTGATGAACGCCATCAAGGCCTGATGCAGGGGGCTGTCCTGGCGGCTGAACTCCTCAAGAACGCTGAAGTGGTTGCGATGCGGCAAGGCGGTAAAACGGCTGGGGAAGCCGCGCGATGCATACGCGCCGACCATGTCCAGCGATTGACGAATGAAAACGCCCGGCTCACTGCCGCCAGCCAATGCATGCAAGGCCGGCGATTGCGGCGGGATCTGACTGATCGGGCTGTGCTGAAGAACACGGGGCGGATCGAGCTTAAGCCAGTCGTTGACCTTGGTAAACATCATGGGCTCCAGGTCGAATACGGCGCTGATCGTCAGGAGCTCAAAATTCTTGGCAAGATCAGGTTGCGCGTGGAGCATCCGAAACAGCCCCATGGTGGCCAAGTGACCGCCAGCTGAGTGTCCCATCACGAGGACGCGCCTCGCGTCGCCGCCGAAGCTCGAGGCGTTGTCGACGATCCAGGCAATGGCCCGCTGTGCAGATTCGGTTTGCGTCTCCAGCGAAGAGTCGGGCGCGAGCGGATATTCGACCGAAATCCAGACGGCGCCGCGTGGACACACCGTCAGAGCTGGAAATGCGCGGCATTCCTTGTTGGAGCCTTTCCATGCGCCACCGTGAAAAAAAACCAGGATGGGGGCGTTGCCTTGGCTGCTGGGCATGAAGATGTCGAGCTTTTGTGCAGGCAGGGGGCCGTAGGGCACATCCAGCCGGCAATGGCCGTCGAATGCCAGGCGGGCTTCGTCGCTCAGGCTGATGAACTGGCGCATGTAGCCGGGTAGGTCCGGCACGCTCGCCTCGACGTCGTAGTCGCTGGCCAGGTGGGCGCGCGAGAGACCGTGTGCGATGGGACGTTCTGGGTAGGGGTGCAAGGGGGCGTTCATGATGTTTGAAGGGCAGGGGCTAACGAGGGTATTTCAAGGGGTTTTGATGGGTTGGCTCAGGCTGTCGAGCAGCCTGAGGAGCAGGCTCAGTGATTTGTCTCTTTGCGCTTGGGGCAGATCGGTGAACGCTTCAAAGATACGGCCTTCCGAGGCCACCATGTTGACGATATCGTCGGCCATGGCTCTGCCCTTGGCTGTGAGCTGGACCAGCGTCCCGCCCGCATGAGTCGGATCCGGTCTGCGGCGAACCAGTCCACGTGCCGACAGGCGGTCCACCTGCTTGGTGACCGCGCCAGCTGTGATCAGGAGAGACTGAAAGATATCCGTGGGGCGCAGCATGTACTGCTGGCCAGAGCGCCGAAGCGCCAGCAGCACGCGCACATCGTTGGCGCCGAGATCGTGCCCGGCTCGGCAACGCTTTTCGAAATCGTCCTCGATGATCTTCGCAAGGCGAAGCACGGTGATGGAGAAGTAAAGTGTCGAAAGCTCCAGGTCGGGTCGCTCCTGGTCCCATTGCTTGAATGTGGCGCGGATGTCTGTGGTCTCTTCCGGTCTGCTGCTGCTCATGAATGCTCCCGCTGGCAAGCGTTGAGGGTGCCGTACGGTCACTTGTCGAGGGATCGGTAGTTTCCCTAGTGCGGCCGCACCTTCCGACCACTACGATCGTTTTCTGTGGAAAGCGTTTGACCGCCGGGAGGAGGCCAGCATGATGAAGACGTCCGATAACGAAACCTTGACGCGCGTCGGTCCTGGAACGCCGATGGGAGCGACGATGCGTCGCTACTGGCACCCGATCTGTACATCGGAGCAGTTGCCGCACCCCGACTGCGATCCGTTGCGCACCAAATTGCTCGGCGAGAGCTTTGTCGTCTTCCGCGACAGCCAGGGCAAGGTGGGCGTGCTCGACGAGTACTGCATGCACCGGCGCGTTTCTTTGGCGCTTGGCCGGGTTGAAGGGGGCGGCATACGCTGCCTGTATCACGGGTGGAAATTCTCGATCGATGGGACGATTCTGGAGACTCCAAACCATCCAGATGAGCGGTTTCGCAAGAACTTGCGGGCACCGTCCTATCCCGTGCACGAGGCGGGCGGCTTGATTTGGACCTACATCGGGCCTCGCGACAAAGAGCCGGTCTTTCAGAAATTCCCGTTTTTCGATGGGCCAGACCAGAACCGCGTGGTGCTGCGCATCAATACCCATGCCAACTACCTGCAACTTTTTGAAGGCGGGGTTGACAGCTCGCATGTGGGCATCTTGCACAGCAACAGAGCCAATCCGACCTGGATGCACAACACATTCACGTCGGCGGTGGAGGAAGACTACAACCCGGGCGCTCTGAGCGTTCCTGACAACTGCCCCTCGCTGGAAGTCGAAGACACCGATTACGGCTATCACTATGTGGCCAAGCGAAAAGCTGGCACTCCCGACGCCGTCAGCATACGGGTGACCCCCGTCATTTTGCCGACCTGCCGCATCATCCCCGCGCCTGCCTTCCAGTTTTTCGTGTTTGAGGTGCCCCAAGACGACGAGTGGACCAGCACTTATTTGTTGTGCCACGGCCCGAAGGCGATCGCCCGAGCCGACGTGGTGCGCATCATGGGGCTCGACGATGAGCGTTTCTGGAACCCCAAGACGTGCGACTTCCATGCCGATTGGGCAAACCATCTGGGGCAGGATCGCGCAGCGATGAAGCACAACTGGACCGGTTTGAGCGGCATTGAACAGGAGGACGCGATCCTTGCGGTGTCCATGGGGCCCATCGTCGATCGAAGTTTGGAGCATCTTGTGGCAGCCGACGTGGCAATCGTTCGGCTTCGCAGGCGCTTGCTCGAGGCTGTTCGCATGGTCGAGGCGGGACAGGAACCGCTGGGCAACCAAATTGCCGATCTGGGCCATGTCAAGGCACTGGTTGATACCGTCATCGATTCGGCCGACGACTGGCGTGACCAGGTCAAGAGCAATCGAGAGAGCGTTCCCGCCTGAAGGGCCAGTTCAACACGACTGCCTTGAGGAAACCACGATGCCTGCTTTCGCTGCGGGCCTTTCATCCGTTTTGCGCAAACCCACTAAGAAGGAGAAGTCGATGAGGAGACAATTCGTTAAGGGCATGCTTGCGGCCGCGATGGCCGCGCTGGGTGTTTCAGTGTCCGCCCAGGCACAGGAGACGATCAGGGTCGGCATCATCAACCATGACACCGGCCCGTTTGCTACGCCGGGGCGTGAAATCCGAACCGGCATTGAGGTGTTTCGAGAGATCCACGGAGACACCGTCGGCGGGCGCAAAGTCGAGATCGTCTTTCGCGACATGGCCGGTCCTAACCCAGCCAACGCGCGTCGTCTGGCCGAGGAATTGGTGGTCCGCGACAAGGCGGCCATTCTTGGCGGCTTCTATCTGACCTCTGACGCCTCTGCGGCCGCAGCGGTGATCAATCAAACCAACACACCGTCGGTTCTCTTCGTGGCGGCTTCGCCCACCTTGCTGGCGCAGTCGCCCATGTTTGTTCGCGCTGGCCAAAACATCGGGCAATCGGCCACGGCAGCTGCCCAGTTCGCCATCAAGAGTGGCAAACGCAAGGCTTATGTCGCTGTTTCGGACTACGCGCCGGGACACGATGTGCAGCGCTTCTTCCGCGCAGCCTTCCAGGCGGGCGGCGGCCGAATCGTCGACGAGATGCGCGCCCCGCTCAATACGGTGGATTACGCGCCCATTGCAGAGCGCATCAGGAACGCCGATGTCGATGTCCTCGATGTCTTCGTGCCGCCGGGTGCCGCAGCTGTCAGCTTTAGCAAGGCGCTCGCCGCCCAGGGCGTGATGAAGCAAAAACTTGTGATTGGAATGGGCGAGGCAGAGGACGCTGACCTGCATTTGTTCGATGACTCCATCTTGGGCTTCCATCAGGCTCTGTACTACGCCGAATCGTTGGACAACCCCCAGAACAAGGCGTTTACCGAGGCGCTGAAAAAGAAGTTCGGCAACGACCGGGTCCCGACCTTTGCGGCAGTTTCTGCTTACGACGGCATGGCGCTGATTTACAGAATGATCGAGTCGCAGAGGGGTAAGCCGTTTGATCCGAAGGCGGCGCAGCAAGCGGTCCTGGGCATCACCATCAACAGTCCGCGAGGCAGTTTGACGATCGATGCAGCGACCCGTGAACCCGTTCAGGACATTCACATCAGGCGGATCGACAAGGTCAACGGCAAACTGCGAAATGTCGTGGTGGACACCTTCAAGGCGGTCAGGGCCCCAGTTCTTTCGAACTAAATCCATGCGGGGGACTTCGGTCCCCCGCGGCAGATTTCGACATGGATCAACTCGCTCAAGCGGCAACCTTCATTGTCTTGTACGGGGTCAGCTATGGCCTCGTGCTTTTCGTCATCTCGATTGGCCTGGTGCTCACGCTGGGGCTCATGCGAATTGCCAACTTGGCCCATGGCGTGTTCGCCGTCTTGGGGGGCTACCTTGCGTTCAAGTTGCCTGCGGCTTTTGGGCTGGGGTTCGTCGGGTCTGCACTGTTGGCGGTCGCACTGGTGGTGGTGGTGAGCGTCGTTTTGGAGCGGATTTTTTTTCGCTTCCTCTTTGGGATGACAGAACTCGAGCAGGTTTTGGCCACGATCGGCATGTGTTTTGCCTTCATCGGGTTGCTCACATTTGCTTTCGGGCCCAATGTCCTGGCCACCAAGTACCCTGATTGGCTCGCCGGTAACGTGAACCTTCTGGGTCGTCCGTTCCCGGTGTACCGAGTTTTTGTCATGATCGCGGGGCTGCTGATACTCGTCGGTTTGTGGGTGCTGTTCGATCGCACCGACTTTGGTGCCACTTTGCGCGCCTGTGTCGACAACCAGAGCATGGCCAAGGCCTCTGGTATCAATGTCGATTGGTATTTTTCGGTGACGTTCGCCATCGGTGCCGGGCTCGCCGCCTTGGGCGGTATTGTTGGGGCCGGCATGCTTCCGCTCGAGCCGCTGTATCCGTTCAAGCATTTGCCGCTGTTCCTGACCATCGTCGCCCTTTCTGGCTTTGGCAATATCAAGGCGTCCGTCGTGGTCTCTCTTGTGGTGGGCGTGGTCGACACGGCCGGGCGCTACCTGGTGCCGCAACTCGGTGCCTTCACGGTCTTCACCCTGTTGGTGGTTTTGGTGCTGTGGCGGCCCCATGGTCTGCTCACTCGATGGAAGTAGGCGACGCGATGAGCTCTTATTTGCTGAAAGTGCTCCGTCACCCAGGCCTGCTCTGGTGGCTTGCCGCGCTGGCCTGCTTCTTCGTTTTCCCCGATTACCGAAGCTTTGGTGCCTCGGTGCTCGTGATGGCGCTGTTTGGGCTGTCGCTGAGCATGGCTCTGGGCTTTGCGGGCATCATCTCGCTAGGACATGCCGTCTATTTCGGTATCGGTGCCTACGCAGCGGGGCGGCTGGCTTTGGCAGGCTGGCAGGAGCCCATCAGCGTGGTGTTGCTGGCCGGATCCCTGTCCGGTGTAGTCGCCGTGGGTATTGGTTGGGCCATCCTTCGCTTGAGTGGACTGCCGCTGTTGATGGTGACGCTGGCTTTGTGTGTCATTGTTTTTGAGGCTGCAAACAAGGCCACGGCCATCACCGGGGGCGACGATGGATTGGTGGGCGTGAGTTTCCAGCCCTTGCTCGGGCTTTTTAACTGGACGCTCGATGGAAGGGTTCAATACCTCTACACGCTTGCATGGTTGGCCCTGATTTTCATACTGGCCCTTCGCGTGATCGGTTCCCCGTACGGACTGTCGATGACTGGCGTGCGTGAGAACGCATTGCGGATGCAATTGCTGGGCGCACCGGTGCTTGGCCGCCTTGTGGTGATGTATTCGATCAGTGCCGCGATTGCCGGGATTGCGGGGGCGCTTCTGACTCAGAACACAGCCTTCGTGGGATTGCAGGTCTTGAGTCTGGAAACCTCGGTGGATGTTCTGGTGATGGTGGTACTGGGCGGCGTCTTTAGCATCTACGGTGCGCTGCTTGGGGCCCCGGTTTACATGATCGTCAAATACGTCACACAGCAATGGAATCCGTTTTACTGGATGCTGGTGATCGGCATGCTCTTGATGGGCGTGACCTTCTTCCTCAAGGGCGGAATCGCGGCCTGGCTGGCCCGCGTGTCCCGCCACCGACTCTAGGGCAGCCATGACTGCGGCGCTTGAACTTCTCGGACTGCGCAAGTCTTTCGGCGGCTTGGTGGTCACCGACAACGTCAATTTGCAACTCAATGCGGGCGCTCGCCATGCATTGATCGGACCCAATGGCGCCGGCAAGTCAACGCTTGTGGGTCTGGTTTGCGGCGCAATTGCGCCCGATGCCGGGCAAGTCCTTCTCTTTGGTCGAGACCTGACCCGCGTTGCCATCCCTGCCCGTGTCAAGGCCGGTCTGGTGCGGTCCTTCCAGATCACCAGTTTGTTTCCGCGCTTGACCGCCTTTGAAAACGTGCTGCTTGCCGTCAATGAGCATGAAGGCGTGGCCGGCCGTCTTTGGCAAAGCGTGCATGCCTTGCGCGAGCAACGCGACCGCTGCCGGCAGGTGATGGAGGAACTTCAGATCTCGGATCAGGCCGACATACCGGTCCAAGACATGTCCTACGGCGAGCAGCGTCTGGTGGAAATTGCGCTGGTCCTGGCCCTCAAGCCCCGAGTGCTGCTCTTGGATGAGCCTGCGGCGGGCATTCCATCGACCGAGACCGGCTTGTTGCTCAATGCACTGCGCAAACTGCCTGCCGAAATCGCGATTCTCATGATTGAGCACGACATGCGGATGGTGCGCGAGTTCTGTACGGAGACGACGGTTTTGGTGTCTGGCCGTGTGCTTGCCTCGGGCGCGACGGCCGATGTCATGCGCTCTGACGCCGTTCGCGATGTCTACTTGGGTCGCGCCGCGCAGGCGCGTTTTACGGGTGCATCTGCCCATGTTTGAACTTCACAAGCTCTACGCTGGCTGGGGCAAAACCGTTGTCATCGAGGACCTTTCATTTGCGGTCAAGCAGGGCCAGTGCCTGTCGATCATTGGCCGAAACGGTGTTGGCAAGACGACTTTGTTCGAGGCGATAACCGGCCGAGCGACCACCCACTCGGGAAGGGTCATCCTGGGTGAGAGGGACTTGACGCCGGCCACAACATTCGAGAAGGCCCGCGCGGGTCTTGGTTACGTGCCGCAGAACCGAGAGGTCTTCAAGAGCTTGACCGTGGCCGAGCACCTGCAAATTGGTCGCCGACCTGGCTTTTGGGATGCGGCGGCGGTGTACCAGTTGTTTCCAGGGCTTGCCGCACGCAAACAGTCGCTCGGAGCCGTTCTCTCCGGAGGCGAGCAGCAAATGCTGGCGATTGGCCGGGCGCTGGTCGGCAATCCTCGCGTGATGCTCATGGATGAGCCGACAGAAGGTCTGTCCCCCTTGATCGTCGAGGGCTTGCTTCAGGCCATCCGGAAAATCGTCAACGAGGGCATGGCGGTGCTGCTCGTTGAACAGCAGCTCGATGTGGCCATTGCGCTGGCAGACCATTGCATTGCCATAGACCGCGGCCGCCTGGTGTACTCGGGCGATGCACAGGATTTGCGGGCCCGTCAGTCCGAGGTCGAGGCCCTCGTGGGCGTGGCATTGACGGATGTCCGTGCAGATTTGACACACTAGCGGGCGGTCGTGACCGACCCGTTGTAGAGACTTTTGGAGTGTTGATGGAGATCCAAGCGGGCTTGACCTGGAAGCCGGAGTACGAGGTGGGAGATGCCAGCATGGACGCTGCGCATCGCGACTTTGTTGAGACCGTTTCTTCTTTGCTGGCTGCCACTGATGCCGAGCTGCCGGGTGCGCTCAGCATGTTTCGTGAGCATGCGGAGCAACACTTCGGCGAGGAAGACACCTTGATGAGGAGCGGGGACTATGCGTCTGCCCAGTGTCATCTAGATGAACACCAGGCCGTTCTGGCCAGCATTCGCGAAGTGCAGGAACGGGTCGCGGCTGGCGATTGTGCCGTCGGGCGCAGACTGGCACGCGAACTGGCGCGCTGGTTTCCAGAGCATACGGTTGCTATGGATAGGGGCCTGGCCGCCTGGGCCACGAAGCGGCGGCTGGGCGGGCACAAGGTTCATTTTGTCTCGCGCCTCGCGTGATGGGCTGCTGACCGGTCGTACGACCTAGCGGCGTGACCGGATGCTTTGAGGGCGCACCTGCAAGCTGAGTTGAGGTTCGGTGATCGCAAAGCAGGCGGCGCCTCCTCTGCGCCCCACCAGCGGCGCAACCCTTAGATCAGCGCGGTGCTCAGCCAGGGAAACGCGCACACAAGCAGCAGCACCAGGAACATCGCGCCCACAAAGGGCAGGGCGCCGGCGAAGATGCTCTCGACCGACACCTTGGGGTCGTTGAGTGTGGACTTGACGGTGAACACCGAGATGCCAAAGGGCGGCGTGAGCAGCCCCATCTCCACGGCCAGCACGGTGATGACGCCGAAGTGGATCAGGTCAAAGCCGAAGGCCTGCGCAATCGGTGCGGCCACTGGCGTCATGATTAGCAAGATCGAGCTGGAGTCGAGGATCATGCCCAGCAGCAGCACGATGGCGATGTAGAGCGCCAGAAACCCGTAGGG
>JAIXWZ010000132.1 GCA_027491035.1 Comamonadaceae bacterium | reverse complement strand
TTGAGCCGTAGCGCTTGATCACCTGGCCGTCTTTGCCGATCAAAAACTTGGTGAAGTTCCATTTGATGGCTTGCGTGCCCAAGATGCCCGGTGCGCTGCGGGTGAGCCATTGGAACAGCGGATGGGCGCCCGGGCCGTTGACTTCGACCTTGCTCATCATGGCAAAGCTTACGCCGTAGTTCTTCTGGCAAAAGCCCAGGATCTGCTCGTCGGCGCCGGGGTCCTGGCCGCCGAACTGGTTGCAGGGAAAACCGATCACGTTCAGGCCGCGCTCACCATAGCGCTCGTGCAACTGTTGCAAGCCGGCAAACTGCGGTGTGAAGCCGCAGGCGCTGGCGGTGTTGACCACCAGCACCACGCGGCCCTTGAGGGTGCTCAGGGCCAGCTCCTGCCCATCGATCTGGCGGGCGGTGAAATCGTGCAATGCGCTCATGGTCTTTCCTTTCGAGGCTGGCCCGATTGTGCGGCCGGCGCAAAAACCCGTGCGGCCCAAGCACCTTGGCCATGCACTTTGCCCATGCACGGCCGTGCGTCCGATCAACCCGGGCTCTTGGCCCCCGGCTGCAGCGCCGCCAGCAGGGCCGCCAGGATGATCAGGCCACCACCGACGAGGGTGCGGGTTTCCAGCTCGGCCGCGCCCAGCCAGGCCGAGGAGACGCTGGCAAACAAGATTTCGGTGAGCATGACCAAGGCGGTGGTGCTGGCGGCCAGCCGGGCCGCGCCGTACTGCAGAGCCAGGTTGCTGGCCAGAAATGCCAGGCACAGGCCCACGGCCACCGGCCAGCCCGCAGCATTCAAGGCCGGTGCGCCCACCACCCCCAGCCCCATGCCCAGCGCGGCTGCGGCCGAGGCCATGAGGGCGCCGCCGCCAAACATGGCCAACATGCGCCCCTCGCTTGGGCTGTTGCCGTAGCGACGCAGCAAGATGTTGGTGATGGCAAAGCACAGCCCGCCGCCGATGGCCAGCCAGTCGGCGCCACTGTGGGGCAGCGGCCAGGGCGAGTCGGGCGCCTTGAGCACGATCACCACGCCGCCCAGGGCCAGCGCCAGCCGCAGCAGCGAGGCCCGGCTGGGCCGCTCGCCCAGCAGCGGCCAGGCCAGCACAATGGACCAGGCGGGCATGAGATAAAACAGCAGCACCACACGCACCACGTCGCCGATGCTCACCGCCCAGTTAAAGCCCACATTGGTCAGTCCAGCGGCCAGCAGCAGCAGCCACAGTCCGCGGTGACGCACCAGCGGGTGCCAGGCCAAGGGGCGCCAAGCGAGCACGCAGACCACCGCGGCAGCGTAAATCAGCGCGGTGGACCACAGCGGATGCAGTCCCTGCTCTTGCAGTTGGCGAAACGGCCACCAGGACAAGCCCCAGACCAGGGCGTTGATGAGCAGGGCGCCCACCGCAGCCAGCGGCGCTCCACTGGGCAGACTGGGTGTTGCGTTGCGCTGTGCTTCAGGGCTCATGGGTGCTGGCGCGTGGGGCCGACGGTGGCCTGGGCTGGGGGCCCAAGAAGTGTCCCCGCCGTCAGTGCGATTTGTCGCTGCGCGCGATCTCCAGCAAGGCTTGCACCTCCTGGCTGTGGTGCACCAGATTGCTCTTGTGCCAGCGCTGGATCACCCACATGAAGCCGGCCACCACGATGCCAAAGGCGGTGATGGCGCCAAAGGCTGACATTCCCAGCCCGGTCGACAGCGCGTAGAAGCCGCCTAAGCCCAGGATGCAGGCCTGTTCGTTGAAGTTTTGCACCGCGATCGAGCGGCCAGCGCCCATCAGGTTGTGGCCGCGGTGCTGCAGCAGCGCGTTCATCGGCACCACCAGAAAGCCGCCCAGGCCGCCCAGCAGGATCAAAAAGGGCGCGGCCACCCAAACGTTGTCGATGAAATTCATCAGGATGACCAGCAGCCCCATGCCGATGCCCAGCGGCATCAGGCTGGTGGCCTGGTCGAGCCGGGTGCGGGTCGAGGCGATCACCGCGCCCACCGCCGTGCCGATGGCCACCACCCCCACCAGCGCCGAGGCTTGGGTGGTGCCGTAGCCCAGGGCTGCGGCCGCCCAGGCGAGAACGATGTAGCGCAGATTGCCCGAGACACCCCAAAACAAGGTGGTGGTGGCCAGCGAGATTTGTCCGAGCTTGTCGCGCCACAGGCGGGTGTTGCATTGCCAGAAGTCGGGCAGCAGCGCCATGGCGTTCTTGGGAATCGGGCGCATGGTCACGCCGGTGTGCGGAATGCGGGTGTTGAACCAGGCCGCCAGCGCATAGACGGCCATCAGCACCATCAGCGCAGCCTCGGGTGGGGTGTCGATGCCGGTGTCAAACACGGGCAGGTCAAAGCCCAGCAAGGTGCCCGAGATGCGCGGGCCGACCAGCTGCCCGCCCAGCAGCACGCCCAAGATGATGGAGCCGATCGTCAGGCCCTCGATCCAGCCATTGGCCTTGACCAGTTGCGAGGCCGGCAGCAATTCCGTGAGGATGCCGTATTTGGCCGGCGAATACGCCGCCGCGCCCAAGCCGACGATGGCGTAGGCGGCCAGGGGGTGCATGTGAAACACCATGGCCAGGCAGCCCACGACCTTGATGGCGTTGCTGACAAACATGACCTGCCCTTTGGGCCGGGCATCGGCAAAAGCGCCGACAAACGGCGCCAACACCACATAAAACAGCGCGAACATGGGCACCAGGGCCGCTGGCTGCCATTTGGGCGCGCCGCCGGCTCGCAGCAGTTCGACGGCCACCACAAACAGCGCGTTGTCAGCCAGCGAGCTGAAAAACTGCGCCGCCATGATGGTGTAGAAGCCGCGTTTCATGGGTGAAGAAAAGAGTGCGGGGTGGTGCTCGCGGGCCGTCAGAGGGCCATCAGACGGGCTGATGGAATGAAAATAATTTAAACCCGCTTGGTGAGGTGCTGGTTTATAGCATGTGCCTCGGTGCCAAAATGCCGTCGACCGGGCTGACCCGGGTGCTGCAGGCCAAGACCTTGCTGGCGCCCCGGTTTTTCGCGGCCTGCTTGCTCAGCCCACCGACTGTCCACGCCCATGCCCCGCCCCATCCTGGCCACCATCGACCGTCAGCACCTGCGCCACAACCTGGCACGGGTGCGCCAGCACACGGGCGATGCCAAGCTGTGGGCGGTGGTCAAGGCCGACGCCTACGGCCACGGCATCGAGCGGGTGTTTGACGCCCTGCGTGGCGCCGACGGGTTTGCACTGCTCGATCTGGCCGAGGCCGAGCGGGTGCGCGCGCTGGGCTGGCGCGGGCCCATCTTGCTGCTCGAGGGCTGTTTTGAGCCGCGCGATCTGGAATTGTGTTCGCGCCTGGGTTTGTGGCACACGGTGCACTGCACCGAGCAGATCGAGATGCTGGCGGCTCACAAGACGCAGCAGCCGCAGCGCGTGTTTCTGAAGATGAATTCAGGCATGAACCGCCTGGGCTTTGCCCCCGAGCGTTACCGCGCCGCCTGGAGCCGCTTGCAGGCCCTGCCGCAGGTCGATGACATCTGCCTGAGCACCCATTTCAGCGATGCCGATGGCCCGCGCGGCATCGCCGAGCAGCTGGCGCGCTTTGAGCAGGTCACCGCCGACCTGCCGGGCGAGCGCTCCTTGAGCAACAGCGCGGCCAGCTTGCGCCACGGCCCCGCGCTGCAAAGCTTGAGCGACTGGGTGCGTCCTGGCATTGCTCTTTACGGCAGCGCCCCCGACTTTGCCGCAAGCGACGCCGGCCGCTGGGACTTGCGGCCGGCCATGAGCTTGCGCGCGCGCGTGATTGCCACGCAGTCGCTCGCCCCTGGGGCCACCGTGGGCTATGGCTCGACCTTCGTGGCCGAGCGGCCGATGCGCATTGCGGTGGTGGCCTGCGGCTATGCCGATGGTTACCCGCGCCATGCGCCCACCGGCACGCCGGTGCTGGTCGACGGCCAGCGCTCGCGGCTGCTGGGCCGGGTCAGCATGGACATGCTGACCGTCGACCTGAGCGAGCTGCCGGCTGCCGGCATGGGCAGCGAGGTCACGCTGTGGGGTCAGGCGGCTGCGGGTGCCGTGCTGCCCATCGACGAGGTGGCCGCAGCGGCGGGCACTGTGGGCTACGAGCTGATGTGCGCCTTGGCGCGGCGGGTGCCGGTGCAGACCGTGGACGGTGACAGCGCTGCGGCCTTGGCGTCGGCCGCCCCGTAGGCCCCGGCATTGGTGACAATGGGGGTTGTTGCAAGCCCCAGTCACTCTTTTTTCAAGCCATCATGAACCTACGCCGATCTTTTGTCGCAGCGCTGCTGACGGCCTTGTGCTGCGGGCTTGCCGCCCAGGCCCAGACGTTTCCCACCAAGAGCGTGCGCATCGTTGTGCCTTTTGGCGCCGGCGGCGTGGCCGACCTGACCGCGCGCACGGTGGCCGGCCGCCTGGCCGAGCAACTGGGGCAGCCGGTGGTGATCGAGAACCGGCCCGGCGCCGGCGGCATCGGCGCGGCCGATGCGGTGCTCAAGTCCGAGCCCGATGGCCACACCCTGCTGCTGATGTCCAACGGCACGGCCGTCAGTGCCGGCTTGTTCAAATCCTTGCCCTTTGACACGCTCAAGGACTTCGCGCCCATCTCCACACTGGGCACCTTTGACATTGCCCTCTTGGTGCCGACCGACTCGCGCTTCAAATCGCTGGCCGACCTGCTGGCCTTTGCCCGCGCCAACCCGGGCAAGCTCAATGTGGGCAGCATCAACATCGGCAGCACGCAAAATCTGGCGGCCGAGCTGTTCAAGTCCAATGCGGCGGTGGACATGCAGATCGTGCCCTTCAACGGCACGCCCGCGGTGGTGACCGCTTTGCGCGGCGGCCAGATCGATGCGGCCGTCGAGATCCTCGGGCCGGTCATGTCGCAGGTCAATGCCAAGGCGCTGCGGGTGCTGGCCGTCACGGGCGACAAGCGCTCGGCCGCCTTGCCCGAGGTGCCCACCGCCCGTGAAAGCGGCCTGTCCAGTTTTGTGGCCGCCAGCTGGAACGGCCTGGCTGCCCCCGCGCGCACGCCGCGGCCGGTGATTGAGCGGCTGCAGCGCGAGGTGCAAGCGGCGATCGCGCATCCCGATGTGCGTCGGCGCCTGGCCGAGCTCAACGTCGATGCGCAGTCCAGCACGAGCGAGCAGGCGGCGGCGCTGCTGGCCAGCGAGGTCAAGCGCTGGGGCGAGGTGATCGTGCGCGCCAAGATCCCGCTGCAATGAGCTTGCCCATCACCCGCCTGGGCCTGGTCGGCTACGGCGAGGTCGGGCGGATCTTCGCGGCCGCCTTGCGCCCGCAGCTGGCCCAGCTGTGCGTGGCCGACCTCAAGCTGGACGACCCCGCCCAGGAGCCTGCCTTGCGCCAGCATGCCCAGGCGCTGGGCGTAGAAGCGGGCTCGCTGCAGACGCTGTGCGAGCAGGCCGAGCTCATCGTCTCGGCTGTCACCGCCTCGAGCACCTTGGCGGTGGCCGAGCAGGCTGCGGCGCACATCCGGCCGGGCTGTTTTTTTCTCGATCTGAACTCAGCCTCGCCCGGCACCAAGCAGCAGGCGGCGCGCTGCATCGAGGCCGCTGGTGGCCACTACGTGGAAGCCGGCGTCATGACCTCGGTGCCGCCCTATGGCATCCGGGTGCCCATGCTTTTGGGCGGAGCCCGCGCGGCCGAGCTGGCGCCCCAGCTCAAGGCCTGGGGCATGGATGCAACGGTCGTCTCCGAGCAGCTCGGCGTGGCCAGCGCCATCAAGATGTGCCGCAGCATCATGATCAAGGGTCTGGAGGCGCTGGTCATCGAAAGCTATGCCACGGCGCGCCGCTATGGCGTCGAAGACCATGTGCTGCCCACCCTGGCCGAAACCTTTCCGAGCATCGATTGGCACAAGCAGGGCGCCTACTTTTTCAGCCGCGTGGTGCAGCACGGCCAGCGCCGCGCCGATGAAATGCGCGAAGCCGCCCGCACGGTGCAGGAGGCGGGCTTTGAACCACTCATGACCTCGCCCATTGCCGACAAGCAGCAATGGGTGGCCGACCTGGCTGCCGCTGGCGTGTTTGCCCAGCTGGCCAAAGACGCCCGCTGGCAAGACTACGCCGATCGCTTGCCCAAGGGCTGAGTGCGGCCCGAGCCGGGCTCTGGCCTTCCTAGAATGTGCGCATGACGACCCATCGGCCGCTTCGGGGCATTTCTTCTATGGCCACTCGCGCCTTGCTGGCGCAGCTTGCGGCCGAGTTTGAGCAGCGCGGCGGCCCGCCTGTGGTCATCGAGTCGGTCGGCGGGGTCGATGCTGCCCGGCGCGTGCAGGCCGGCGAAGATTTCGACCTGGTCATTTTGGCCGCCGATGCGATCGAGCGCTTGATCGGTGAAGGCCAGTTGCTGCCCGGGCGTACCGATCTGGCCCGCTCGAGCGTGGCCGCTGCGGTGCGCCAGGGCTCGGCGCCACCGGACATCTCG
>JAIXWZ010000193.1 GCA_027491035.1 Comamonadaceae bacterium | reverse complement strand
GGAAGTTTTCGCTCACGCCCATGCTGCCCGCCGCATCGTCCTGACGAATCTTCTGTGCCTTGCGGCTGGCGCGGATCACCTTGCCGAGGGCCGCAGCGCTTTTGATGGGTACTTGCATAAAGAATCCTCGCGTTTATAAGGATTTTCAAGTATGCAGCCAGACTTGGCAATAAATCCACTTGATTGTGAGGATTTCTTACAACAAAGACTTGGCTCTCCAAAGCCATGGCCCGTTAAAAACTGCAATGAGGGGCCTGTCTCGCAAATGAAGGCTTTGTGAGGCTAGGTCTTCCAGTCCGCCTGGCTGCTGGACATGAGAGCCGCCCAGTCGTCGGGCGGGTGACCACGCTCCAGCATCCGCCGGAATACAGCGTAGGGGTCGCTCTTGCTGCCCGATGAGCGCAAGGTGTTCTCGTCATTGACCCAAGCAAAAATGATGATCCGGGACTTGGAGTCAAATCGGAAAAACAAGCGAAACCGCCGGCCGATCTTTGCACGGCGCCAATGGCGAAACGCGCTGCCCATGGTGTTGCCCTGCCGATACTCCTCGCGATGGGGGTCGCTGGGCACGGTGTCAAAGATCAACTTTGACAGCGCAGCAAACAGCCGGACGTTCGCGTTCGACTCATGGCCGGAAGGGTCTTGCTGCTTGGCTCGCTCAGCGGCGGCATGCAGCTTTTGCAGCTGCTCTGTCAGGCATTCGTGAAACAGCAGCGTCCAGCCGTGGCGCTGGATCACAGCGCCACGTCGCCTTCAATGTCGGCGTTCAGATCGGTGGGTTGGTGCAGCGTTGCCAACATGGCCTGCGCAAGGTCCTCTGGCAAGGAGCTCAGATGCTTGCCGCTGCGGATGTCTGCCTCCAGCAGATTCAAGAAGCTGCCGATGGCTGGATCGTCATGGGATGACTCCTCCACACGGCTGACCACCACCTGGGATCCTCGCAGATCAAACGCAACCTTCCCCCCGTAGTCCACCCCAAGGGCTTGACGGATGGGCTTGGGCAAGGTGATTTGCCCCTTTGAGGTGATCGTGGCCTCTTCGTGGATAGCGGGCATGGCAGTACTCCTATTGGAGCCAGACATGGTAAGGAATAAATCTTACTGCGTCAAGTGTTTCAGAGCAACTCACCGAGGCCAGTGCAGACGCCGTGGGTGTGTGGGCGGCTTGGGGTCTGGTCGGACGGCTGCGACCTCAGCGCTCTTGAGGTGTTGATAGGCGGTTGCTGTAGGTGGGCTTTTGTATATGGATTGCCACGGCGCTGCGCGCCTCGCAATGACAGGTGCGTGGCAATCCAAAAAACGTTGATCAATCAAAGACCCCGCCGATAGCCGCTTGCTGGAGGTGGCCCGGGCCAAGATCGTTCGTCTGGCCCAGGCTCATGGCTTGCGGTTCAAGGCTCAGCTGCCCGGTGAAGAAGCCGTCACAAACGTGTCGACAAAGCCATCCACCTCCTGCGCCAGGGCAGGGCCAGCCAGCAGGCCTTGACGCCAGCGCAAGGGGATGGCCTCAAAGCCCAGCCAGGCGCCCAGCAAAGCCCCGAGCACCGAGCCGCGGTGGCAGTTGTCGCCGCCGGCATTGGTGTTGGCAATCAGGGCGGCCTCGAAATCGTGGGCGTAGCGCGCGGCCAAGTACAAGACGCTCGGAAACGAGTCTTCGATGTAGCAGGCCGGGCTGTAAAGACCGCCCACCACCCGCGTGGCCGCATCTTGGTGGTTGGGGGCCTGGCCCAGCAGGGCGCTCAAGCCTTTGCCCAGGCCTGCGGCTTGGGTCTGCAGCAGCGGGCCCAGGGATGGGGGCGGCTGCACCACCAGCTGCGCCAGCAAGCGTGCGTAGGCCGCAGCGAATGCTTCGAGCGGCTGCGATCGGTGGGTCAGGCGCATGTGGGCCAGGCCCGCTTCAACGGCTGCTTGCGCGTCGCCTTGGGCGGCGCTGGCCAACACCACAGGGGCCAGCCCGACCAGGCCGCCAATGGACGCGGTGTCATGGCCTGTGGCGCCGGCGCATTGGTGCGCCGGCACGCCGCGGGCCCAGTTGGCAAAAAAGTCGCGGTGGTAGGACTCGGCGTAGGTGTCGTTGTGGCTGCCCTCGGTGGTCATGAAATCCACATAGTCGGCCAGAAAGTCTGCTGGGGCGTAGGCCTTGTGGCGGACCATGCCGCGCATGAGCAAGCGGGCGCACAGCGCGTTGAGGGTGTTTTCTCCCGCCTGCATGCCCTGGTGGTAGTGCCGATGGGCAGGGCCCCAGTGGTGCTTTTTGCCTTTGAGGATGACATCGCCCACCACGCTGCCTGACTGCGTGCCCCTGCCCGCGCGGGAGGTGCTTGACAAGGACATGATGGAACTCGGGTGTATGGCCTTGGGCGCCTGGTAGTCGCGAATCACCCCAAAATCACGCTGCAGATCAGTCAGCCTGTAGTACCAATGCACCGGCATGGCCAGCGCATCGCCCACCATCATGCCCCAAAGGGCGCCGCGCACCCGGTCGGCGGTGCTCAAAGGCTGGGCATGGGGCGATGAGGTCATGGCAGGCGGTGGACCCAGGGGCGAATGGGGCCTTCAAGTGAAGTGGGCCAAGATCGTCTCACTGCCGCCGCCTGGGCGCTGATCGGCCGGGATAGACCCCATCGGGCCGGTGTGATTGCGCGCAAACGCCTTTTATGGACACCCGCTTATATGGACCCCAGATTAGGGACGGTCTGCACAAGTGCGTTTTGTCATTGCGATCGCCACGTCGCTGCGCTCCTCGCGATGACGGGGCTGTGCAGGCTGTCCTTAGATCGACACCAGCTTGCGCACGCCGTTTTGCTGCATCTGGCTGCCCAGCCCGTGGGCGATGAACTGGCCGCGCTCCATCACCAGGTAATCGTCGGCCAACTCCTCGGCGAAATCGTAGTACTGCTCGACCAGCAAGATGGCCATGTCGCCGCGGTCGGCGAGCATGCGAATGACGCGGCCGATGTCTTTGATGATGCTCGGCTGTATGCCCTCGGTGGGCTCGTCCAGGATGAGCAGCTTGGGCCCGGCGGCCAGGGCCCTGGCAATGGCCAGTTGCTGTTGCTGGCCGCCTGAAAGGTCGCCGCCGCGGCGGCCGAGCATTTGCCTGAGCACCGGAAACAGCTCGAACAACTCGTCCGGTATCGGCTCACTGGCGCTTTTGTAGGCCAGCCCCATGCGCAAATTGTCTTCAACGCTCAGGCGCGCAAAGATCTCGCGGCCCTGGGGCACGTAGCCGATGCCCGCGCGGGCGCGCTCGTAGGGCGTGGCGCGGCTCAGGTCTACGCCATTGAAGTGGATCGAGCCGCTGCGGATGGGGATCAAGCCCATCAGGGCCTTGAGCAAGGTGGTCTTGCCCACGCCGTTGCGGCCGAGCAGCACCGTCACCCGGCCCACTTGGGTTTTCAGACTCACATCGCGCAGGATGTGCGAGCCGCCGTAGTACTGCTGGATGTTCTGGGCTTCAAGCATGGGGCAGTGGTGGATGTTGAGGGCGGTTCATCGGCCGAGGTAGACCTCGATCACCCGCTCGTCGGCCTGCACCTGCTCGAGCGTGCCTTGGGCCAACACCGAGCCGTCGCACAGCACGGTGACGATGTCGCTGATGGTCTTGATAAAGCCCATGTCGTGTTCCACCACCATCAGCGTGTGCTTGCCTTTGAGGCTGAGAAACAGTTCGGCGGTGCGGGCGGTCTCTTCGTCGGTCATGCCGGCCACGGGCTCGTCAAGCAGCAGCAGCTTGGGGTCTTGCATCAAGAGCATGCCGATTTCCAGCCACTGCTTTTGCCCGTGGCTGAGTGTGCCGGCCGTGCGGCTGACCTGCTCGCTCAAGGCGATGGTGTGCAGCACCTCGGCCAGCCGGTCCGATTGCTCGCTGCCCAGGCGCCACCAGACGGAGGCGGCGACGGACTTGTGGGTTTTGAGCGCCAATTCGAGGTTCTCGAACACGCTCAGGTGTTCAAAGACGGTCGGTTTTTGAAACTTGCGCCCGATGCCCATCTGCGAGATCTCGGCCTCGCGCAGGCGCAGCAGGTCGACGGTGCTGCCAAAGTACACCGTGCCCTCGTCGGGTCGGGTCTTGCCGGTGATGATGTCCATCATCGTGGTCTTGCCCGCCCCATTGGGCCCGATGATGCAGCGCAACTCACCCGGTGCAATGTCCAGACTGAGTTTGTTGATGGCCTTAAAGCCATCAAAGCTGACGCTGACGTCTTCAAGATACAGAATGCGCCCATGGGCCACATCGAGCTCGTCGCTGCTGCCCAAGCGTGAAAAACCAGCGGCTCGCCCGCCCGAGGCGGTTTGCCCGAGCGCTGCGCGCGCGCGGTACCCCAGCAGGCGTTGGGCCCCTGATTGCTGCAGGTCTGGCGTCATCTCAGAGTCCCTTGCGGCGCTGTTGCCAGGCGCGAAGTAGCGAGCGCGGATTGCGCAGCAGCCCCATGATGCCGCCGGGCAAAAACAGGGTCACGGCGATAAAAAGCGCGCCCAGGAAGTAAAGCCAGACCTCCGGCGCTGCCACGGTCAGCCAGCTTTTGGCGCCGTTGACTGCAAACGCGCCCACGATGGGGCCGATCAAAGTGGCCCGGCCGCCCACTGCAGCCCAGATGGCGATCTCGATCGATTGCGCGGGGCTCATTTCGCTGGGGTTGATGATGCCCACCTGCGGCACATACAAGGCGCCGGCCACCGCGCACATGACCGCTGAGATCACCCAGATGGTGAGCTTGTAGCCCAGCGGGTTGTAGCCGCTGAACATCACCCGGCCTTCGGCATCGCGGATGGCTTGCAGCACCCGCCCGAACTTGCTGCACACCAGGTAACGCGCCATCAGATAAAAGCCCAACAAGCTCAGCCCGGTCATCACGAACAGGCTCATGCGCATCTCAGGCGTTGCCAGCGGCATTCCCAAGATGCGTTTGAAGTCGGTAAAGCCGTTGTTGCCGCCAAAGCCGGTTTCGTTGCGAAAGAACAGCAGCATCAGCGCGAAGGTCAGCGCCTGCGTGATGATGGAAAAGTAGACCCCCTTGATGCGCGAGCGAAAGGCGAAGTAGCCGAAGACGAAGGCCACCAAGCCCGGCACCGCCACAATCAAAATGAGGGTGGCGACAAAGCTGTCGCTCAGCGCCCAGTGCCAGGGCAACTCCTTCCAGTCCAGAAACACCATGAAGTCGGGCAGGTCGCTCTTGTAGTTGCCGTCGCGGCCGATCTGGCGCATGAGGTACATGCCCATCACGTAGCCGCCAAGCGCAAAGAACAGGCCGTGGCCCAGGCTCAGGATGCCGGTGTAACCCCAGATCAGGTCCATGGCCAGCGCGCAGATGGCGTAGCACATGATTTTGCCCAGCAGCGCCACCAGATAGTCGCTCATGTGCAAGGGGCTGTCCGGCGGCAGCGCCAGATTGAGCAGGGGCGCGATCGCGCAGATCGCGACGACAGCGCTGAGAAACAGCGCCCAGCCTGTGCGGCTGAGCAGCGGCTGCGGGGTCGGCAGGCAGGCGGGCTGGGTCGTCATGGTCAAGCCTCGGCGCTGCGCCCGCGCATGGCAAAGATGCCTTGCGGTCGCTTCTGAATAAACACGATGATGAGCACGAGAACGGCGATCTTGGCCAGCACGGCGCCAGTCCATCCTTCAAGAAATTTGTTGAGCACGCCCAGTCCCAGGGCGGCATACACCGTACCGGCCAGCTGCCCCACACCGCCGACCACGACCACCATAAAGGCGTCGACGATGTAGGCTTGGCCCAGATCGGGGCCGACGTTGCCGATCTGACTGAGCGCGCAACCGGCCAGGCCGGCAATGCCCGAGCCCAGCGCAAAGGCGTAGGTGTCGGTGCGGGCGGTGTTGACCCCCATGCAAGCGGCCATGGACCGGTTTTGCGTCACGCCGCGCACGAACAAACCCAGCCGGGTTTGGCTGATGAGCAGGGCCACGGCCAAGAGCACGCCCAGGGCAAAGGCCACGATGATCAGCCGATTCCAGGGCAGCTGCAAATTGGACATGATCTGCACCCCGCCACTCATCCACGACGGGTTTTCTACGCTCACGTTTTGCGCGCCGAAGACGCTGCGCACGCCTTGCTGCAGCACCAGGCTGATGCCCCAGGTGGCCAGCAAGGTCTCCAGAGGCCGGCCGTACAGGAATCGGATCACGCCGCGCTCGAGCAGCGCCCCCATGGCCGCAGCCGCGCAGAAGGCCACGGGCACGGCTGCCAGCAGATAGAGGTCAAAGGCGCCCGGGAAAAATTTTTGGAACACCCCTTGCACGACAAAGGTGGCGTAGGCGCCGATCATCATCAGCTCGCCGTGCGCCATATTGATCACGCCCATCAGGCCGTAGGTGATGGCCAGGCCCAGAGCCACCAGCAACAAGATCGAGCCCAGGCTCAGCCCGGAGAACACCACCGCCCACCGCTCGCCCCAGACCAATGAGGCCTCGACCGTGCTCAGCGCCGACTGCAGCGCCGCCTTGACCTGGGCGTCGTCCTCGATCTTCAGGCGCTCGATCAGCACGGTTCGGGTGGCAGGGCTGCGACCGGCCGCCAGCTGGCCTGCGGCCTGCAGTCGCTGAGCTTGCTGCGCGCTGTCCAGCAAGACACTGGCGCGCAGCAGTGACAACTGGTTTTTGAGTTCGGGATCGGGCTCTGCGCTCCAAGCCTTGTCGAGCAGGGGCAGCTTGCTGGCATCGACCTCGCCTTGCAGCGCCTTGATGGCCTGCCTGCGCACCTTGGGGTCTGGCGAGAGCAGCTTCAGTGAGGCCAGCGCATTGTCGATCTCGCTGCGCATGCGGTTGTTGCTCACCACATCTTCGGCGCCCTCGGGCAGCGCCAGCGCGGCGCCGGTGACCGGGTCGCTGATCTGGTCGCCACGGACGATCAGCACCTTCTGGCCGGCAATCTTGACTGCGTCGTCGGCCAGTGCCTGCAGAAAGTTAACCGTTTTGTCGTCTGCCTTGGCCACCGCTTGGTTGATGGCTTCAATTCGTGCGTCCGATTCGCCCACCGTCATGGCCAGCGCCTCTTGCTCGGTCAAGGCGAGGGCCGGGCCGCCGAGGCACAGGCCACCGAGCAGCAAGGCGATGATGCTGAGAAAACGTGTGGGCATAAAAAGCAGGGGTGCTCGCTGGCAGTTGGAGTCGGAGCGAACCCTGTACGGGCCAGCCCGGGGGGGCAGCATGCTCTGTGCTGCCTCAGGCGCATGGACCGGCAGCCTTGCCGATCCATGCGCACTGGGTTGCCCCGAGAACTTACTTCTTCGCGGGCTCGTCCTTCTTCTTGTCATTGCCCTCGATGAACGGAGACCAGGGGCGCGCCTTGACGGGCCCTGGGGTCTTCCAGACCACACTGAACTGGCCGTCGGCTTTGATTTCCCCAATAAACACCGACTTGTGCAGATGGTGGTTCTTCTCGTCCATCTTGGAGGTGATGCCCGATGGCGCCTTGAAGGTCTGGCCTGCCATGGCGGCGATGACCTTGTCGACATCGGTGGACTTGGCTTTTTCGACGGCCTGCTTCCACATGTTGATGCCGATGTAGGTGGCCTCCATCGGGTCGTTGGTCAGTGGCCTGTCTTTGTGGCCGGCGATGTTCTTGGCCTTGGCGTAGGCCCCCCACTTCTTGGTGAACTCGTCATTGGCCGGGTTCTTGATGCTCATGAAGTAGTTCCAGGCGGCCAGGTGCCCCACCAGAGGCTTGGTGTCCACGCCACGCAGCTCTTCCTCGCCCACCGAGAAGGCAACCACGGGCACGTCCTTGGCCTTCAGGCCGGCGTTGCCCAGCTCCTTGTAGAACGGCACGTTCGAGTCGCCGTTGATGGTCGAGATCACCGCGGTCTTGCCGCCCTGGCTGAACTTCTTGATGTCGGCCACGATGGTCTGGTAGTCGCTGTGGCCAAACGGGGTGTATTTCTCATCAATGTCCGAGTCCTTCACGCCCTTGCTCTTGAGGAAGGCGCGCAGGATCTTGTTGGTTGTGCGTGGATACACATAGTCAGTGCCCAGCAGCACGAAGCGCTTGGCCCCGCCGCCGTCCTTGCTCATCAGGTACTCCACTGCCGGGATCGCCTGCTGATTGGGCGCCGCGCCCGTGTAGAACACGTTCTTGGACAGCTCCTCGCCTTCGTACTGCACCGGGTAGAACAGCAAGCCGTTGAGCTCTTCAAACACCGGCAGCACCGACTTGCGGCTCACGGATGTCCAGCAGCCGAAGACCACGGCAACCTTGTCCTGGGTGAGCAGCTGCTTGGCTTTTTCGGCAAACAGCGGCCAGTTGGAGGCCGGATCGACCACGACGGGCTCGAGCTT